>CANBRM010000043.1 GCA_947371915.1 Comamonadaceae bacterium | reverse complement strand
AGCTGCAAGATGCCTAGCCTGTAAACATGGATGGGATTTTGCTGTTTGAGCAGTCGCTCAACGGCTTGCAGTTTGGGTTGATGTTGTTCTTGCTGGCCGCGGGCTTGACGCTCGTGTTTGGCATCATGGACATGATCAACCTCGCGCATGGCTCGCTCTACATGGTGGGCGCTTACTTGATTGCCACGGTGGCTGCGGCCACCGATTCTTTTTGGCTGGGGCTGGGCGCGGGTGTGGCGGGCGCTGCGGTGTTTGGTGTGTTGCTCGAAGTCACCATCCTGCGCCGCTTGTATGAACGTGACCACCTCTCGCAAGTGCTGGGCACTTTTGCCATTCTCTTGATGTGCAACGAAACCGTGCGCTTGATTTGGGGCGCACAGCCCATCACGCTCAACCCTCCGGCTGCACTGAGCGGCCCTGTCGAATTGGTGAGCGGATTTTTCTATCCGGCCTATCGCTTGTTCATCATCGGTGTGGGTTTGGCCGTGGCTTTGTTTTTGTATGTGCTCATCACGCGCACGCGCGTGGGCATGCAAGTGCGTGCGGGTGCAGCCAACCGCGAAATGGCTTTGGCCATGGGCAGCAACGTGACGCGTTTGTTCACCGCCGTGTTTGGTGTGGGTGCTGCACTGTGCGCCATTGCGGGCGGCATGCTGGGCCCGCTGCTGGCCGTGCAAGTGGGCATGGGCGAGAGTATTTTGATTTTGGCCTTTGTGGTCATCGTCATCGGTGGCATTGGCTCGATACGCGGTGCGTTTTTGGGTGCGATGTTGGTGGGCGTGGTCGACACAGCAGGGCGCACTTTGGTGCCGATGGTGTTTGATTCGCTGCTCAGTGCGGAGGCGGCATCAAGCGCAGGCCCCGCTGTGGCGTCTATCTTGATTTACATGCTCATGGCTACTGTGTTGTTCTTTAAACCGCGCGGGTTGTTTCCGATGCACGGTTAAGCAACGCACACAGCACAACAATATTCGCATGGCCCATTCACCTCGCTCCACATCCTTAGATCACTCTTTGCAGTGGCGCTGGAGCGTGCCTGCGTTGTTGCTGTTGGTCGCGTTGCCATTCATCGCCAACGCAGTGGGCGAAGGTTTTTACATTGCCTTGGCTAGCCGCATTTTGATTTTTGCCTTGGCTGCCACCAGCCTTAATTTCATTTTGGGTTTTGGTGGCATGGTGAGTTTTGGCCATGCGGCGTTTGTGGGTGTGGGCGCGTACAGCGTGGCCATCCTCACGCAAATGGGCATCACGGAGGCTTGGGTGTTGTGGCCTGCGGCGATGGTGGTGAGCGCTTTGTTCGCTTTGCTCATCGGTGCCATCAGCCTGCGCACACAAGGTGTGTACTTCATCATGATCACACTGGCCTTTGCCCAGATGATTTACTACCTCACCATCTCCATCAAAGCCTATGGCGGTGACGATGGTTTGTCATTGGCGGGGCGTTCGCAAATTCCGTGTGTGGATGTCAACGACGAAACCAGTTTTTATTACGTGGTGCTGGCGGTGTGCGTGGCCTCGCTTTACGCTGTGGCCCGTGTGCTGAATGCGCGCTTTGGCCATGTGCTGCAAGCCATTCGCGAGAACGAGGTGCGCATGCAAGCGCTGGGCTATGCGGTGTACCGCTACAAATTGGTGGCCTTCGTGCTAGCCGGTAGCTTGGCAGGTTTGGCCGGTGCGCTGCTGGCCAACCAAGGCGGTTTTGTCAGTCCCGCGCTCATGCAGTGGAACCAGTCGGGCCTGTTGATGATGATGGTCATCTTGGGTGGTGTGGGCCATTTGTATGGCGGTGTGTGGGGCGCGGTGGTGTTCTTGCTGTTGGAAGAAACACTGAGCCACTTCACCATCCATTGGCAGCTGGGCTTAGGTGCTTTGTTGTTGGCCGTGGTGCTATTGGCCCCCAATGGTTTGACCAGCGTGTTGCAACGATTGCAGCGAAAGAGCCAGCCATGAGCGCGCCTTTGCTGCACGTCGACAACTTGGTCAAACGCTTTGGCGGTTTGGCTGCGACTGACCATGCCACGCTGCAAGTGAAGTGCGGTGAAATCCACGCGCTCATTGGTCCCAACGGTGCGGGCAAGACCACGCTGATTCATCAAATCTCGGGCGCCTTAGCCCCAGACGAAGGCCGCATTGTGTTTGATGGGGCAGACCTCACACACACGGCTATGCACCAGCGTGCAAGGTCGGGTTTGGTGCGTTCGTACCAAATCACCAGTGTGTTCACACGCCTCACGGTGCAAGACAACTTGGCCTTAGCTATTCAGGCGGGCGAGGGAAGTAGCTTCAAGTTTTGGCGCGCCGCACGCAGCGAACACGAACGCTATGCACGCGCCGCCGAGGTGGCCGAGCGCGTGGGTTTGCAAGCGCAGCTTATGCAGCCCGCCGGTGCGCTGTCGCACGGCGAACAACGCCAGCTCGAAGTGGGCTTGGCATTGGCCACTTCGCCAAAGTTGATGTTGCTCGACGAGCCTATGGCCGGTATGGGCCCTGATGAATCTGAGCGCATGGTGCAACTGCTGCAAAGCTTGCGTGGTGACACCACGCTGCTGCTGGTTGAGCACGACATGGATGCGGTGTTTCGCTTGGCCGACACCATCTCGGTGTTGGTGTCGGGCCAAGTCATTGCATGTGGCACGGCAGAGCACATCAAAAACGATGCGGCTGTGAAGCGCGCTTACTTGGGCGACGAATAAACCATGAGCGCCTTGCTAGAAGTTCACGACTTGCAGAGTGGCTACGGTAGCAGCCAAGTGTTGTTTGGTGTCAGCCTGTCTATCGAGGCGGGCGGTGTGTCTACTTTGCTGGGCCGCAACGGCATGGGCAAGACCACTACTGTGCGTTCCATCTTGGGCCTCACGCCTGCGTTGTCCGGCACGGTTCGTTTTTGTGGCGAGCGTGTGGAGGGTTACAGCCCCGACCGCATTGCACGCATGGGGCTCGCTGTGGTGCCCGAAGGTCGACAAATTTTCCCAACACTCTCGGTGCAAGAAAACCTGTTGGCCTTTGCAGCCAACCGCAACAGCAGCACCAACCCGTGGACGCTAGAGCGTGTGTATGCCTTATTCCCGCGTTTGGCTGAGCGTCATCGCCACATGGGCAATCAACTCTCGGGCGGCGAACAACAAATGTTGGCCATTGGCCGCGCCTTGATGACCAACCCACACTTGCTGGTGTTGGATGAAGCCACCGAAGGCTTGGCCCCCTTGGTGCGTGAAGACATTTGGCGCTGCTTGCACACCTTGCGCGGCGAAGGCCAAAGCATTTTGGTGATCGACAAGTATGTGCAAAAACTGGTGAAGCTGGCAGACCAGCACACAATCATTGAGCGCGGGCAAGTGGTGTGGCAGGGTGGCTCTGCCGCGCTAGAGGCTGACCACACCTTGTGGCATCGTTATGTGGGTGTGTGATAACTCGTCACACGTTCCACTTCGTTTTTAGAACCCAAAATCACGCTCACACGTTGGTGCAGTTGCGTGGGTTGGATGTCCAAGATGCGTTGCTGGCCGTTGGTGGATGCGCCACCCGCTTGCTCGACCAACCAGCTCATGGGGTTGGCTTCGTACATCAAACGCAGCTTGCCGGCTTTGCCGGGTTCACGCTTGTCCCAGGGGTACATGAACACGCCGCCACGGGTCAAGATGCGGTGCACATCGGCCACCATGGAGGCGATCCAACGCATGTTGAAGTTCTTGCCGCGTGGGCCTTCTTCGCCCAACAAACATTCGTCGATGTAGCGCTTCACGGGCTCGTCCCAGTGGCGCATGTTGCTCATGTTGATGGCGAATTCTTTGGTGTCGGCGGGGATGCGCACGTTCTCTTGGGTCAGCACGAATGAGCCTTGCTCACGGTCCAAGGTGAACATGGCCACGCCATCACCCACGGTCAGCACCAAGGTGGTTTGGGGGCCGTACACGCAGTAGCCAGCGGCCACTTGGTTGGTGCCGGGTTGCATGAAGTCGTCTTCGCTGACGCCTTTGTTGGGGTCCACCTTTTTCAGCACGCTGAAGATGGTGCCGATGCTCACGTTCACGTCGATGTTGCTGGAGCCATCGAGTGGGTCAAACATCAACAGGTATTCGCCTTGTGGGTAGCGGTTGGGCACCACGTGGATGCTGTCCATTTCTTCGGAGGCCATGGCCGCCAAGTGGCCGCCCCATTCGTTGGCTTCGATCAACACATCGTTGGCGATGATGTCGAGTTTCTTTTGCACTTCGCCTTGCACGTTTTCGCTGCCCGCCGAGCCCATGACGTCGCCGAGTTCGCTGCCCAAGGCCCCTTTGTTCACAGCGTGGCTGATGCTTTTGCAAGCACGGGCCACCACTTCGAGCAACAAGCGCAGCTCGGAAGGAATGCGGCCTTTGGCGCGTTGTTGTTCAACCAAATAGCGGGTGAGAGAAATGCTCATGAATCAGTCCTTAGTTGGAGAGGGCGCGTGAGACAACCTCACGCACATCGTTGCTTAAATCGGCTTTGGCGGCGACGCGTTTGATGGCTTCGTGCGCAGCAGTGCGGTAGGGCTCGGCCAGCTTGCTCCAACGGTCCAAGGCGCGTGCCAAACGGGCGGCGACTTGGGGGTTGATGGCGTCGAGCTCCAACACGCGTTCACTCCAGAACACATAGCCTGCCGCATCGCTGCGGTGGAAGGCACCGGGGTTGGCACTGCAGAAGCTGAAGATCAGGCTGCGCGCACGGTTGGGGTTCTTGATGTGAAAGTCGGGGTGCAGCATCAAGTGACGCACCACGGGCAGCACGTTGCCGCCACGGTCAGGGCAGCCAGCTTGCAGGGCAAACCATTTGTCCATCACCAAGGCTTCATTGGAGAAGAGGTTGTAAAAGCGCTGCAAGGCATCGGCTGCCAAGGCGTGGCCGCTGCTGACCAAGGCGTTCAAGGCGTTGAAGCGGTCGGTCATGTTGTGTGCGTCTTTGAAGCACTGCAGGGTGCGGCCTGGCCACACCGCATCGTCGGTGCTGCGTGCATCCAAGCAGAGCATGGTCAGCGCCAAGCCGCTCAAAGCGCGGCGTCCGCTGGACACGGGGTCGGGGCGGTAGTTGCCGTTGTCGCGGTGGGTGTTGAAGGCCCAAGCCCAATCGTCGTGCAGTTCGCGGGCGAGTTGGGTGCGCATGGCTTCACGCACGGCGTGAATGCGTTGTGGGTCGACCACGTCGAGTTGTTCGGCGATGTAAGTCTCGGCGGGCAAGGTGAGCACCAGCTCTTTGAACGCCGCATCCAAGGTGGGGTTGCGCAGCACGGTGCGCAGGGCTTGCACCAGGGCTGCGTCGAGCACTTGCGTGGGTTCGCCTTCGGCTTGAACGGCGCTCAGTGCGGCGCTCAGGCACAGGCGTTGTGCGGCTTCCCATTGGTTGAACGGGTCGGTGTCGTGGGCCAAGAGGGTGAGCAATTGGGGCGCTGTGAACGCCATCTCCAACACCACGGGTGCGCTGAAATCGCGCAACAACGAGGGCACGGGGGCTTCGTCGCTGGTGACGGGTAAATCGTGAAATTCAAAGGTTTGTGTGGCTTCGGTGAGCACCAGCAATTGGCTGGGCAACACTTCGCGGCCATCGGTGCCGATCAAGCCCATTTGCACGGGAATGACAAACGGAGCTTTGACGTCTTGGCCTGGGCTGGGTGGGCAGCTCTGGCTCAAGGTGAGGGTGTAGCGGCGCGTGGTGGCGTCGTACGCGCCAGTCGCTTGCACGCGGGGTGTGCCTGCTTGGGCGTACCAACGTTTGAATTGCGGCAAATGCTGGGCCAAGGCCGAATGGGGGTTGGCGTCTGCAATGGCTTGGGCGAAGTCGTCGCAGGTGACGGCCTGGCCGTCGTGGCGCTCAAAATACAGCTCCATGCCTTGGGCAAAGCCTTCACGACCGGTGTGGGCCAAGCCACCTTCGGTGCCTGATGTGGTGATGGCAGGGGCCGCCAAGGTCTGCATCATGCGGACCACTTCGGAGCCTTTTTCGTAAATCGTGACGGTGTAGAAGTTGTTGATTTCCACATAGCTGTCAGGACGCACGGGGTGGGCCATCGGACCTGCATCTTCGGGGAACTGCGCGGTGCGCAACAAGCGCACGTCTTCAATGCGCTTGACCGCTTTGGCCGAGGCGGCAGCGGCGCGACCTTGCACTGGGTCTGTGGCGCTGTGGGTCAGGGCGTCAGCGGCCAAGTCTTGGCTGAACTCTTGGTCGCGGAAAACGGTGAGGCCTTCTTTGAGCGAGAGTTGGAACCAGTCGCGGCAGGTCACGCGGTTGCCGGTCCAGTTGTGGAAGTACTCGTGGCCCACGACGCTTTCAATGTTGGCGTAATCAGTGTCGGTGGCGGTGGACGAGTTGGCCAACACAAACTTGGTGTTGAAGACGTTGAGGCCCTTGTTCTCCATCGCGCCCATGTTGAAGTCGCTGGTGGCGACGATCATGAAGCGCTCCAAATCGAGTTCTAGGCCAAAGCGTTGTTCGTCCCACGCGATGCTGGCCATCAGCGAGTTCATGGCGTGTTCGGTCTTGTCCAAGTCGCCCGAACGCACGAACACTTGCAGCACGTGGTCTTTGCCCGAGCGGGTTTTGACGCGTTGTTCGCGGCACACAAACTTACCGGCGACCAAGGCAAACAAGTAGCAAGGCTTTTTGTGCGGGTCGACCCACTTGGCAAAGTGACGGCCGTCTTCGAGCGGGCCTTCTTCCACCAAGTTGCCATTGCTCAGCAGCACGGGAAAGGCGGCTTTGTCGGCGCGCAGCGTGACGCTGTAGTTCGACATCACATCTGGGCGGTCCAAGAAATAGGTGATGCGGCGAAAGCCTTCGGCCTCGCACTGCGTGAAGAACGAGTCGTTGCTGACGTACAAGCCCATGAGCTTGGTGTTCTTGGCGGGCAGGCAGGTCGTGAAAATTTCCAGTGCGAAAGGCTCATGGCCTTCGGGCAAGTTCTCCAGCACCAACTGGCTGCCGTCCATCTTGAACGAGGTGCCTTGGCCGTTGACCAGCACGCGCGCCAAATTGAGCTCGTCGCCGTCCAAACGCAGAGGCTGTGCCGCCACGTCGGGGTTGCGGCGCACGGTCATTTTGTTGAGCACGCGGGTCTTGGCGGGGTCCAAGTCGAACGTCAGGTCGACGGTGTCGATCCAAAACGCGGGCGCGGTGTAATCCGCACGTTGAACCAGTGGGGCAGTGCCTTCACGCAGCATGATGGTGTCCTAGAGAGAGGGAAAAGGGCAAAAAACGGGCGAGCCGTTAAACACCTTGTTTGAGCGAAGCTTCGATGAATGCGTCCAAATCGCCGTCGAGCACTTTTTGGGTGGCTGAGATTTCGACGTTGGTGCGCAAGTCTTTGATGCGGCTGTTGTCCAGCACGTAGCTGCGAATTTGGTGACCCCAGCCCACATCGGTCTTGGTGTCTTCGAGCTTTTGCTGTTCTTCTTGGCGCTTGCGCATCTCAAAGTCGTACAAGCGCGAGCGCAGGCGTTTCCACGCCACATCGCGGTTGCTGTGCTGGCTACGGCCGTCTTGACACTGCACCACGATGCCGGTGGGAATGTGGGTCAAGCGGACGGCGGAATCGGTCTTGTTGATGTGCTGACCACCCGCGCCCGAGGCACGGTAGGTGTCGGTGCGCACGTCCGATGGGTTGATGTCGATTTCAATCGAGTCGTCAATTTCGGGGTAGACAAACACCGACGCAAACGAGGTATGACGACCGCCCGAGCTGTCAAACGGCGACTTGCGCACCAAGCGATGCACGCCGGTTTCGGTGCGCAGTAAACCAAACGCGTATTCGCCTTCAATCTTGATGGTGGCACCTTTGATGCCCGCCACGTCGCCCGCAGACTCGTCTTCCACCGTGGTTTTGAAGCCTTTGCGTTCGGCGTACTTCAGGTACTGGCGCAGCAACATGCTGGCCCAGTCGCAGGCTTCGGTGCCACCGGCGCCGGCTTGGATGTCGAGGAAGCAATTCAGCGGGTCCGCTTCGTTGCTGAACATACGGCGGAATTCGAGTTCTTCAATGGTTTTGACCAAGCCTTGGGTGTCAGCTTCAATGGTGAGCAGCCCGTCTTCGTCGTTGTCGGCTTTGCTCATTTCAAACAACTCGGTGTTGTCTGCCAGCTCTTGGGTCAGGCGTGTGAGGGTGACCACCACGCCGTCTAGGGTTTTCTTTTCACGTCCGAGCTCTTGGGCTTTTTTGGGGTCATTCCAGACCGTGGGGTCTTCTAGCGAGGCGTTGACGGTGCGCAGGCGTTCGGCTTTGGCATCGTAGTCAAAGATACCTCCGGAGGTCGACCGTACGCACGCTCAAGTCTGCGAGGGTGGTGCCAATGAGGTTGGTGCGTTCAGCTTCCATGATGGTGTCTTCTTTACGTGTCTGGGAAAACCGTAGATTTTCTCACGTTCAGAAGTCGTGGCTGTAGGCCAGCAAAATGCCCGCGGTACCCAAGAGAGATGCCTGCACCGCATGGTCACCTGCAAAGTGGTAGCCCAAGGAGGGAATGATGGCGGGTGCAATGCCGTAGTTATTGAACGGAATCTTGTCTTTGTAGGCCCCTTTGTAGCCGTAGAGCAAGCCACCCGAGAGCTTGAAGAACACGTCAGGGTTGCCCAGTACGCCCGTCCAGCGTTGGCCCACAAAGGCGTAAAGCGAGGGTTGGCCAAAGGAGTTGGTAAAAAAGGCGAGGCCGCAAAAACGCCCGCTGGCGTCTTGGCGCTCTAGGCCAATCAAGCGCACGGGGCGGTGCTCAGGGTTGTAGTGCCAGTGCTGGGCGTACGGCGAAAGCATCAATTGCCAAGGCTTGGCATGCGGTGTATCGGGGGTGTCATCCGCTTTTAATGCGCTGGGGCAGGGTTGAAAGCTGTGTGCGGTGCTTAACAAATCACTCGTTTGCGCTTGGGCCGCTATGCCTGATCCTAAAAAAGCCATCCAAACAACGAGATGGCGTGCTGATGTCAGTCGCATTCAAAAACCTAGGTGTGTATCAAAAGTAGTTAATTTTAGGTGAGCTTTGTAGGTGCCCCAAATTCTCTGAGGCATAAAAAAAGCGCATTGCGATGCAATGCGCTTGGGTGCGAGGGATGGCTCGACTTAGAAGCGTGTGCCGAGTGACAACGCAAAACCTTTGGCTGAGGTGTTGTCTTTGTCAAAGTAGTTCATGTAGTCCAGTTGACCGTAGACGGTTTTGGTGAAGTTGGTTTGCACGCCAACGCCGTACGACAAATCGGTGCCTGTGTGTGAGCCAGCGGCCGATGCGGTGATGTCGGAGCGGGTTACACCCACGCGGGCAAACACCAAGGTGTCTGCTGTCAGTGCCATTTTGGGTTTCAGGTGAATGCCGTAGTTGCTGACAGAGGCGTTGAAGGTGCCACGGTCATCCTTGGACATTGTGGTGGTGTACATGCCTTCCACCGCCAAGGTGGGGCTCAGGTCTTTGCCGATGATGAAGCGTGTGGCTTTGGGCTTGGAGGTGGTGGCACTGCTGTCGCCCACTTCAAGCGGTGAATAAGCAATTTCGCCGTAGTAACCGACATCAGCGTTTGAGCGACTTTGCGCTTGTGCGCCCGTGCCCGCTAACGTGGCCAAAAGAGTGAGCGCAACAAAATAAGTGGTTTTCATACAAGGTCCTTTAAAAGAACCTTGATGATCGATGTGCGACGCCGTGGGGTCTGTCTGTTGCCGCACGTAGTGAATTATTTGTGAGGTGTGTACGTCAGCAGACAGACGCTAGCGCAGTGTCCTTGAACAATGAATCAACACGTTATGCATGACGTGTGGTCCGATCTTTTTCATTTTTTGAAAGTACTTATGACACTCAACGACAACACCAAGCACGACATCAAGCACGACACCACCACAGCGAACACAGAGCAGCAGCATCACGTGCAAGCGGCTGAGCATTTGGAGCTCGCTGCGAAGTCTCACAAAGAAGCCGCCAAGCTCATCAGTGCTGGCGATCACAAAGCTGCTTTGCAACATGTGGAGATTGCTAAATCGCACACAACACATGCCAGCGATCATGTGAAAGAAGCGCACAAGAAGAGCATGCCAGCTGCTAAAGCTCACGCTTAAGCTGTCGTCCTACTGAATGACGCCGCCAACCTGCAAAGGTTGGCGGCGTTTTTTATGAAACGAGGACCAGGCGCATGAGTTGTCCCATACGCTCAAAGTAACGGTCGGCTAATGGGGTGGGCACCAAATATTTGGTGCGACGGTCGCCCTTTTGAAAAACCATGTCGATCAACAGGCCTTCTCGTAGGGCATCGACACGTCGATGGATGGTGGCCGGACTGGCCAAATGTTGCAGCGCCATGGTTTGCATGACGGTCAGAGGATGCCCCTCTGCGTTGGCCAACGCAATGATGCCCAACAACGTTTGGCTGTCGGGTGTGATGTTGGGGGCCAGGTTGTCGCTGTGCGGAAGTTTGCAAAGAGATAAAAATTGAAGGTACGAGTTTTGATGCGACATACTGACTTTCAAAACGCAAAGATACAAAAATCTTCGAAGGCTCAAAAGCGCAAGACTGAGAGCCTGCGAGCTTGCTCTCAGTCTTGCGCGAGGGTGGTTTTATTGAGCCGCTGGACGTGAGCCGGTGACGTCAATGTCGACACGACGGTCCGGCTGCAAGCAGGCGATCACAGCCGCTGAGGTCTTGATGCCCTTGCATTCGCCTTCGGCGGTCGCTGGCGCGCTGCTGCCTTTGCCCACGGTGGTGATCTTGGTGGCAGACAAACCACTGGTGTTGACCAAGTAGTTTTTCACAGCCTCTGCGCGTTGCAGCGACAACTTTTCGTTGTAAGCCGGTTGGCCAATGCGGTCGGTGTGGCCTTCGACCGTGATGTGGTCAAACTCCACACCTTTGAGTTCTTGGGTGAATTTGTTCAGCGCTTCTTTGCCACCCAAACGCATGTTGGCGTTGTCGAAGCCAAACAACACGTCGGCGTTGAAGCTCACACGCAGACGGTCAGGCTTGGGTGCTGGCACAGGCGTTGGTGCGGGTGCAGGTGGGGCCACGATGATGATGGGCTCAGGTGTGGGTGCTTGTTGGTAGACCACGCGCTCCACCACTTTGGGTGCAGGCTCGGGGGTGCGACCAAAAGGAAACACCAAGCTCAAAGACGCCACGTTGATGTCGCCCTTGTTGCCCACGGCGTCGTTGATGCGGTAACGCTCCAACTCGCCGCGCAGCGCCATTGAGGGGCTGAACTGGTACGCAAAGCCAAAGCCCGCTTTGTAGTTGGTTTGGGTTTTTTGTGGGTTCGGGTCGAGGACCACCACGTTGCCTGTGCCTGTGAAGGTGTCACGCGCGCGTGCGTTGTGCACACCCACGCGGCCGAGCAAAGAGAGTTGGTTGTTGATCGGCAGCGTGCCCACCAAGTCGAGGTTCACACCATCCAACTTGATGCGGCCGTCGAGCGAGCCCGTTGGGTTGGTGGTTGACTTGAAACCGAATTGGCCTAAGTTGAAATAGCCAGCTTCCACTGCCCAGTAAGGACTGAATTGGTAGCCGCCAAAGACTTTGTACGACGCATCGCTTTCATCGCGCGTCATGGTGGTCGTGGTCATGCTGGGGTCGGCGCTGAGCAAGTTGGCGTTGATGCGGTCCACATCAATTTTGGAGCGGGCTTGACCCATGCCAATACCACCGTAGTAATGGCCTTCGGCTTGCGCGTGGGCGGTGAGGGCACTGAAAGTGCTCAGACCGGCGAGACTCAACAGGCACAAGGCCCGAAGTGGTTTCAGTTGGAATGTTTTCATACGTTTCTTTCTAGGGTTGATAAAACAAGAGGGATCAAGGGGCAACGACGGTGGTGTTCACCATCGTCACGGAGGCATTCAGACCGATGGCGCGGCCTGTGAGGGTGGTTTGTTGGGTTTGACCGGCGGTGGAGATCGTCACGCCCGCAGAGGCAAGGATGGAGCCCACCATCACGCTGCCGTTTTCAATGCGTGCGGCACTGCCCACTTGCCAAAACACGTTCTTGGCTTGTGCACCGTTGAGCAAATACACATGACGTGGCGTCCCGATCAGGCCAATCGTCAACGACGAGGCCATTTGGAAGATCCACACCGCGTTGGGGTCGCCTTGGGCATCCAAGGTCAAGTCACCCGCTGTGATGTCAAACGAACCACCGGGGGCGGTGTACAAGCCGGGGGCGAGCGTGGCACCGGCCAACGAGCCGCTGCTGTAAGGCACGGGCGTGAGCGTGGCCAAGTCGGTGTAGGCCTGCAATGCATCTGCCGCGCCTTGGGTCGCAATGGCCATCGTGGCGGTGGTACCAGGGAATGGTGCGTTGCAATAGACACTGCCATTGACCAAGCCGATGTTCAACGTGGTTTCTGTGAAGACGTTCACAGCATCATGAAAGCCGGTGATGGCGGTACACACGGCAGTGGTGCCCAAGTGGCCATTGACCACGGTGTTCACCCCTTGGTTGGTCACACCAGCGCCACCACCAAAGCTGCCGAAGGCGGCGATGGTGCGCAAGTTCACGGGTGCCAAGCAAGCTTGTGTGCCCGTGGTGAAGTTCCAACTGAAGGCGCTCGCCAAGGGGTTGGCGGCCAAGTCTGTGACGCCCGTGGTGACGGTGGCGACCAAATTGGTGCTGGGGGCAAAACCGGTGGGGTTGGTGGGCACGAAGGTGGCCACTTTGCTGGGTGCGTCATACGTCACCGTGCCGGGCACCGATACGCTGGCATTGGTCAGTGTGAAGTTGCTGGTGGTGATGGAGGCGGGGGCCATGGCTTCGCTGAAGGTGGCGGTCACGCTCTTGGTCAAACACACACCTGTGGCGCCATCCAACGGACTGACCAAGGTAACGGTCGGTGCGGTGGTATCGGCAAGGTTGCTGGTGGTGAAGGTCCACACAAAGTCGGCGGCCAAGGTGTTGTTAGCCAAGTCTTTCGCCACGGTTGTGATCTTGGCGGTGAACAGGGTGTTGCTTGCCAAGGTGTTGGGCGACGTGGGGGTGAACGTGGCGGTGCGACTGCTTGGCGTGAAGCCCACCGTGCCATTGACGGCGGCGCTGGTGGTCATATTGGTCAATGTGAAGCTGCTGGCATCCACGCTGCTGGCCGTCATGTCTTCGCTGAACGTGGCGCTGATGCCGGTGTTGTTGGCCACACCCGTGGCCGCATCGGCCGGAACATTCACAACCACCGTGGGGCGTGTTGTGTCGGCGAGTGCGGCGGTGGTGAATACGCTGGTGAAGGTGTTGGCAAGCGGGTTGCCGGCAGCGTCTGTCAGCCCTGTGCCCAGGGTCACGGTGTACAGCGTGTTGTTTGCCAAGGGTGTCGGCAACGTGGGTGTGAACACGGCAGAGTTGCTGGAGGGGACATACAGCAGTGTTCCGGTCACGGCGGTGTTGAGCGTGGTGTTGCGCAAGGTGATGTTGCTGGAATTCACGGTGGCTGGGGCCATGCTTTCACTGAAGCTCACATTCACATTGGTGTTCACGCTCACGCTGCCTGCGGCATCGAGCGGTGTGATGGCGATCACGGTGGGCGCGGTGGTGTCCGCCGCTATGGCGGTGCTGAATGCCCACACATACGGAACCAACAAGGCCAGACCTGTGCTGTCTTTAGCGTCTGTGGTGATGGTCGCTGTGCACGTGGTGTTGCTGGCCAAGACGGTGGAGGGTTGAAGCGTGGCGGTGCGTGTGGGCACGTCGTAGGTCAGCGAGGTTGCAATTGGGCCGCCATTGACACAGTCCAACGCAAAGCTGCTGGTGTTTAGTGTGCTTTCTGTCATGGGCTTGCTGAAGGTGGCAGACACCACCGAGTTGATGGCCACGTTGCTGGCAATGGGTGAGGTGTTGGCGGGGGAGGTCCATGTGACAGTGGGCAAACTGCCCAAATTGGCGGTCCCCAAAATCGGAGACTGGCCACCGCCGCAGCCGACCAAATAGGCCACGGACGCCAGCGTCAAAACGCGGCATGTGGTTTGGCGAAATCCATCGAGAAATTTCATACATTCTTTCGTGTGGTGTGTTCACCTGAACACCGGCCATGTGCGGATTTGAAAAGAGTTCGCAATCTGCGTCTGTTCGTTAACGAACCTTCAATGCGCATTTCTAGGAGCGTGGGTTAACGCACAGACACCTAGCTCGCCGCTCTCTAAATTGGCCGCAAAGAGGTCACTCTTTTATCTGGCAGATTCAAATTAACTCAAGGAACTTTTATGAAAATTCGTCATGCTTTACTCACCTCATTGGTCGCATTGGTGGTCATTGCCAGCACGGGTTGCGCCGTCACGCGTGACCAAGAAACCATGGGCGCCTACATCGATGACAGCGTCATCACCACCACCGTCAAAAGTCGCTTCTTTGATGACAAGAGCGTGGACGGCTCAGCCGTGAGTGTTGAAACTTTGAATGGCACGGTGATGTTGTCGGGCTTTGCCAAAAACACGAATGAAAAGAAAACAGCAGAAACCATCGCGTGGAAAGTCAAAGGCGTGAAAGCTGTCAAGAACGATTTGATGGTTCGTCCATGAACTAAGTTTCGGGTCTCTCCTTGACACCCCGCGAGATGAAAATCTCGCGGGGTTTTTTTATTTTTTATTTTTTAATTTCGTGACCAATGACACCGCCGATTGCGGCACCACCAATGGCACCCGCTGCGCTGCCGCCGGTCAAGATCGAGCCGCCAATAGCACCCGCGCCTGCGCCGATGGCGGTTGATTTTTCGCGCTCAGACATGCCCGCGCAACCTGTGAGGTAGACCAGCAAGCTGGTGGCGATGAGGCGTGTGGCGTTGCGTTGTATGGCAGAGAGTGTGTGCATGGAGTGCTCCTTGGAAGTGAGGGGAAAGACCTGTTCGTATCGACCGAACAGATGGACCTTAGGGATGCGCTAGGGCACGGTCTGTGCGCTGCTGCACTGTGTGCGTCAGCAGACAGATGCGATGCAAATTGCCCTTTATCTTTCGGGTTGTCTTCCAACTTCAACTTAACTTCGAAAGCTCACCATGACCGATCACAAAATGTCTCCTCTCGACAAAGTCGAAACCCTGCGCTCTGAACTCTCGGACACCGTTCATGATTTGATGCATGAAGCCAAGCCCATGATGGACCGTGCTGCACACCGCGCCACCAAGCGTGTCAGCGACTTGGCCCATGAAGGCATGGAAGCCGCTTGCCACGGCAAACATCTGTTGGAACACGAAGCGCGTGATGCGAGCGAGCAGGCCATGCATTTGATTCGCCGCGAACCCTTTAAAGCCATGCTGATTGCAGCCGGCGTGGGTGCTGCTGCGGTGGCGGTGGTGGGCTTGATGACGCGTTCGCGCGCGCACTGATGCTCTCGATGTTGTTCAAACTCATCGTCAAGCAGCCCAGTCTGCTGTTCAACCACGCACAAGCCTATGCCGACTTGGCGGTGGACGAAACCCGTCGTTTAACGCGGCGCTGGCGCACCCGTGCCATGCTTTACGGCGCAAGCTTTGTTTGCTTTTGCCTAGGGCTGGTGTTGGGTGGTGTGGCCTTGATGCTGTGGTCGGTATTGCCGGTCACAGCTGAACAAACCAGCTGGGTTTTGCTGGCATTGCCGTTGGTGTGTGAGGTGTTGGCTTGGGCCTTCTATTTCGCCGCGCGAGGTCGTGCCGACGTCTCGGCTTTTGCCATCATGCAAGAGCAACTCAAATTGGATGTGTTGGCTTTGCGTGAAGCACGGTCATCGCGTGCGGTATGAGTGCCGCTCTAACGCCTGAGCAGCGTTTGGCCTTGTCACGCGAGCGCATACGGCTCGCGTTGCAAGAGCCAGCGTGGGGCGACTTGATACGCTGGCTTTTGGCGAAAGCGGCTAAATAGCCAAGATGTCGGGCAGCAGCCGGTCGTACTCTTTTTTCAACACGGCGTAGCACTCGCAAGTGCGCGCCTCTAAGCCCGCCCGATCAACGACCGTGATATGGCCACGCACATAGCTGATCAAGCCCGCTTTTTGCAACCGTCCTGCAGCTTCGGTCACGCCTTCACGTCGAACGCCCAGCATGTTGGCGATCAACTCTTGGGTCATCACGAGGTTGGAGGTGGTGAGTCGGTCCATGCTCAGCAACAGCCAGCGGCACAGCTGCTGGTCGAGCGAGTGGTGGCGGTTGCACACGGCGGTTTGGGTCATCTGCGTGATGAGTGCTTGTGTGTAGCGCAGCAGCAAATGAATGACGGGTGATGAGTTGTTGAACTCGTCTTTTAAAAACTGTGCACGCAATCGGTAGCACCGACCGGCGCTTTGCACCACGGCGCGACTGGGGGTGGTGTCGCCGCCCATGAAGAGCGAAATGCCCACCATGCCTTCAAAGCCCACCACGGCGATTTCGGCCGACGAGCCATTTTCTAAAACGAAGAGCAACGAGACGATGCAACTTTCGGGAAAGTACACATACTGCATCTTTCCACTGGACTCGTACAACACTTGGCCTAGGGCCAAGTCCACCATCTCTAGCTTAGGTTGCCAACGGCTCCAAACGTCATCATTGAGCGCTGTGAGCAAGTTGTTTCGGCATCTGCTGGTGTCTATTGACATGAGTTACCTTTGTTTCATCATTTATCAAAGGTGACTGTAGAGCTTATGGTCGATTTGTTATGTTCGTTATCGAACAAAGTCCTCAATCAGTTGTGCCAGTGCTTGCGGCTGGTCGTGGTGCAGCATGTGTCCCGCATCTTGAATGACGGCATGTTGCAGTTGTGGCACCGAGGCAATGCGGGCCATGAAGTCGGCCAGCGTGTATTTGTCTTTCCACCACTGCGTGAGGCTGTCGTTGTCCGCCACCACACACAGCGTGGGTGCGGTGATGCGCTCGTAAATGGCCTGTGTTTCGTCGACTTTGAAAAGTTGTGCGTTGATCACCTTGTGCGCGGCATGGCCCAAGATGCGCCACTCGCCTTGGGCATTGGCCTGTGACCAATGCTCGGCCAGCCAATGCGCCTTGTCTGCACCTAAGCGCGGGTTGGTTTTCATCAAACGTTGGGCCACGCCTTCTAAGCTGGTGTAGGGCTTGAGGTCCATCTCGCCGCGCTGCACGGCTTTGAGTTCGTCCATCCACTTGGCATAACGCCCGGGGGCTTGCGAAGGGCGCGAGGTGGGCATGCCAAAGCCTTCGAGGTTGACCAAGCGTGCAATGCGCTCGGGCCGAATGCCGCTGTACATGGTGGCAATGTGCCCGCCCATGCTGTGGCCCACCAAATTGACGGGGCGGTCTCCCACGTAGTGGTCGAGCAACTGGTCGAGGTCGGCCAAGTAGTCGGGAAACCAGTAGTTGTCGATGCCGGGCGTTTCGGTCAGGCCAAAGCCGCGCCAGTCGGGGGCAATCACCCAATGGTCGTGTTGCATGGCGTCAATGACGAATTGGAACGAGGCCGACACATCCATCCACCCGTGCACCATCA
>CANBRM010000042.1 GCA_947371915.1 Comamonadaceae bacterium | reverse complement strand
ACTTGTATGGCCATCAACACCACCGTCGCAGCCGACCACAACGCCCCTCCCGTCACCCAAATTTTGGCCAAATACGTTGCCACCCATCCCTCCAAAGGCTGGAGCGATGCGGTTGACCACGAAGCCCATCGCACTTTTCTGAACTGGCTGGGTTGCGCCGTTGGTGCCGCCGACCACGCCGCCGCACGCGCTGCACTGGCCGCCGTGCAAATGCTCGAACCCGCACCCCAAGCCTGCATTGCTGGCCGCAAAGAACGGGTCGACATTGGCAGCGCAGCCTTGATCAACGGCATCACCTCGCACACCTTTGACTTTGACGACACCCACCTCAAAACCATCATTCACCCCGCCGGCCCCGTCGCCTCTGCGCTGCTGCCCCTGGCCGAGCACCTGGGTTCAACCGGCCGCGAGGTGATTGACGCTTTGGTCTTGGGCATTGACGTGGCCTGCCGCATGGGCAACACCGTGTACCCCAACCACTACGACCGCGGGTGGCACATTACCGGCACCACCGGCATGCTGGGCTCGGCCGCTGCCTGCGCACGTTTGCTCAAACTCAACACCGAACAAACCGCCATGGCGTTGGGCATTGCTGCCTCGCAGCCCGTGGGTCTGCGCGAACAATTCGGCACCATGACCAAACCCTTCCACCCAGGTGCTGCCGCACGTGCGGGTTTGATGTCCGCCTTGCTCGCCAAGCAAGGCTTCACCGCCAGCCCCAAAGCGTTGGAAGCACCACGCGGTTGGGCCCAAGTGATGTCTGACAAATACGACTGGAACGAAGTCACCCATGAGTTGGGCGAGCGCTTTGAAATCAGCTTCAATACTTACAAGCCCTTCGCCTGCGGCATCGTGATTCACCCAAGCATCGACGCTTGCGTGCAACTGCGCGAACAAGGCGTCAAAGCTGAAGACGTGGAACGCATTGAACTGCGCGTCCATTCACTCGTTCTCGAATTGACCGGCAAAAAAGAGCCTAAAGACGGCCTGCAAGGCAAGTTCAGCGTCTACCACGGCTGTGCCGCTGGCTTGATCTTTGGCCGCGCTGCCGAAGAAGAGTTTGACGACCACATCGTCACCCGTGCCGATGTGGTGGCCTTGCGCAACAAAGTGCAAGCCACGGTGGACAACAACGTGCGTGAAGAAAGCGCCGACGTCACCGCTTTCCTCAAAGACGGCCGCAAGGTGCATGTGTTTGTGGAACACGCCATTGGCTCGCTGCACCGCCCCATGAGCGACGCCGCATTGGAAGCCAAATTCCACGGCATGAGCGACGCCGTCATTGGCGCCGACCAAACCAAGGCGCTGCTCCAAGCCTGCTGGCAACTGGGTCACGCCAGCGATGTGCGTCAACTGACAGCGTTGACCACACCCTGAACCTTGGCAACCGCTGCACCATTTCTGCGATGATCGCAGAAATGGATGCATTTGTATGACAACTTCTTTCGCCCCCGTCGTCTCCGCTGAACGCCTCTCGGTGCAAGTGGCGCAGCGCCTTGAAGCCGAAATTCGCGAGGGGCGACTCAGCCCCGGCGAAAAACTCCCCACAGAGGCTAAGCTCGTCGAGCTGTTCAAAGTCAGCCGTACCGTGGTTCGCGAGGCTTTGTCACGTTTGAAGTCCATTGGTTTGGTGGAGTCACGCCAAGGCAGTGGGGTGTTTGTGCACCACCAAGCCGCGTTTGAGCCACTCAACTTTGACCCGCGCTTGGCCGACTCACGTGAAGCTGTGTTGCAAATCGTCGAAGTGCGCCGCGCACTTGAAGCCGAATGCGCCCAGCTCGCAGCGACCAACCGCAGCGCGGACGACATTGAGCAATTGCAAAATGCCCTTGCCGCGATCGATCGTGCAGTGGCTGACGGTAAGGACGGCGTTGAGGAAGATGTGCTGTTTCACCAAGCCATCGCCAAAGCCGCAGGCAACCCGTTTCTGATTGGCACGCTCGATTTTCTCGCTCAGTTTTTGCGCGGTGGCACACAAGTGACACGCGCCAACGAGGCGCGTCACGCCAAGCTCGCCCAAGCTGTGCGCCAAGAGCACCATGCCATCGCGACCGCCATCATTCAGGGTGATGCCAAGCAAGCCAACCGTGCGGCCACCGTGCACATGCGCAATGCCGCCAAGCGAATTCAGCAGGCAGACAGCAGTTTCTGGCAACAAGAAGGCGGCCTGCTGGCGCAAGTGTTGATCCCTCAAAACCGAGGGTAAACCCTAGAAAAAATCGCAAAGTCAGCCACAACAACTTGTATGACAATCACACCAATTCTGAAAGATAAGCGATGCCACACACACAGTTGAAGGTCGGTTTAATCGGATTAGGCGCCATGGGCAAAGGCATGGCGAGCTCGCTGCGTCGCGCTGGGTTTGCCCCGCACGTGTTTGATGTCCGCGCCGAAGCTGCGCAAGAGTTTGCCAAAGACGGCGGCCACGCCTGCGCCAACTTGGCCGAACTGGGCGCTGCCTGCGATGTGGTGATTTCGGTTGTGGTGAACGCCGCACAAACCGAAGAGGTGTTGTTTGGCAAAAACGGGGACGGCACCGGCTGCGCGGCCACCATGAAATCCGGCAGCGTCTTTGTGATGTGCTCCACTGTGGAGCCCAACTGGTCGGTCGCACTTGAAGCGCGTCTCGAAAAATTAGGCTTGCTGTATGTCGACGCCCCCATTTCTGGGGGGGCCGCCAAAGCCGCCAGCGGCGACATGACCATGATGACCGCCGCCAAGCCCGAGGCCTATGCCCGTTGCGAACCCATGCTCAACGCCATGGCGGCCAAGGTCTACAAACTCGGCAACCACGCGGGTGCGGGCAGCAAAGTCAAGATCATCAACCAACTGCTCGCAGGTGTGCACATTGCAGCAGCCGCAGAGGCCATGGCCTTGGGTCTGCGCGAGGGCGTCGCGCCAGAGGCCTTGTACGAGGTGATCACCCACAGCGCGGGCAACAGCTGGATGTTCGAAAACCGCATGGCCCATGTCCTCGCTGGCGACTACACCCCGCTGTCTGCGGTCGATATTTTTGTCAAGGACTTAGGGCTGGTGCTCGACATGGCCCGCGCCAGCAAATTCCCACTGCCGCTGTCCAGCACCGCACACCAAATGTTCATGCAAGCGTCGACCGCGGGTTTTGCTCGCGAAGACGACAGCGCCGTGATCAAAATCTTCCCTGGCATTGAACTGCCGAGCGCGAAAACCCCGAGTGCTTGAATCGCATTCCGTGTTCATAATTCAGCAAATTTTTAAAAGGAGACAAACCATGAAACATTCCCTCATTGCATTGAGCCTGTTGGCTGCCGGTATCACTGGCGTCCAAGCCCAAACCGTCTTGAAAATTGGATACGCCACCACCCAAGCCTCGCACTACGGCGTGGGCAGTACCGCGTTTTGTGATGAGATTGAAAAAGGCACACAAGGCCGCTACAAGTGCCAACAGTTCCCAAGCAGTGCCTTGGGCGGCGAACGCGAGATGATCGAAGCCGTGCAACTGGGCACCTTGGACTTGGTCAACACCTCCACAGGCCCCGTCGGCAACTTTGTGCCCGAAGTCAAAATTGTGGACATCCCGTTCCTGTTCCGTGACTACGACCATGCGCGCAAAGTCATGGACGGCCCCATCGGCCAAGACATCTTGACCAAGTTCCCCGCCAAAGGTTTGGTGGCTCTGTCGTGGACCGAAAACGGTTTCCGCCACATGACCAACAGCAAGCACGCCATCGTTAAGCCCGAAGATGCGTCTGGCTTGAAGATGCGCACCATGGAAAACAAAGTGCACATGGACGGCTACCGTGCGTTCGGCATTCAGCCCACACCCATGGCTTTCCCTGAAGTGTTTGGCGCTTTGCAACAAGGCACTGTGGACGGTCAAGAAAACCCGATTCCCGTGATCTTGGCTTCTAAGTTCTCACAAGTGCAAAAGCATTTGTCGCTGACTGGCCACGTGTACTCACCCGCTTTGCTGATCACCTCGCCACGCTTGATGAACAAGCTCAGTGACGCTGACAAGAAGGTGTTTTACGCAGCCGCCAAGAGCGCCACAGTGGCTCAACGCAAAAAGGTCAACGAAGACGAAAACAACGGCATCGCACAACTTGAAAAAGACGGCATGACCGTGGTGCGCAAAGTGGACGGCCAAGCCTTCCGCAACGCACTGCGCGATGTGTATGTCAGCTATTCCAAAGAGTTTGGTGCTGACAACATTCGCAAAATCCAAGACGTCAAATAAAACACGGTCCCTTCGGGGGCTGACATTCCAGGCGGGGGCACACGCGTTCAGGCGCGAAGGGCCACCCGCCTTTTTTTAAGTTGCTAAGGCCCGCCCTATGAAAACCTTTGAACGCTACTTTGTGGCTACCAACCGATGGATGCTGATCATCATGCTGGCCGTGATGTCGGTCATCATTTTTGCCAACGTGGTGCTGCGCTACTCGACCAACGTGTCCATCGAATGGGCCGAAGAAGTCGCTCGCCATTTGATGATTTGGCTCACGTTCATTGGCTGCGGTCCTGTCTTGCGCTACGGCGGCCACATTGCCGTTGAGAACTTGCAAGACAACTTGCCTCGCCCCATGGCCATTGCCGTGCGCGCCTTCATTGCCGTGTTGCTGGCGGGCTTGTTTGTGTTTTTCACGTGGTACGGCATTGAGTACATGGACCGCACCCAATACCAACAAACACCAGCCACGCAAATCTCATTCGCGTACATCTATGCTGCGCTTCCCATTGGCGCTGCCATGACCCTGATTCACTGGTTGTTGATCGTGCGCGACTACGTGCTCGAGCGCAAATTCGCCGCTGACGCCCACTTTGACGCCACCGCTAGCGCGTCGCTCTGACCTTGATTGCACATTTATGAACGCCAGCGTCATCCTCCTCATTTCCGCCTGCATCTATTTGGCTGTGGGTGTGCCCGTGGCTTTTGCTTTAGGGCTCTCCACCGTCACCGCCTTGTTGGTGTCGGGCAACTTTCCGCTGCTTGTGCTGCTGAAAGAAACCTTCACCGGCGTGGACAGTTTTCCACTCATGGCCGTGCCGTTTTTCATCTTGGCCGCTGAACTGATGAGCGGCGGCTCACTCACCGAAGTGCTACTGAAATTTGCGGGCCAGTTTGTCGGCCACAAGCGCGGTGGCTTGGGCTACACCAACGTGGTGTCGCTCACCTTCTTCTCGGGCATTTCTGGCTCGGCTTTGGCCGACGCCGCAGGCCCCGGCTCCATGCTGATTCGCATGATGGACAAAGCGGGTTACGGCCGAGCCTATGCCGCCGCGCTGACTGCGTCGACCGCCATCGTAGGCCCCATCATTCCGCCCTCGATCATCATGATCATTTACGCCTTGGCCGATGACAACGTCTCGGTCGGTGCGCTGTTTGTGGCGGGCATCATCCCCGGCATCTTGATTGCGGTGGCCATGTGCGTGGTGAACTGGCATGTGTCCAAAGTCCGCAACTACAAAGGCGACGACGAGCAACCCAGCGGCAAAGAAATGTGGCTCACCACCTGGAAAGCCACACCCGCCATTTTGTTGCCTGTGCTGATTTTGGGCGGCATGCGTTCGGGTTGGTTCACCCCCACTGAAGCCTCGGTCGTGGCCGTGTTCTACGCCCTGCTCTGCGGCAAATACGTGTACCGCACCTTAGAGTGGAAAGCTGTGCCAGACATCTTGGCGCGCTCGGCCATGTTGACCGCCTCGGTACTGTTGATCATCGGCATGTCAGCCTCATTCGCTTGGATCTTGACGATTGAAGGCGTGCCCCAAATCGTGGCCGGTTGGATTGCGGACATGCACCTCTCGCCTTGGATGTTCTTGATCGTCATCAACGTGTTCTTGCTGCTGTTTGGCATCTTCATTGAACCTTTGCCTGGCGTGATGGTGCTGGTGCCTATCTTGGCACCTGTGGCAGCAAAAGTGGGCATTGACCCGATTCACTTCGCCATGGTGGTCATCTACAACCTCACGCTGGGCATGATCACGCCCCCCGTCGGCGGCTTGCTGTTCGTCACGTCCAACGTGTCACGCGTGCCCTTGTCTGACTTGACCCGTGAACTCACGCCCTTCTTGTGGGCGCACGGTGTGGTGTTGGTGGTGTTGACCTTTGTGCCCGCTTTGAGCAACTGGTTGCCACACGTCATGGGATTCCAATAAGCCATGGCCAAGCAGATTTACCTCGGCTGCATTGCCGATGACTTTACAGGCGCGACAGACCTCGCCAACAACTTGGTGCGCGCCGGCATGCGCGTGGTGCAAACGATTGGTGTGCCGACCGAACCCTTAGCGGCTGATGTCGACGCGGTGGTCGTCGCCTTGAAGTCGCGCACCATTGCCCCGTCCGAGGCCATTGCCCAATCACTCGAAGCGCTGACGTGGTTGCAAGCGCAAGGCGCGCAGCAGATTTATTTCAAATATTGCTCCACCTTTGACAGCACGCCTACCGGCAACATTGGCCCCGTCACCGAGGCCTTGATGCGGGCCTTGAACACCGACTTCACCATTGCCACGCCTGCGTTCCCTGACAACGGTCGCACCGTGTTCAAAGGCTATTTGTTCGTGGGCGATGTGCTGCTCAATGAGTCGAGCATGAAGGACCACCCCCTCACGCCCATGACCGACGCCAACTTGGTGCGCGTCATGCAAGCGCAATGTCAAGCCAAAGTCGGCCTGATCGACCACCGCACCGTGGCACAAGGCCCCGCCGCCGTGCAACAACGCATCGCTGATTTGAAGCGCCAAGACATCACCATTGCCGTGGTCGACGCGGTGTCCAACGACGACTTACTCAAACTCGGGCCTGCGTTGAAAGGCATGCCACTGGTCACCGCAGGGTCAGGCGTGGCGATTGGCTTGCCCGCCAACTTTGGGCTCAGCCCCACGCCCCAAGCCAGCACCTTGCCTGCCGCGCAGGGTTTGCAAGCGGTGGTGTCGGGCAGTTGCTCGCAGGCCACTTTGCGTCAGGTCGCGCATTTCCAAGCCTCAGGCCGCCCCGCTTTGGCCATAGACCCGCTGGCTTTGGCGCGCAGCACTCAAGGCGGTGCCGATGTGGTGGCCAGCGCCTTGGCTTGGGCGCAGCCCCACTTAATTTCAGGGCCCGTCTTGATTTACTCCTCCGCTGCGCCTGATGCCGTGAAAGCGGCACAAGCTCATTTGGGCGTGGAAGAAGCGGGCGTCTTGGTCGAACGCACCCTGGCCGCCATTGCCAACGGGTTGGTCGCGTTGGGTGTGCAGCAACTCTTGGTGGCCGGTGGTGAAACTTCAGGCGCTTGCGTGCAAGCCCTGCACATTGACCACCTGCAAATTGGCCCGCAGATTGACCCCGGCGTGCCGTGGTGTCATGCGCACACGCCACATGGTGCGGTGCATCTGACCTTGAAGTCAGGTAACTTTGGCACGGACGACTTTTTCACCAAAGCCTTTGCGCAATTGGCGTGATTGGTCGTTTTTATGAGCGCACTCACTGAACACCAAGCCCGTGAAGAAATCTGCCGTGTGGGCCAAAGCTTGTTCGCGCGTGGCTATGTGCACGCGACAGCGGGCAACATCAGCGTGCGTTTGGATGATGGCTTTTTGATCACCCCGACCGACGCGTGTTTGGGGTTTTTAGACCCCGCGCGCTTGTCCAAGCTCAACCTGCAAGGCGAGCAAATCAGCGGTGACCGCGCCAGCAAAACCATCGCACTGCACACCCGCATTTATGCAGCAGCGCGGCAGTTTGACGCCAACACCCGCTGCGTGATTCACACCCACAGCACCCACTGCGTGGCCCTCACGTTTCGCGATGACGTGACGCAGCCCACGGCCGAACAACGCGAACTGTTGCCCGCGATGACCCCCTACTTCGTGATGAAAGTGGGTCATGTGCCAGTGATCGATTACCAACGCCCCGGTGCGGTGGCCGCAGCAGACGCGGTCGAACGCGCCATCTTGCGCTACGGCAAACAAGGCACACCAATTCGCGCCGTCATGCTGTCGCTCTTAGGCCCGAATGTGTGGCACGACTCGCCCGCTGCGGCCATGGCCACGCTGGAAGAGTTGGAAGAAACCGCGCGTTTGGTCACGCTGACACCCGCCACTATTTCCCCTTTGTCACAGCCCCAACTTCAAGAACTGCGCGACGCCTTTGGCGCGCGTTGGTAAGGACACACCATGCCCCAATTTGCCGCCAACCTGTCGATGATGTACCCCGAGTTGCCGTTTCTGGACCGCTTTGAAGCGGCGGCCCAAGACGGTTTTAATGCGGTGGAGTACTTGTTTCCCTACGCTTTTGCCAAAGAAGAATTGGCAGCACGCCTCAAAGACCACCAGCTTCAACAAGTGCTCTTCAACGCGCCCCCCGGCGGCACTGATGCAGCAAGCATCGATGCGGCTTGGAGCAGCAACACACGCGGCACTGCGAGCATTCCAGGGCGAGAAGCCGAGTTTCGTCAAGGCGTCGAACTGGCGCTGACCTACGCCGACACCTTGAACTGCCCGCGCATTCACCTGATGGCGGGTTTGCTTGGCGAGGGCCAGACACGCGCCAGCAACTTGAGCACCTATGTGGCCAACCTGCAATGGGCCACGGCCTTGGCTGCCAAAGCGGGCCGCGATGTGTTGATTGAACCCATCAACACCCGTGACATTCCGGGCTTCTTTTTGAACCGCCAAGACCACGCCCACGACATCATCGGCATGGTTGGCGCTGACAACCTCAAGGTACAGATGGACCTGTACCACTGCCAAATCGTCGAGGGCGATGTGGCAAGCAAGATTCGCCAATACCTGCCCACCGGACGTGTCGGGCACTTCCAAATCGCGGGCGTGCCTGAGCGCCATGAGCCTGATATCGGTGAACTCAACTACCCGTATTTGTTTGCCGTTATTGACGAGGTCTCGCAAGCCTGCGGGTGGCAAGGCTGGGTGGGCTGTGAATACCGACCCCGTTTGGGTGGTCAACCTGGTGGCACATCGGCGGGGTTGGACTGGCTCAAAGCTGCACGCGCTTCGCGCTGAGCCACACATTCTTGGCAGCAAGCGACATACTCACCACGCTGAGGCGTTGCCGATTCGACAGCGAAAAGCGACGTTCATTGGCTACCATTGCGGCTCTTTGACACTCAAAACAACATGGACAACACATTCATCATGGCGGGCGTCATGGGCTGGCCGGTGGCACACTCGCGCTCGCCCATCATCCACAACCACTGGATTCGCCAATACCAACTGCGTGGTGCTTATGGCTTGTTTCCCGTTGAGCCCCAGAATTTGGGTGACGCCATTCGTGGCCTCAAAGCCTTAGGACTTGCGGGTTGCAACCTGACCATCCCCCACAAAGTGGCCGCCATGGCTTATATGGATTGGGTGCAGCCACTGGCCCAACGCATGGGTGCGATCAACACCATCGTGGTGCAAGCCGATGGCGCTTTGCATGGATTCAACAATGATGGCTTTGGCTACCTGCAAAGCCTGCGTGATGCCCAGCCCAATTGGCGTGCCGACGCGGGGCCCGTCGTCGTACTCGGTGCAGGTGGCGCAGCGCGCGCCATTGTGTTGAGTTTGATGGACGAAGGTGCCACCGAAATTCGTCTGATCAACCGCACCTTTGGCAAAGCACAGGCCTTGGCCGAAGAGTTTGGCAAGCCCGTGCAAGCCTTCGATTGGGCTCAGCGCCACGCGGCCTTGGCGGGTGCTGCCTTGTTGGTCAACAGCACCAACCAAGGCATGCATGGCCAGCCCGAGTTGGATGTGCAACTTCATGAGCTGCCGGTCACCGCCTTGGTGTCAGATGCCATTTACGTGCCATTGGAAACCCCCTTGCTGGCAGCAGCCCGAGAGCGCGGCAACGCCACCGTCAATGGCATGGGCATGCTACTCAACCAAGCACGTCCCGCCTTCCACGCTTGGTTTGGCGTGATGCCCGAAATCGATGACACGCTTGTAAAAGCATTAACTAACACTTTGTAATTTATTATCTGCGTCAATTAGAATTAATTGATGTATATAGGACTACTTGAAGACGAACCAGATCTCGCCCAACATGTGCGCGAGATTTTGGAGGGCGCAGGCCATGCCGTCAGCACGTTCAGCAATGGGGAAGACATGGTCAAGGCCATTGGTCGAGACACCATTGATTTGTTTGTGCTGGACTGGCGTGTGCCGCGTCTGTCGGGCTTTGAAGTCCTCAAACACATCCGCCAAGTCAAATCACTGCAAGAGCCTGTTCTATTTTTGACCAGCCGCTCAGACGAACTCGATATCACCGATGCGCTCAATGCGGGGGCCGATGATTACTGCGTGAAACCCGTTCGACCCAAAGAGTTTTTAGCGCGCGTCGCAGCGCTACTTCGTCGTACCTATCGCGACCGCAATGACGAAGAAAGCGTCCGCACCTTGTTGGACTACAAATTCAACAAAGTCGCCAACACGGTCACCTTTCAAAACAAAACACAGACCCTCTCGGAAAAAGAATTCAAGCTGGCTTTGTTTTTGTTCGAAAACGCAGAGCGCGCCATCTCCCGCGAACGACTCACACACGAAGTCTGGGGCAACGACATGCAAGCCCTGTCACGCACGCTAGACGTACACATTGCTTGGATTCGAAAAAAACTCGATTTATCGGCCACATCAATGCACCTGCGACTGCGCCCCGTCCATGGTTACGGCTACCGATTGATGACCATTCATGAAGGACATCCCGATGACTAAACGCACTCTTGGCTTGCGCATTTCGTGGTTTGGCCTTGCGATACTTTTCGCAGGTCCTGCACAAGCCTTGAGCATGCTGCCTTCTGATGAGGCCCAAGACTTGATCGCCTACAAAGTCAAATCAGGCGACACGTTGCTGGAGTTATCGCGAAAATATTTTCTGTCCTCAGCTGGCATCAGCCAAGTCGCACGCATCAACCAGCTTGAAGATGCCGACCGCATCACGGTGGGGCAAACCTTGTCCATTCCGCGCCAAAGCGTGAAGTATTGGACATCCGTCGCTCGCGTGATGGGCATGTCCTGCGCCAGCACTTACACCCCAGAACAAGGCACCACGCGACTGCTCGTCGGCACTGCTTTGCACGAAGGTGCTTTGATCAAAGTACCTGCGGGTTGCCACACCTCACTGCTGCTGGAAGACAGCTCCCTCATGCGTTTGCCATCAGGTGCCGTGCTGAAACTCAGCACTTTGCGCAAGAACGGGCTTGAAAAAACGCCTGAAATTCGCTTAGAACTCGCAAGTGGGCGTGTCGAGCTGGACATCATGAAAGAGCGCTCGCCTTTCACGCCCTTCGAGATTCGAACCCCTCGCTCAGTGATGGGCGTGCGGGGTACCCAATTTCGCGTTGGATTTTCACCGGACACCCAAGGCAGCGTCGTTGAGGTCACAGAGGGGATTGTTAAAACACGGGGCAGTGCAGACCCCGAATCTGTCGACTTAACGCAAGGCATGGGTGTGACCATCGATCGCTCTGGCAAAGCCTCCGAACCAGAAGCCCTGCTAGCAGCCCCTCGCTACGCCAACTTCTCCAAGTCGCCTAACAACCCCAGCGAACTCTCGGTAAAACTGCAACGCACAGACAACGCAAGCAGTTTTCAAACAGATATGGCCACCACCGCCAATTTGAGCGGGCTCAGACGAACGCAGCAATGGGACAGCCCTGAATTCAAGATCGACCGGTTGATCAACCAAGCGATGTTCTACCAAGTCGCCGCCATTTCAAAAAATGGGCTGCTGGGTTCCCCAGCACTGATGGCCTTCTGTGCGGGCCCCGTCAGCCCGGAACAGGCCAGGTGTAGTGCGGTCTTTGATGCGCCACTGGCCGAGGGGGCATCGATTGCATTCACGCTGAACCGGTTCAATGGCGCCGTGAACCAAGAGGTCATTCGCACCAGCCATCTGAGTCCTGTCAATGGTAAGTTTGCGGTCAAAGACCTGTCTCCAGGGCATTACAACTGGTCACTGTCATACCCCTTAGCCAAAGGCACGCCAGACCCAATGGGCGTGCATCAAACTGGGGCCTTTGAATTGATCGCACTCCCCTTGGCGGCACAGTGAATACCCGTCGCGAACAAAAGAGCTTGCTTCGAAGGGAGTGGCTTTTCACCGCCGTCATCGCCATGAGCATGCTGGCAGCGCTTGTGTTTGCCGATCTGGCCGGCCCCTTCGGCAATGTGCTTTACGACCATTTGATGCGTCTGCGTAGCTTTCAAGCGACGCAAGACATCGTGATCGTCGCGGTGGACGACCGATCACTGGCTGAACTTGGCGGCTGGCCACTCAAACGCAATCGGTACACGCAGTTGCTGGAACGCCTCGATGACGACCGTTACCGACCTAAAGCCATCGGCTTTGATTTGCTATTTTTAGATCGCAGCGCACAAGACCCGGCACTCGCTGAACAAATGAAACACCACAACACCGTGTTGCCACTGGTGTTTGAACTTCAAGACGATGCGCAGCGCCATGCACGCCCCACACCACCCGTTGCCCCTTTGGACGCAGCGGCCAAGCTGGGTCATATTAATGCGCTGTTTGATGGCGACGGCGTGATTCGAGGCGTTCAAACCCGAGATCAACAGTGGCCACATTTTGCATTGGCCTTGCAAGGCAAAGACGGTTTGCAAGACAAGCCTTACCAGCGGTTTCAGATGGTAGATCCGAGCATTGGCTTCCCCCTGATTTCGCTGTCTGACGCCCTTTCCTCCAATGCTTTTCTTCCGTTATTCAAAGACAAGTACGTCCTGATCGGCGTCACGGCGCCCAGTCTTGGGGACCGCTACCCCACGCTTTATTCAGGTCGAAACAATGCAAGTACGCCGGGTGTTGCTATCTTGGCGAGCGTGCTGAATGCCTCGCTGAATCAATCCATGATTGAAGTGGCCCCGACACCCATGGTGTTTTGCGTCTCGTGCTTGCTCGTGATGTTGATGCTCTTGAGTTTGTTGATCCTGTCACCACACCATGCCTTGGCTTTCGCAGTCACGCTCATGATCGTCAGCGTAGGAGGCAGTTACGGCTCACTTACTCAACTCAATTACTGGTTAGATCCGACGGCATTTTTATGGGTCACCGTCATATTGCAGCCACTTTGGGCGTGGGGCCGACTTGACGCGATTGTGAATTTTGTACAAGAAAAAGCAGCCTTGCTGCGTGAGTTCCGACATACGCACCGCACGCAGCACAGCATTGTGAATTCACACGAGGTGGTCTTGCAGCACGCGAAGCTGCTGGATCACGCCATTGACTCCGTGCGTAGTGAACTGAATTTTCTCTCCGCCATCATTGATGAAATGCCAGACGCTGTGGTCATCTTTGATCAACGCGACGCGCTGCTGCTGAGCAACCAACGCATCAAACAATTACTGAATGCAGCCCTTCTAGAACCCGGCAGTTTGAGATCTGTTTTTTTCGAAAGTTTGCAGCTACCGCAAACCTTGTCCAACGGGACGGCATCTGCACCTTTCCAGCTAGAGACGGCAGTAGGTTTACGCGATTTTTATTTAAAAAGCACAGCGGTTGATGCACCCAATGGTGAGAGTTTTCATTTACTTATTTTGTTAGACATTACCGAACTGCGACAGTCACAAAATCAACGCGACCGGGCGCTTCAATTTTTGTCACACGACATGCGGACGCCCCTCGCCTCCATCATGTCTCTGACGCGCCCGCCCAAAGACTTAGCAGAGGCGCCGCAAGCTAGGTTACACCGTCAAAAAATTGCGCAACATTCACAGACGCTGCTTGAGATGATGGACGATTTCATCCTCACCATCACGTCTCAAAAGTCTGAATACAGCCTTCAAACCGTGCTGGTCGATGAATTGGTCAACGATGCCCTTGAAAGGGTGCGTGACCTTGCATTTAACAAGCAACTGAGCATTGATGACGAAAACGAGGCGTTGCCCCTTTTTGTCAAAGTGAACACCCGCTTGATGGTGCGTGCCATGGTGAACTTGCTGGTCAATGCGGTCAAGTTTTCGCCACCGGGCAGCAGCATCCGACTTCAAATTTTTCAACCCAATCCACAGGCCGTCAGCATTTGCTTGAAAAATACGATCGCCACAAAACCCGATGAACACATGCTCACTGGGTTTGGGCTGGGGCTAGATTTCATCGATACCGTCATTCACAAACACAATGGCCAAATCCAACGCCACATTCCGAGACATGGCACGGCAGAGATCACCGTCACACTGCCTTGTGAAGCTGAAGATGTTGATGAATAAATTTACGTGAAATTAAAATTAAATAGCACTTTTGTTTAAAATTAATGAAAATTAACGAATAACATTTCAGTTAAAGCATTAACAACAAGGAACGACATGCAGCGCTACGGTTCATTTCTTATTGCGACATTAGCGCTCATGACCAGCGTCGTCATTGCGCAAGAAGCACCGTGGCATTTGGGTGTCAATCGACCCAAACAACCCGCCCCCTCCGCCATCAACACCTCATCCGTCAAACCAGGTCTTAATACGATTGTTGTTGCCGTGATTGACAGCGGCGTGATCGCCGAACACCCCAGCCTAGCTGGCGTGTTGCTGCCAGGCTACGACATGCTGTCTGCGCCCAATAACCTGCGCGGGGGTCGTTCGCCCAATTTCAGCCCAGACGAACGTGAAGCCCGCTGCGGTAACAAATTGATGTCTGCTGCTTTTCGAACCCACGGAACGGAAGTGGCAAGCTTAGTTGCAGGCAACGGCGCAGATGGTGTTTTTGGTGTCAACACGGCAGCACGTGTTTTGCCGGTGCGCTTATTTGGCGCCTGTGGAATGAGCCGCAAAGACTTGCTTGATGCCATTGCTTGGTCGGCAGGACTTCCTGTGGCAGGCATTCCAACCAACCCGAACCCTGCACGCATCATCAATCTCAGCTTGGCAGGCGGCAGTCCCGTGTGTGGGCCAGATCTACAGCAATTGATTCAAACATTGATTGATAGAAAAATTTTCATCGTCGCTGCTGCGGGTAACAATTTTCAAAAACCTTTACCCGAGCCAGCCAACTGCCAAGGTGTCATTTCCGTTGGCGCAGTGGATGCTGAAAACAGAATAGAGGTTTATTCCGCGCTAGATAAGCGCACAGTGGTTTACGCCCCTGGTGGCGGGAAAAAGCTAAGCAGCGATGAACCATGGGGCGTCAACAAATTGAAAATTGCGACCTACGATCTCGACTTTTTCGGCGCTGAACGCCCCTTGACTGAATTTCGTGGCGTAGGCACCAGTTTCGCAGCGCCCGTCGTTTCTGGCTTTGTGTCTTTATGGTTATCACAGCGCCCCGACAAATCACCCGCTGATTTTTGGCAAGAGTTGCCTAAATTTTTACGAAATGTGCAGCAAAGTGACAAATGCCCCGATTGCACGCCAAAGGGCTTGGCAGCCAACACTGCCATGTTGCAACCATGAAATCCTCAGCAAAAAAACTCGCACGATGTATCAGTGCATGGGCCATCTTGAGTTGCGCAACCGCAGCGATGGGCGATCCAATTTGGCATTGCTCAAGAACTGGAAACACAGAACCTCAAAACATGGCAGACGCTTCAGAACAGTTTTCTTTAGCTTCCATGAGCTCAGCGCCTGATGTGATTGGCGTTTCGATTCGAGACCTGATTGACATTTACTCCGGCGTCCCTGTACGCGTCGGGTCACTGCCTCTATCGGCCTGCTTTATGCCAGGTCAGGAGGCTCTCAGTCTCGCTGCACTTCAGTCTTTAGGACTTCAGCCATCAGCGATTCAAGCCTTGGCGCGTAAAAGCTCGCTGGTTCAAAGTAATTTACATCTCGTCACTGACGAACAACAAATGCACGCATGCATCAGTCGACACTTTCCGGCGGTAGGCTATTTGTCAAAACCCATGGATACAGACAAAGTTTTGCCTTGTTTCTAAAGAGTAAATGCGCGTTAACAAAGTCAAATAATACAAAAGCCCCAAGTAGTGGGGCTTTTGTGTTTAAACAGAAACAGCTTTTAACGGTCTGACATTGGACCGCCACTGACTTGGCATGTGTGTGGATGTAAGGTCGGTTTTCATCGCGTGACGATGGGCTAGAAAATCTGAAAACGCATCCGCAGACATACTGGCACCGCAATAGGAACCTTGCCCCAAAATACACCCCATGGCATGCAAAGCTTCACTCTGGGCCTGTGTATGTATACCGTCAGCCATGACATGGACATTCAAAGACATGGCAAATGCAGTCATCATCGTCAAAGCATTACTTAGTTCAACATCTTCTGATGCGAGATTTAACATTTTGTGATCCAGCTTAATCTTGCGGATCGGTAAGCTTTGCAGCAGTGACACTGATTGATGGGTGGACCCGAAGCGGTCTAGCGTCAAGCTCATGCCCTTTTCGACCAAGTTTTCGACGGCTTGCTTCGTGAGTTTTGGCTGACGCAACAAAAGTGATTCGTTCACTTCAAACTCGATAAATTGGTAAGGAAAATGAGCGGCTGAGCATGCTGCGCGAACTTGGTCAGCCAACAATGGGTTTTGCAATTGACTGGCTGACAAATTCAGCGACAACACCAAGGGCCCGTATTGGCGGTGCCAAACACCCGCTTGCTGACATGCAGCCTCAATCACCCAAGAACCAAACGGTAAGAACATGCCGCTTTGCTCCGCCAAAGCCACAAAATCTGCAGGTGAAATGTTGAGCCGCTGACCTGACGGATGCAGCCAACTCACAAGCACCTCAACCCCAAAGACACCTTGATCGGCTAAGCGTCTGATCGGTTGAAATTTCAGTGTGATATCGGCATCATCAAGCGCTTGTCGCATCGCACCATTGACATCAAAACCAGCCTTATCGCCACCCGATGGCGGCGACGCCATCGCCTTCTCAATGCGAATCTTCACTTGACGTTGCTTGATGACTAAATACAAAGCAACAAACAGACACAAGCCACTACCTAGCCAAAAAAAGTAAGGTGCGCAAGATGCCCATAAATCAATAGACAAATACAAATTAGCAATGATTTGCGTGTCAAAAGCCACAGGCACCATGATGTGCAACTTGTTATCGTCGAGAGACGTTGCTAGCTCGAACTGCGCTTGTTGAGCATAGTCAACAGGCTGCCCTGAGCGTGAATAACTTGCCAACGTATGACCGTCGTTAGCCACGAGTTCGGCCATTTGAACTCCGGGCACGCTCTCCAGCGACTTCATTAATTGAGCAACTTCCTGCTCATTGTTCACCATCAAAGCACCCAAAATGCGTTGTGCAAATGTTGCAGCAATTTGCTCCTTGCTTTCAATCAATACAGTACGAAAATTGAAAAATCCAAAAATACAAACAAAAATGACAACTATCAAAGCAAGCAGCACGCGTAACCGCGAGCGCAACTTGGCTCTATCACTTGGCTGACCTTGTTTTATATCTTCCATCTCAAACTCCTACCAATGGGCTGTATCGTCTTTAGCCTTCACAAGCATTGGCCTCATCCCGAGGCATCAACTGTAGACTAAAAGGTGTAGCAGGAGTATTACACAGATAAATGTTAAGTATTAATTT
>CANBRM010000041.1 GCA_947371915.1 Comamonadaceae bacterium | reverse complement strand
GCTTCGAGGACGCGTGCAATGGCTCGGCAGTGGTCTTGCACATACAGCCAGTCGCGCACTTGTTGGCCGTCGCCATAAATCGGCAGCGGCTTGCCCGCCAAGGCGTTGAGCAACACCAAGGGAATGAGCTTTTCGGGGAAGTGGTAAGGCCCGTAGTTGTTGCTGCAATTGGTGGTCAGCACGGGCAAGCCGTAGGTGTGGTGCCAAGCACGCACCAAGTGGTCGCTGGCGGCTTTGCTGGCTGAATACGGGCTGTTGGGCTCGTAGTTTTTGGTTTCAGCAAACGGCGGGTCTGAGGGCGACAGCGTGCCATACACCTCGTCGGTGGACACATGCAAAAAGCGGAAAGCCTCTTTCTCGGCCGCTGGCAGCTCTTGCCAATAAGCGCGCACCGACTCCAGCAGGTTGAACGTGCCCATCACGTTGGTTTGAATGAAATCGCCCGGGCCGTGAATGGATCGGTCCACATGGCTCTCGGCTGCGAAGTTGAGCACCGCGCGCGGCTTGTACTGCGCCAACAACTGGGGCAACAAATTGGTGTCGCCAATGTCGCCTTGCACAAACACATGACGGGCATCGCCTTTGAGGGCGTCTAAATTAGCAAGGTTGCCTGCGTAGGTGAGCTTGTCGAGGTTGACCACCAGCTCGTCAGAACTGCTGAGCCAAGTGTGAACAAAATTGCTGCCGATAAAGCCGGCGCAGCCGGTGACGAGGATGGTCATTGCTTAACTCTTCAAAATTAGTATTTTATTAATTAAACGGGGCATGATTCGCCAAAGAACTCATGGGTCTCTTGTATGAAAGCAGAAACACGAGAGGCATTCGCTTCGTGGTCTTTGTTCACTTTATCTAACAATAAAGCTCGCGTACTTGATGCAAATTCAAGGTCATCGAAACCATAGGCCATGCCATAACGGCTTTCGACGTTTGGATACCAAGCTTCTTTAGTGATGCCCGCCTTGGGTAAAACAACAGAATCACAACCACACAACGCAGCAAATACCGAATATGCCGTGTATGAATCATAGGAAATGAATGTCTTAACACGTTTAAAAATAGCCGCGATTTCTTCATGACTCATTCCATCAATCAATATGGACTCCGTTAAATCATGCTGAATTTCGCGATCACGCCCTTTACGCAAACAGTAGGCGGTTCCAGAACGCACTGCTGACACTTTGCTCATGTTGTAAAGATGTAGGGGGTAGTAGCTCAAATAAAGAGGGTTCGGTGATAACTCTGAGTTCAAATAAGCAAAGTCAGCAAACCCTTGGTGGTATTTGAAATATAGCTCATTAGGCCCGTAATAAATTTTTTTAGTATGAAACCCGGGATTGTGCAACAACCACCGCACGACGTGCTTAGCCCCTAGAGGATTTCCAAATACAATCTCAGGATAAATAACTATCCATTCATCGCTATTCTTCACAACACCCAAGTCATATATAATTTTATTATTAAACGATTCATTCACATAAAATTTACGGAACCCATCAACCAATTTACTGTAAAGCGTCTTTAAAAAAGGCCGTTTGAAATTAATCTTACTTATTTCAAAATTTTCAAATATTGGACAAAGATAAGCCTCGCCGCCTTGTTGATTAATCAAATGTGCCAAATAATGCAGACAGATCACACCACCATTAGTTTCACTGTATTTAGGCGTAAATATTACATATTTTTTCATAATTAAAAGACGATTAATGTTTGATAAACGGTCGCGCAGGATTGCCAACGACCGTTGTATGTGGTGGAACATCTTTAGTTACCACGGCCCCCATGCCTACTACAGCACCCTCTCCAATTACCAGAGGCCGCCCAGGACTACCTTCTTTAATGACAGCCCCCGTTCCGATGTAAGCATGATTTTGAATATGGACGCGTCCATTACATCGGACACCTGGCGCAAATGTTACAAAGTCACCAATCACACAGTCATGCGCAACATAAGAATAAATGTTGGCATGAAAAAAATCTCCTATCTTCGCATTAGAAGTCACCATGGTATTTGCACACATGATGGCCCCTACACCAATGTCGTTCGAATCGTAAATGAGTGCATTTGGAGCAATCAAGCTAAAAGGCAATGCACCACGACTGAGGCAACGTGAAGCAATGGCATATCTTGCAGAAGAATCGCCAATGGCAACATTGAAATAGCGGGCATCGCAAGGTAAATTGAAAAATTCATCCTCCGAAATCAATGGATACCCATTCACATCTGCGCACTTTGGATTTGTTTCCAAAAAGTAAATAGACACATTCACATTATTAGATTGTGAAAATTCACTTTCAATACTTTGATAAACAAACGGCATAACCTCACGAGCAAAACCACCAGCACCATACAAACCAAACACGATATTGTCTGACTGAGCAGATTTCGACGGTGTTTCCAATAAATTTTTAGACAACCTCATGAATACAACTCCTTGTGCGAAATTCTGTATCAACTAAGATTGACGTATTTAATTTAAAATAGAATCTATGATTTTAGTTTGATCTAAAGCTGTCAATGACGGATAAATCGGCAAACACAGAACTTGCGAAGCAACATCAGAGGCTACGCGTAGATTACCATGATCTGCAGAGGGCAGATTTTTGTACATAGGAAACTCTGAAATCAACGGATAAAAGTAGCGACGAGAATAAATATTTTGAGTTTTAAGCTTATCGTACAAACCATCTCTGCTTATAGAAAAATCCTTTTGAATAAAAATAGGAAAATAAGAATTGTTGATTGTCACACCTTCATCAAGGGTGGGCAATCGAATGCCTTGAATATCTGACAGACGTTCTCGGTAGCGATTGGCTACGAGCAGCCGATCAGTAAGTACTTGGTCCATATTTTTCAGTTGCAACAGTCCCAAAGCAGCATTGACTTCGCTCATTTTTCCGTTAATACCAGCCTCGACAACAGTCACCTCATCGGTAAACCCGAAGTTTTTAAGATGATCAATACGCTGTTTCATCTCTGGGGTGCCACAAACAATTGCACCACCTTCAAAGGTATTAAACACCTTTGTCGCGTGAAAACTCAAAATGGACAAATCACCAAAATTCAACAAACTTTCGTCGCCAACGCGTACGCCAAATGCATGAGCGGCGTCGTAAATAACCTTTAAGCCTTTATCGCGCGCTAATTGACCAATCGCATCGACATCACAAGGCCGTCCGTAGCAATGCACGGGCATGATCGCCGTTGTTTTATCTGTGATGGCTGCTTCAATCTTTTTAGGATCGAGGTTCAATGTTTCAGGATCGATATCCACAAAAACAGGAGTCAGCCCATTCCATAGCAATGAATGTGTCGTTGCCACAAATGAGTAAGGCGTCGTGATGACTTCGCCTTTGATATTCAACGCTTGAAGTGCTGTTAACAGGGCAATCGTGCCATTGTTAAATAACGAAATGTATTTAACACCGAGGTATTCACACAGAGCTCGCTCTAACTCTTGATGAAACGCGCCACCATTCGTTAGCACTTTGCTGTCCCAGATTTTTTGCAGCGACTCAACAAACTCTGAAAGCGGCGGCAAACTTGGCTGGGTCACAAAAATTTTATGGTCCATAGACACCTTTGGATTTGAAATTAACGCCACTCAAATGAATCCGCATCACGTATGGCATGCACACTCCGGCCAAAAGTGCTCAGTTCATGCGCCCTCGTGGTCTTGAGCAAACTGCGCCGTTGGTGCCGCGCCAGCTTTCTAGCCACCCAACTTTGCGCCATGTACAAGCGCATCAAATTCCGGTTGCCCAAGCTGTCTTTTTGGTCCAGCTTCATTTCTAGCTTGAGGGCTTTTTGGGTGGTCATGCCGTAGTGGTGCAGCCATGAATCGGCGGTGGTGCCTGTGTTCAAACCAGCTTCAAGGGCTCGCTGAAAAAAGATACCGTCTTCATAACCCAACAGCTTGGGCACGGGCATAAAGTAGCCAATCTCGTTCCACACATCGTCGCGAATGGCCATGCACACGGCGTGTGGCGCACCTTGGCGGATATAGCCATGCATGCTATCTTGGGCTTGGGTGGCACACGCGGCAAAGTCGTAGTTCAACTCGCCTTCCACCATAGCGGGGCTGGCAATGTGCAGGTGGTTGGCCTCGGCAGAGGCCAGCAAGTTGCGCAGCCAGCCTTTGGCGCAAATGACATCGTTGTTCATCACCACCGTCCATTTGGACTGAATGGCCAAGGCCCCTTGGTTCCAAGCCGCACCGCAGCCTAGGTTGCGGTTGTTCAAAATCACTGCGCCAAAACCTTGTTGGCCCAACCACTCGCGCGTGCCATCGGTAGAGCCGTTGTCCACCGCCACGATGCGCGAAAAATCGACCTCGTCACGGTCCAAGCTGGCTATGAACTGCTGGGTGTAATCGAGCTGGTTGTAGCAAGCGAAGGTGAGGGTGTAGTTGGGCTGCGTCATTGGGTTCGATTCTACCGAGGGGCATGCAACGCCTTCCATGTGGCGTACTCCGAGGGGCGCAACCCATAGCGTGCCAGCATGCCCTCATGTAAACGCCGGAGTTCTTCAATGAGCAGTGCTTGCACCGCATGCTGCTCAATGGCTGGAATATGTTTCGCGACACATCGCTGAATGCTGGTGAGTGGCTCTACTTCTGGCTGCGTGATGACCTCTCGTAGAGTCTGCTTGATAAAGTCTCGCCAAGCCAATCGAAGTGGGTCTGGCTCAGCGAGGTCTTGCTTGATGGCCAAGTACTCTTGCGTTGACCGCTCATAGGCCCACACATACAGGTCGCGCAGCAACTCCACGCGAGTCATTTCATAAACTCCAAGCGTCGCGCGACTGTAAGCCTGCTCGGGCACATCCAAGAAGGTCAATGGACACAAATTAGCACGGAACAATGGCAAATTAGCAGCCAATCGGGAGGTGCGTTTGTTGATATCCGCAAATGGCTGCAGATAGGGCAAATGCACCATCATGAAGAAAGACTGCTCAAAGGGGTCTCGAATCTGATTGGCCTTTTTGAGTAGAACGTCCAACGCTTCTTCAATTTGCTGGGGGGCCGACAACGGCCGATACACACTTTTTCCGATATCAACGGCGTGCTGGCGTATTCGCCCTTCATCCGCAGGGTTGGGCAACAAGTTTTCAGCCAAAGCGCTATGCAGATTCATCAGGGTGTATCGGTTGAACTCCGCACTGTCGATGTTTTCAACCAACAGCTCAATCGCCGTTCGATGGTTCAAGATCATCTGCGTTTCGATCGCAGCCTTTCCGCGAGCGGCCTTCCCGTGCTCAATCAACTCGCGCGTGTCCAACCGAGAATATGTATTGCCTTCCAAGTGGCTCGATGCCCACGACAGGTCAATCAACAAGCGATTCAAAATGGCGCGGCTGTAAGTACCCGCAGGCTCGGCCACATCAGCAGTTTTGCCCATGTTGTGCAACTGACGGCGCAGCGACTCGGACAAATACCAAGTTTCGTTCGGCCGATAAGCCTCTAAAAAATCTCGCTGAAAGCCAACAGGTTTACGTGCTTCTGGCGGCTGGTCAATGTACGTAAGAATGTCTTGGCTGTCTGCAGATAGTGGAATGCCGCTAGGAAAAACGTCGCCATTCGTGGTCTGCCTGCCAGCACCAAACTCGGTTGCCGTCGAAAAATAACGGCGTGCGCGACCTTCACCCGAGGCGTTGATTTTGCCGCTCTGGATCAGCTTTGCAATCAACCGCTGCGCTGTTCGCCTAGCAATGCCTGGGCACACCGTCATGAGCTCGGCCAGCGTCAAACCGTTTGCGGACGCCTGAATGCTGTGAAATAAATCGTCGGTGGACGTGCTGGTCATATTGGCGCAGTTTTCGGATTTAAGTGGCGCAATTGTGGCGCAGTTTTATAAACTGCGCCAACTTTAAGGTGGATTCACAGGCTCTATCCAGGCAACCCTAATTGCATTTTCAAAATGCTCTCAACCGACTTGAGGTCTGGCTTGCTCAACACGCCCAAACGCGTGGTCAATCGCTCCTTAGCCACCGTTGTCAACTGATCAGCCATGGCTTTGCTCGATTGGCCCGCTAGCTCAACAACTGTCTCGCAGGGATAAAGGCGCCCCGTGTTGGAGGTTAACGGCACAACTTGCAAACGATTCAAATAAGCATTCGACACGTCGTTGCTCACAATGATTGCCGGTCGTATTTTGCGAATTTCGCCCCCCCTGGCGGGGTCAAAATCAACCCACCAAACCTCACCGCGCCGCATGGTCGCCGATCAAGGCTTCGCTCCAAGCCAACGCATCTTGTTCACGAACAACATCGTCAGCCATGGCGCGATAACCAGCCGCTAAATCGTCTGTCACGACGTGAGGGCGTGCCAAATTTTCTAGAAAACCACTGATTTTTCTGCGCCCCACGACGCGCACTAGACCTTCGTAAACCACTTCGTCCATCGTGATCGTCATTCTTTTTTGCATCGCCACTCCTTATGCATATATGCATTATGTACCTATGCTAACTTGTAGACAAGGTGCGCCCCCTCACCGCCTCCGCTGATAAGGCTCCACCCGATCATCCGGCGCCACGCTGTCGTTATCCGGCTTGGCGGGACTATGCGCTTTCACGTTGGGTGACAGCCATACGGTGTCGGCAAACAGGTTGACGGGGCGACCTACTTTGGCACCGCCATCACGCAGCAAGGGCTTCCAGCTCCATCCGGCGCTGTAGCGGCTGCTGCTGGTGAGGAACGCGTCGAACGGGATCATCCAAGCAATGCCTTTGTCGAACGAGCCTTCGCCAAACACCGCTGCGGGCACGTTAGTTTTGGTGGCGTAGGCGCTGATGCTGGAGCCATTGGCAAACACCTTTTGCACCGACATCGTGGCACCTCGGTCACCCGCCAGATACTGCCCCACGCTGAGCGAGGTGTGCACGCCTTCAAACGGGGTGATCCAGTAGCCGGTCAAATGGCCGGTGTTGATGGCGTAGTCTCTGAAGCCAAAGTCTTGCGCGAAGTTACGCTGCTTGACGTGGTTCACATCCAGCCCCGCCGCCCATCGGCTGCCCGGCTGGCGGTACAACACCTCGCCGCCCACACCACCAAACATGTTTTCAAAATAGCCTGCGTAAGCACCGCCATACCAGTTTTGCCCTAAGCGGTTGGTTTTGCTGATGCTCAGGTTTTCTAGGGTCACGCGTGAGGTGGTCATGTACTCGGCAATGTGCGTGCGCACTTGCGGCATGTTCGACCAGCCGGGGGTGAAGCGCTCGTAGTTGTCCACTAAGCGCAAGCGCAGCGTGCCATTGGCTTTGACGTGCCAAGGCAGCTCCAGCCCCATGCCCAACGCACCACTCAGCTGGTACAAATAACCGTCGGGCCCGCCCAAGGTTTGAATCAAATCTAGCCCGGGCTCGGCCCAATAGTCCAAGGCTTTTTCGGGCAAAAGCGGCTTGCGGGTTTTGCCAACTTCGGTCACATACACCGGCTCAACAGGTTGAACGGGCGCTTGCGTGCGCGCAGGCCGTGTTTGCTGTGCCACCCATGCGGTTCGGTTGACCTTCTCGACCGCCAGCACATCGCCCACTTTGTGGTGGTGCATCTCGAAGTTTTCCACCTCGGCGGGTGCCGCTTGGTGCAGCACGGCCACGGCACGGTCTAAGCGCTCTTGGGCATACACGCTGGCCGAGTTGTGCGCCTCAACCACCAAGGTGTTTTGGTCGCGGTAAATTTGCTTCACATCCCACAGCGTGTGTGCGGCCAAGGTGTCGGCCATGGCGCCCCAATTGGGCTCGGCTTTGGGGCGGGCCACTTGCACTGCAGGTCGCGCGGGGTCGGTCACCTTGGGCACATTCAGCCCCGCCATGTCCACATAAAACGTGAACCCCATCGACCACGTGTTGCCACGCTCCAGCCCCATTGACACATCGAGGCCTTTGGTGGGGCGATACACCAGTGCCCAGTTAATGGGCGAGTGTTGCGGTAGGTTATTGCCTTGCGGCTCGTGCTGGTAGTTGTTGCCATCCAGCTCCACCTTCACGTCCACGTTCCACGGTGTTTGGTAGGTCACACCACCAAACAACGCAGGGTTGCCTCTGAACCACGAGCTGGTCGAAAACTTTCCGCCCTGCGCGCCACCGTCTTGCAAGCGCGTGTCCATGCGCTGGCCCAACACCTTGCTGAGTGGGTTGCTAAAATTGCCACGCGCGCCCAAGTAGCCCCAACCCATGCCTAGCGACCAATCGAACCGGCCCGTGCGCTTGCTGGCCACCACGTACTCCGAGCTGTAAAGCCCCGTGCCACCCACATCGCGCATGCCCACCGCCAGCTCGGGCAGCCAGGCGGACTCGCGCCATGCGCGCAGCTTCACATCGAAGCTTTTGTCTTTGTAGGGCAAGGTGCCGCTGAACGACTCGGGGCCATACAGGCGGTTCGAGGTGTCGGTGTAGCGAAAGCCCGCCTCCATCCAATCGGTGGGCTGAAAAAACACATTCGAGTTTTGGTACGGCCACGTGCGGTGAAACGTCAACCCAAAATACCCCGCCTCTTGCATGCGTGCTGTGGGCGTTTGCAACAAGCCCACATTGCCCCAGTTACTGGCCGAAGGCGCAGGCTGCACATGACGGCCTTCTAAGTCCAACACGCTCGGCAATAAAGCTGGCGGTTGCACTTGGCGCGTGGGTGCAGCAAAAGCGGCCAGGTCTAGGCGGGTTGACACGCCTTGCGTGGCCAGCCACTCGGCCCAGCGCGTTTGCCAAGCCTGCTGCAAACGGGTGCCGCTGTCAGGCACCCACAGCCATGCGCCGGGGGCCGGTTGGTCTTGCTCGGCGGCGTTCCACAAGGCCAGCAGCACATGCTGCACGCGCCCATCGGGCTGCACCAGCCAAGCCCAGTCGCCATAGCGCGTTGCTGCGCCATCGCCGCCCAAACAAGCACGCACATAGTCTTTGGCTTGCAGGCCCTCGCGATGGGATATTTCACACACTGCGCCGTCTTGCGTCATCACGCGTAAATGCAGGGGTCTGGAGGGAATGGCCAACCCATCACCAGGCTGCAGCAGCGGGTCTTTGCGCGGGTAGGCCGCTAGCCAATCGGCCTCCACGTTCGACAGCTTCAAGCGGCCCGTGGGCTGCATGGCCTGCAAGTTGCGCTGCAGGCCTTGCATGGCGTTGGCTGTCAACACGCCTTGCTCGACGAGGCTGGGCAAAGACTGCAACAGCGCCTCATGCTCTGCTTGCTGACGCGCTTTTTCTTCGGGCGTGGCCCACAGTGTGCCAAGCGGGTAAGCGTCGGCTGGCAAGGTTTGTGTTTTGAGCCACGCACTCAGGCGTTGAGGCTGGGGTTGGCCCTGTGGCTGAGCGTCCAGCACTTGGGGCTGCGCCAATTGCGCATAGGCAGCAGCGGCATTAAAAGCCAGAGCAACCGCCACCACACTGCGGCGTTTTTTAAAGTTTTTGAGCATCACAACCTTTGGCATCATCACGGCACCACCACACCCAAGGTGCGCAACTTCAAACACACCGCAGGGGCCAAGCACTGCTCGCTGTACATCACACGGCCATTCGCCAACGCAAAGCGCTGCGCATACATCCATGGCAAACCATTGGCTTTTTTGCCATGCACCTCATCCGCCACCCACTGTGCATGCGCAGGCACCCCCTCGGGCAAGCGCGCAGGCTCGTGCATGGTGCGCGACACCACCGTCTCTTGCACGCCAAAGCGGTAGCCGGGCATCACATCGAGCTGGCGTGTCCACGCCACATCTTGTGTGGCTTGCCCCAGCGCCGCATCAAAGCGGCCCCAAGCGGGCGGTGCCCCCGTTTGTTGCCGCAGCTCGTGTGTGAAGCCCAGCGCCTGTTGCACACGACCGTCCACCAAGTGAAGCATTTCACCTTGGCCGGTGTACCAGTGCTCATGCACCGCGCTGCCTCGCGTTTCGCGCGCGCCCAAAGCCATCACACTGGCTTTGCCGTCCACCGACACCCACAGGTACTCAAACCCTGGCTGCAGGCTGGCAAATTGCTGCGACCACGGCAGCACATTGGTGAGGGTGTCGTACACGGGGTTTGAGCCTCGGCAGCCCTGCAACGTCAGCGCCACAACGAGCGCGGACACATACAAACACACGCATTTGAGACAACGCAAAATCATGGGCAAACTCGCTCAGTGCTAAACAGGACGCAGAAAAAACAAACGCCCCTTGCGGGGCGTTTGCTAGGCTAGCAACGGCTGATTAGCAGTTGGCGATACAAACTTGCACAGTGCCTGTGCCTGAGTTGGTCGTGGTGTACACAGGGTCTGCTTTGTTGGCAGTCACCGAAGCAGCCACAGCCACAGCGGCCACAGCGGCTGCAGCCACACCCACGGTCACACCTGCCACAGCCGCACCAGCGGCTGCAGCGGCACCACTCGCACCTGCGGCGGCACCCGCTGCAGAGCCGGCTGCGCTACCTGCTGCGCCACCAGCAGCAGAACCTGAACCTGCGGCTGCGCCTTGGGCCTGCGCAAATGCGACTGGAGAAATAGCCAAAGCGATTGACAAGAAGAGTGCGGAAATTTTCATGGTGAAGTCCAGTTTAGAAAAATATAGATAAATTATTTTAGGTGGTTTTGGTGAATTTTTAATAAAAACTCATCGAAATGACATGACTCAACCAGCATTCATGAAATACATCTTTTTGAAAAATTACAATCTACGCTTTGAGTTCGCCAAACATGCCCTACTACCACCTTTACGCCATCGGCAACGCCTTAGTCGATACCGAATACGAAGTTTCTGACGATCTGCTGCACACCATGGGCGTGAGCAAGCGTCACATGACACTCATCGACGCACCGCAACGCACCGAGCTGTTAACCCACGTTCAAGGTTTGCATGCCCGTCGCACAGGCGGCGGTTCAGCGGGTAACACCGTGGTTGCTTTGGCGCAGTTAGGCGGCAAAGCGTTTTACTCGTGCCGTGTGGCCAACGATGAGCTGGGCGCTTTTTACGCCCAAGACCTGCAAGCCAACAGCGTCGCCACCAACCTCACACACACCTAAGCGCAACATGGCCAAACGGGCAGCTGCATGGTGCTGGTCACGCCTGATGCGGAGCGCAGCATGTGCACGTTCTTGGGCGCCACGTCCGAGCTAGACGCCAGCGCCCTGCACCCGCAAGACATTGCCAAATCGCGCATTTATTACATGGGAGGCTACTTGGCCGCCTCGCCCACAGGGCTGGCCGCTGCGGTTCAAGGCAGGCAAATCGCCATCACGCACAAAGTGGCCACCGCCCTCACGCTCAGTGATGTCAGCATGATCAACTTCTGCCGCGCCGGCCTAGAAGCCATGATGGGCGATGGCTTGGACTACCTCTTTGCCAACGAAGAAGAGGCACAAACTTGGTGCGGCACCACCGACCTCGACGCCATCATCATGCAACTGTCGAAATTGGCGACCACCGTTTGCCTAACGCGCGGGCCCAAAGGCAGCATCGTCATTCAGGGTGCACAACGCACAGAAGTGCCCGCCGTGCCCACGAAGGCGGTAGACACCAACGGCGCGGGCGACATGTTTGCTGGGGCTTTTTTGTACGGCATCACCCACGGCCAAAGCGTCGCCCAAGCAGCGGCATTAGCCAATCGCGCGGCATCAGCCGTTGTCAGCCAGCACGGCAACCGGCTGACGGCTGAGCAACTTCAAGGCATTCTGCAGGGGTCAGACACCTGAGTTTTAGCGATTAGGTGCGAGGCTCCATTTTGGTCATAAGGGAACCGGCCCCAATTAATAGGGTCAGTGCGGTTGCCAGGGGTTGATGACTTGAAGGCCATCTATGCCTTCAAAGTCTTTGTTATTACGGGTCACGAGCGTCAAGTTTGAAGCTAAGGCAATTGCGGCGATTTGAGCATCTGCAGTATCAATTGGCCTGCCTGCCATCTGGCGTTGTGCTTTGACCATGGCGTATTGCGCTACGGCGAGCCCACCAAAGTCGATGCATCGGCCCAAAAAATCTTCTTCAAAAATTTGGCTTGCGGCAAGTGCCATGGCTTGGCGGCGCTTGCCCGCAGGCAAGAGTGCGATACCGGTCAAGATTTCAGCGTGCGTGACCGCGCTGGTTTGCAGGTGGTTGACCGTTTGCTCCGAAAACCAGGTCAATACCTGCGGGTCTGGTTTGTCACGCATGAGCTCTGACAAAACGTTGGTGTCGATGAGGGAACCCCTGCTCATGGCCCGAACTCAGGGCTGGCTGAAATCGGGCGCTGGTCCGGCTGACGTGCGCTCTGGCAAGAGCAAATCGTCACCCCCAAGCCCTTTGAACCGTTGATGGATGCGAAGCGCAAAGTCCAATCCATTGACTTGGCTGGCGTCTGTGGCCAAGGTGCTTTGCAGAATGTTGCGCACTTCTTGCTCCATCGACAAGCCGTGCCGTGCTGCGCGCATGCGCAGACTGGCCTTGAGGTTTTTGTCCAGGTTACGAATGGTGATGCTGCTCATGTGACGCCTCCCAGATTGATTGCAACGATTGCATTGTAATCAATTGGGAGGTCTGACCAGCGATTTCACCTGATCCGAAAGCACCGCGCAATTCACTTCGTCGACATCGGGCAACACATCATCAGTTCGGTCTTGCCGTTGTAGCTCGCTGGACTGATGACCAACGTAGGCCGGTGGCCGGCCTGTTCATGCCCGGCCTGAGGATCAAACTCTAGCCAAACCACATCCCCTGTGTTGGGAACATAAGCCCGCGGCATCAAGGTCTTATTACACTTTTTCAGACGGCTGAATGACGATACGGTCACGCGAAACGATCAGATCAACCTTCTGCTCGAGTTCATAACTCGCCTCCCTCAAAACGTTGGTCGGTAAGCGAAGTGCAGGGCTGTTACCCCATTTGCGAATCACAGCTTCCATGTCGAATCTCCTTCAATGTTTATACCTTGTAGACACGATTGCGACAAGGTCCAAGCTTAAGTTAGCCCCCTCTTTTTCCCCACAGCCACTGCATCCCGCGAACCAGCAACCATGCCCCCACCACCCCACGGTATCCGCAGCCAAGTCAGCCCATTCTGCAAAACGCCAGCCCACGGCCCACTGGGCCAGTTCAATGCCCGCACCGTAAGCGATCATGCCGATGACCACCCGCACAGAGGAACTGGGCCAAAGCAGTAATGCGCCACCGGTCAGCACTACAAAAGCTAAAGCGTGTTGCGCTTTATCCCACCAGTTAAAAACCGGCAATTGCAAATGCTGAATTGGCAGCAAGGCCAGCACCGTGACGGCCACCATGGTCAGGGCCCAAATAACAAAAGCAAATTTTCTAAACGGCATTGACACTCTAAAACGACAAAGCAGCCAGACGCTGCCTTGCTTGCTGAAATGGCAACCTTAGATTGCCATCATCCCTTCAAAAACATCTAGGCTCAGTGTGTCACCACGTCATCGTTCTGCAAACTTGGGCGCCACTGCCCCCGGGACTCTTTGACCACGATTTTTTGCTTCACCGGGCGCTCGACAGTTTTGATCCGCTCGACGGCCTTGGCCATCGCCTAATTGCCATAAACTCTCAAAATACGAGTCATGCGTCCATGGCTAAATAATTCAAATGGCCCTTTAGAGTATCGGGTGGTATTGGCAATCCCTTGAAAACTCGCCACACGAGCCTTGAAGAAGAAAATATCACTACCCAAATAGTGATGAATATCACAGCAAAGTATGTAAACATAGACTGATTTTCAACATACCAAGCCTCTACCTGCCCTTTGTAAGGGGCAATAACCTTGTCGTAGAAATTTACATTGTCCGCATAGTCAGCCAATATGTCTTCTTCTCCCCTGAAGATAACTGACCCAATTCCTGAAAGCCCGGGTCTTACTTGGATGATTAGTTTTTGTAGGTTCCTCGGGAACGCTTCGAAGTTCTTGCGCGCTTGGGGGCGAGGGCCCACGACACTCATAGATCCAAGTAGTATGTTTAGTAATTGGGGCAACTCATTGATCTTGGTTCTGCGCAAGAAATGCCCCATAGGTAGTACCCTTGGATCATTTTTAACAGTAACCGTGCCTGTGCCGACATAAGGACTGTTCTTCAACATGGTGGCGAACTTGTAGAGCTTGAACGGCTTGCCGTCCTTGCCAACACGCTCCTGCAAAAAGAAGATTTCGCCCTCACCCGTCAGGCGTAGCATCAAGGCAATGGGCAGCAGAAGCGGCGCGAGGCACAGCAGAGCCAAGCCCGAGAAAAATATGTCAAGGGTCCTTTGCACAGTCACATCCTTTGATCTAGGTACCTGCCTGTTTCGAGATGGGCAAAATCCGGCAGCATCTCGAAAAACATCTCGACGAGTTTGGCCTTGTTCCAACTTCCGCTAGAGCGCAAGTCGTTTACGCCCCTTTCGAAGCGAAGCAATTGGCCGTCATTGAAATGCGCTTGGTTACGGATTACCCCGACGCTAGTTAAGCGGGACATGTCCAAGTCCTCCTTATCCGTAAAGAACTCTTCGAAGTCTTTCTCGCCGGTCGTATCGCTTTTGAAAAAATAGCAAGGCCACTTACGCTGGGCGATAAGCTCTTCGGCACGCCCACGGGCCTCGTCCTCAGTTTGGCACTCATAAGGCTCGTAGCCAAGGCTACGCAAGTACTTTTGGGCGATCTCCGAGAAGGTGATGAGGTGGAGCTTCTCGCTCAGCTTGGGGAAGAAAATGTCGCGGTTCTCGCCAAGCATGGCCGAGAGCAAACAAAGCTCGCCGGACTCCTGTTGGGTAACGAAGTACCGGCGCACGTCACATGGCGCCGATATCGGCTGGCGCTTGGCAAAGCGCTGGTTGAAGCCATGCAGCAACGAGCCGTCGGAGAAGGCCACATTGGCGAACCGTGCCATCGAGATGGACTGCGTCAGGCTCTCCCTCATCAAGAACAGTTCCATGATGCGCTTGCTGGCACCCATCATGTTCACCGGGTTGGCTGCTTTGTCAGTCGACACACAGAAGTACTTCTTGGCGCCACCGGCCTTGGCCATTCGCAGCGTGCTCACAGTGTTGAACACGTTCACCTGGGTCATGCGCATGAGAGTGAACGGGTCCTTCTCGCTGCGGACGTGCTTCAGCGCTGAGAGGTTGAAGACGTAGTCGTAAGGGCCTTCCGCCTGGAAAAGCGCTGAGAACTCGGGCGAGCCGCAATCGATGGCGAAGGTGCGGAAGTCACCCTTGCCGTAGCCGATCGTGCTTCGGATATCCCGCACCAGCTCCACCATATTGTTCTCGCTGATGTCCACCACATGCAAGGCGGCCGGATCGCGCTTGAACAACTCGCGCGTCACGGCCTGGCCGATGGTCCCGGCACCACCGATCACTAGGCAGCGCGCGTTGGCAAGCATGTCACGCAAAGCAAACTCATGCTGGGCGATGTCTTGGTCGAAGAGGGGCTCATGTCGGCCCAAGAGGTTCAAAGCATTCAAGACAGGATCCTTCTCATGATTCAAGCAGCGTGGAAAGTTCGGCAGGCGGAGGCGGCACACGGCGAAGTAGCCGCTGATGCAGCCCGGCAGAGGGCATGAGCACGACCAGTACGGTGGTGAAGATCAGCTCGAAATAGAGGCTGACCGACTGGTTTACAGCGAACCAGTGCTCTACCTGCCCCTTGTAAGGGGTAATGACATGGTCGTCGAAAGCGATCGGATCGGTCACCTTAGACAGCAAGGTTTCTTCGTCGCGGAACAGGATCGACCCAACGCCGGAAAGGCCCGGGCGAATAGTGTCAATCCAGGCTCGGTCGGCGGGCCGATAGCAGTTGTAATATCGAAGAGTTTGGGGACGAGGACCAATCAGGCTTAGGTCGCCAGCAACGATGTTGAGGAGCTGTGGCAATTCGTTGAGCTTGGTCTTGCGCAAGATGCGGCCCAGAGGCAGCACCCGCGGATCGTTGGGCAGCGTCAACTCTCCTGACCCTATGGCCGGACTGTTCTTCATCATCGTGGCGAACTTCAGCAGATAGAACTCACGCCCTCCCTTGCCAATGCGGACCTGCCGGTAGAAGACCTCGCCTTCGCCTGAGAAGCGAAGCGCGATAGCAACCAACAAGAGCAGGGGAGAGAAGACCAGCAGCGCGGCCAGCGAAAAGAGCAGGTCAAGGCCACGGATGGCCAACAGTGCAAGCGAGGAAGCGCCTCCTTCTTGCGTCACGCTTGCTTCTCCTTCATCTGCCGCACCACCTGTGCGACCTCATTGATCACCTGCAGCCGGGTCTGCTCGAAGAATGCGGCACCAGCGTTGACCAGTCGAGACTCCTCGGCACGAACCTTGGCGATCTCAGCCTTGAACATCGCTTCAAATGCCTCTCCACCGGTAGCCTGTGAAGGATGGCAGAAGCTACGGGACAAGATCACGCCTGTCGAGCCTAGGCGGAAATGCTCGGCCAAGATGCGCTCGGCCGGAGGCACCAAGCCGCCAATGCGGGCCATCCCACCAAAGCCGAACGTGACACCAGCCGCACGCAGTTTCAAAGCGATCGCGTCGACACCGCCATCCGCCAGAAACTCGAACATGAAGGTCGTACCTCGCTCAATGTGGAGATCGTTCAACCCGATATGCACAAAATCGATGCCTGGCACCGCCAAAATGTCATCCAGGGCCGCGATTGCGTCCATCGTCTCGAGCAGCAGGCAGGTCTTCGCTCTCCCGGCGACCTCTCTGATGAAGGCAGAGACTTCGGTGGCCGTCGTGAAGAACGGCAACATGATGATGTCTGCACCAGCTTGCACTACGTCCTCGACCTCTTGCCGACTCCATTCACCCCAGGGATTGATGCGCACCATCAGTTGAGAGTGCGTTATGGCTTGGCGCATGGCCAGCACATCTTCGAGCGTGTGGGCCGAGATCACGGTGTCCCGATTAGCCTGGCGGTCCGACTTGCCTCGGTACTCCATATCCACGAAGATCCAGTCGACCCCCGCTCGCTCAGCGACTTGGGCAACTGCCGGATCCTTGGTGATGTACAGCAGGCGCATGCTCACTCGAACGTGTAGGTGTGAAAGATATCGTCGAAAGTTTCGCGACGCTTGACCAGCTTGTAGCGATCGCCATCGCCTAGCGGCTCGACGATAGCCACGTTAGGCAGGATAAATGGTGGTTTCATGACAACAGAGTAAGAGCCAACATCGTCGAAGGCGATGAAGTCGCCAACAGACAGATTGCCGCTGAACTCTTTGTACAGATAATCCCCTTCGATACAGGTGTAGCCACCGAAATAAGCGCCTGTCATTTCAGTTCGATCCTGCGCGGCAGGGTCCGGGAAGCACTCGATCGGTACATTCTTACGGTTGGGGTTCGGGTTGATGTTATAGGAACTACCAGTCAATGAGACTATCGTCCGCCCACGCACATGCTTGATGCTGTTAACCTGACATACGTACTTCATCGCATCCGCCACCAGGGCAGTGCCTGGTTCGATGATTAGCGTGGGACGGTGGCTGCCGCCAATCTCGTCAAGGTAGCGAGCGAACGGCAATGCTGCCACTGCCGCATAGTCCTCGAACTCGGGGATCGTGACCGGAAACTGTACCTTAAGGTCATCCGGCATGTGACCGTACATGCCACCTCCAAGACTCACGTGCGTCAAGTCGGCCAAGCGATGGCGGAAGTGTCGATCTATCACTGTAATCATGCCCTGGGTTCGGTTTTTCCAGCAGTCAAGGCTACGCGTTGCAAAGTGGCAGTGAAGGCCAACCAGCTTCAGCTTAGGATGCCCATCGATCAGGGCCACCGCGTCCAAAAAAGGCTGTCTGTCCGTGTCGAAGCCAAAACGGGATAACACACCATCGTGCACCTCGAAATTGCAGCGCAGACCCAGCTTGAAGGGCTCACCGTCGTGTTGGTCGGCAGAACGGGCGATGCGCTGCAACTCTTCCCAGGAGTCGATGTTCACCGTGCCACCAGCCTGCAACAACGCCAGCACATGCTCGTGCTCCTTGTAGGGGCCGTTGAAAAAAACCTTAGAAGCTTGTACGCCCATCTTGAGCGCCAGCATCATCTCCATGCTTGAGACCACCTCTGCATAGCCCCCCAACTGGGACACCAACTCGCAGTACCGCGGCACGTAGTTGGTCTTGTACGAGTAGGCTATCGTCGTCTCTGGATAGTGAACGCGGAAGGCGTCCGTTAGGCGCGTGAAGTTATCCTGGAATCGAGGTGCGTCCAGAAGGTAAAAGCTAGGCCCATGGCCAGCGGCCACACGGTCAAGGAAGGAGCGTGAGAGCTTCATATATATTTTAGTGAAAAGCATGACCTCTGATGGCCGGATATACCCAAGAAGTATCTTTTAAGTCAGATGCGTTTATGCACCAGAGTCCGCCATTCTGAGTGGGCAGGATTATCGCCGGAAGCGACGGCAAGGTAAGCCTTGAACAGCGTGAGTGTGACGGGGCCAGGAAGGCCGTTCCCCAACACATAGCCGTCTACCGAGACTATTGGGGAAATCTCTGCCGCACTGCCGCACAAGAACA
>CANBRM010000040.1 GCA_947371915.1 Comamonadaceae bacterium | reverse complement strand
AAGGCACTGAGTCCATAGATACAGCCTTGGGCCACACCGCTTATCAGCAGTTGGAGCAGTTGCACGCGTGTCTCCTTCTTTGTTCTTGTATCGTCCTGCACCCGCTGCGATAGAACCCATGGTTCATACCGCAGCCATTTGCGAACGGTCGTGCGATTGTGTGTGTCTTTCAAGAGACTAAACCTAGGGGTTGCCCCCATCCAGAGTCACACGCGTGGCATCAAGATAGCGCCATGAAAGCATCGATACGCATAGGTTCGGGACTGGGCTTTTATGGCGACAACTGGGAGCCTGTGGTCGCCAGCATCGAACGTGGCCATGTCCAATACATCGCCAGCGACCACTTGGCCGAGCTGACCTTGGCCATCTTGCAAAAAGACCGCCAGCGCGACCCTGCGCTGGGCTATGCGCGCGACGTGGTTCCCATGCTCATGCGCCTGTGGCCCTTGATGCAAGCCCGTGGTGTGAGGTTCGTCTGCAACGCAGGCGGTCTCAACCCCATGGGGGCGGCGCAAGCCGTGCGTGCTGCGTTGGCGGGTCAAGGCTGGCATCCCCGCATTGCCGTGGTGACGGGCGACGATGTGCTGAACTTGTTGCACGACCCCCAAGAAAACTTTGACCACATGATGCATGGCGGCCCTGTGAGCCATGTGCGCGAGCGCTTGGTGTTTGGCAACGCTTACCTCGGTGCGCAACCCATCGTCGATGCACTCGCGCAAGGGGCCGACATCGTCATCACCGGACGTGTGGCCGATGCGGCCTTGTTCCTCGGCCCTCTGGTGCATGAATTGGGCTGGAAGCTTAGCAACGCCAACACACCCGACGACTTCAACCGCTTGGCCCAAGGCCTGACCGTGGGGCATTTGCTGGAGTGCTCGGGGCAGGGAAGTGGCGGCAATTTTGGTGACCAAGGACACTGGCAAAGCATTCCTGACCTCGGCCACATCGGCTACCCGATTGCCGAAGTTTTTGCCGATGGCACGGCCATCATCACCAAAGCGCCAGACACCGGTGGGCTGGTGAACTTTGACACCGTACGCCAACAATTGCTCTACGAGGTGCACAACCCACATGCGTATTTTTCGCCGGACGTGGTGCTCGACATGGGGCAGATTCAGCTGCACGACGAAGGCCACCACCGCGTGCGCGTGACCGGCGCACAAGGCCGCCCACCCACCGACCAACTCAAGGTGGTGGCAGGCTTCAAAGACGGCTTCAAAGCCGACATCACATGGGGCTTTTCATGGCCCGATGCATGGGACAAAGTGCAAACGGCCGAGCGCATCATCCGCGCGCAACTGCGCGAAAGAAAAATCCCCTTTGACGAGTTGTTTGTGGAATACCCCGGGCTCAATTCAGCGCATGGCGCGTTGGCACCTTTACCGCCACCCGCTGAGCTCAATGAACACAACGAGATCTGGGTGCGCATGGTGCTGCGCACGACCAGCAAAGCGGCCGCCGACGGGTTTGGTCGCCTCTTTCCGTGGATGGCCTTGAGCGGGCCCGCCTACACCTGCGGCTTTCAGGGTTTGAACAACACCAGCGAACTGCTGGGCATCTGGCCCACCTTGATTTCGCGACAACGCGTGCAAGCACGCGTTGAGATGCTGGAGGTGCAGGCATGAAAACAACACGACGCATACCGCTGGTGCAACTGGCCCACGCCCGCAGCGGCGACAAAGCCGACTGGGTGGACTTCGGGCTGTTCGCGTGGAACGAAGCAGGCTACCGCATCATCGAACGCGAAGTCACCGCCGCCACCGTAAAGGCCCATTTCGCGCCTTGGTTAGACGGTCATGTTGACCTCTGGCTACTGCCCAATATTCTGGCCATCAAACTGGTGTTACACGGCGCCCTGCAAGGCGGAGGCGCACGTAACTTGCGATTGGACAACCTCGGCAAAGCCATGGGTGCTGCGCTGTTGCGCATGGAGATCAATGTCACGGCCGAAGAACTCGAACACGCGCAAAAAAACCACAACACATTCAACTCGGAGACGCCATGAAAACACGCCATTCGCTTCTTACCGGCGCACTGTTGGCCGTTGCATCACACACAGCATGGGCCCAAGCGCCTGCAACATCCACCGCACCTCAAGCCAAAGACGCCACCGCGATCACACGCGCCGCCAACCAAGCCGCCCGTGCGCAAATGCCGCTGAACGACAAACAATCGTTTGATGACGCCAAACGCGGCTTGATCGAATCGGCCACCAACCAGCTGATCTTGGGCCCCACCGGTCGCCCTGTGTGGACGCTCAAAGGCTATGAGTTTTTGTCCAAAGAAGACGCACCTGACACCGTGCATCCCGGCCTGTGGCGTCACGCCCGCGTGAACATGGCCAACGGCTTGTTCAAAGTCACAGACCGCATGTACCAAGTGCGCGGTTTTGATTTGTCGAACATGACCATCATCGAAGGCGACACCGGCTTGATCGTGGTCGACCCCTTGGTGTCCACCGAAACCGCCAAAGCCGCACTTGATTTGTTTTACAAACATCGCCCGCGCAAACCCGTGGTGGCGGTGATTTATTCACACAGCCATGTCGACCACTTTGGCGGTGTGCGCGGCGTGGTCAATGGCGACGATGTGGCCGCTGGCAAAGTCAAAATCATCGCGCCAGCGGGCTTCATGGAAGAAGCTGTGGGCGAGAACGTGATCGCTGGCAACGCCATGTCGCGTCGCGCCATGTACCAGTTCGGCACGCTGCTGCCGCGCTCTGAAAAAGGCCAGGTTGATGCTGGTTTGGGCAAGCCCACGGCACCCGGCACCATCAGTTTGATCGCTCCCACACAGCTGATTGAAAAGCCGGTTGAGAAGCATCGCATCGACGGCATTGACATCGTGTTTGAGCTGACACCCGGTGCTGAAGCGCCTGCTGAAATGATCATGTATCACCCGCAATTCAAGGTGCTGAACATGACCGAAATCGCCACCCAAAACATGCACAACCTGTTGCCCATGCGCGGCGCGTTGGTGCGTGATGCGCTGTCGTGGTCCAAATACATCGGTGGCGCTCTGCAACGCTATGGCGACAAGAGTGACGTGATGATTGCGCAACACAACTGGCCGGTGTGGGGTGGCGACCGCTTGCAGCGCACGCTCAAAAACCAGCGCGACACCTACAAGTTTTTACACGACCAAACCGTGCGCTTGATGAACCACGGTTATGTGGCGTCTGAAATTGCTGACAGCATTCAAATGCCACCCAGCCTGTCGCAAGACTGGTCCACGCACCCGTTCTATGGCCACTTGAAACACAACATCAAAGCCATTTACCAACGCTACTTGGGCTACTACGACGGCAACCCCGTCAACCTCGAAGCCTTGCCCCCCGCACCTGCGGCACAAAAAACCATCGCCTACATGGGCGGTGCCGACGCGGTGCTCAAACGCGCGCGTGAAGACTTTGCACGCGGCGAATACCGCTGGGTGGCACAGGTCGCCTCACAACTGGTGTTTGCGGATGCCAGCAACCAAGAAGCACGCGCCTTGGCCGCCGAAGCCTACGAACAATTGGGCTACCAAATGGAGTCGGCCACTGCACGCAATGCGTTCTTGCAAGGCGCCGCTGAGTTGCGCAACGGGGTGCCCAAGTTGCCCTCGTTTGTCTCGGCCTCGCCAGACGTGATTCGGGCGTTGCCGCTCGACATGTTCTTTGACTTCTTAGGCGTGCGCTTGAACGGAGACAAAGCGCAAGGCAAAACCATCGCCATCAATTGGCACTTCACCGACACGCAACAAAAGTATGTGCTCAACCTTGAAAACAGTGCGCTCACCTACATGGCCGACACCCAAGTGGCCAACGCCGATGCCACCCTGACCCTCAGCCGCGCCACGCTGGATGAAATTTCGTTGCAAAAAACCACATTCCCCGCGGCACTGCAAGCGGGCCTGATCGTGGTCACCGGCAAGCGTGAAAAAGTGGGTGAGTTGCTGGGCATGCTGGAGTCGTTCAGCGTGGGGTTTCCTATGGTTGAACCCCGCACACCGCGCTAAAAGCAAGACACCTCACAAATTTCTGCAACCGCACCGCAGAAGCAATCCCCAATTTGTGGCAAGCCTCGTTGATTTGGTGCATTTTTTGCTTACATCCGGTGCGTCGCTCATTTGCGAGCGAAAAACGCACCAAAAAAGAACATCAACGACAAGGAAATAGTTATGGACGCACACAAACAGGGCGCAGATGCTTTGTTCATTCTGCTAGGCGCAATCATGGTGCTGGCGATGCACGCAGGTTTTGCATTTTTAGAGTTGGGCACTGTTCGCCGCAAGAACCAGGTCAATGCGCTGGTGAAAATCTTGGTGGACTTTTGTGTGTCCACCGTGGCTTATTTCGTCGTCGGCTATGGCGTCGCGTATGGCGCGAGCTTCATGGTCGGCGCTGAATCGCTGGCGGACAAAAACGGCTACGAGCTGGTGAAGTTTTTCTTCCTGCTGACGTTTGCCGCGGCAATTCCGGCCATCATTTCGGGCGGTATTGCGGAGCGTGCCAAGTTTTGGCCTCAATTGATTGCGACCGCCGTGATTGTGGGTTTTGTGTACCCCTTCTTCGAGGGCATTGCTTGGAACCAGCACTTTGGCTTTCAAGCGTGGGTCAAAGCGTTGACCGGCGACGAGTTTCATGACTTCGCAGGCTCAGTGGTGGTGCACGCCGTGGGCGGCTGGATTGCTTTGCCAGCGGTGCTGCTGCTAGGTGCACGCAGCAACCGTTACCGCAAAGATGGCGCGATTTCGGCGCACCCACCTTCGAGCATTCCTTTCCTCGCTTTGGGCGCATGGATTTTGATCGTGGGCTGGTTTGGCTTCAACGTGATGAGCGCACAAACTCTGGACAAGATTTCAGGCTTGGTGGCCGTTAACTCGCTGATGGCCATGGTGGGCGGCACGCTGGTGGCATTGCTGTTGGGCAAGAACGACCCAGGCTTTGTGCACAACGGGCCCTTGGCTGGCTTGGTGGCCGTGTGTGCAGGCTCTGACTTGATGCACCCGATGGGCGCGTTGGTGGTGGGGGCTGTGGCCGGTGCGATTTTTGTGGTGATGTTCACGCTGACGCAAAACAAGTGGCGCATTGACGACGTGTTGGGCGTGTGGCCTTTGCACGGCTTGTGTGGCACATGGGGTGGCATTGCCGCTGGTATTTTTGGCACGCAAGCTTTGGGCGGCCTTGGCGGCATCAATTTCACAGCGCAATTGGCTGGCACCGCGCTGGGTATGGTGTGGGCACTGCTGGGCGGCTTTGTGGTCTACGGCGTGCTGAAAATGACCATGGGTTTGCGCATGAGCCAAGAGGAAGAATTTGAAGGTGCTGACTTGTCGATTCACAAGATCAGCGCGTCGCCAGACCGCGAATCGAGCTGGTAAGCCGCATGAATTGTGGTTTTTCAGCGATTTATTCGTGCGAATACTGGAAAACGCTTGGTTTTATGGGGTGCTTGTGCCCCATAATGGCCGTTGCTGTGTCAATACATGAGTTTTGACGTGGTGTATTTGGTGATCGGTCAGTTTCGGTTCGGGACTCCATCGCTTTGTTTTTGTGTTTTAAGGAGTCCCTTTCATGGGCAATAAATTGTACGTCGGCAACCTGCCGTATTCGGTTCGCGACAGCGACCTCGAGCAGTCTTTCGGACAGTTCGGTACTGTGACCAGCGCTAAAGTCATGATGGAACGCGACACCGGTCGCTCCAAAGGTTTTGGCTTTGTGGAAATGGGCAGCGATGCCGAAGCTTTGGCAGCTGTCGAAGGCATGAACGGCGCACCTTTGGGTGGTCGTAGCCTCGTGGTGAACGAAGCCCGTCCGATGGAGGCACGTCCTCCCCGCACTGGTGGCGGTGGCTACGGTGGTGGCGGCGGCGGTGGCGGCTACGGTGGTGGCGGTCGCGAAGGCGGCGGCGGTGGCGGCGGTTTCCGTAGCCCCTACGGCGGCGGCGGTGCTGGCGGCGGCGGTGGCCGTAGTGGCGGCGGCGGCGGTGGTCGCGGCGGCTTTGGCGGCGGTGGCAACAGCTACTGATCTGCTTCACTGCACATCAAAAAGGCTCCCTCGGGAGCCTTTTTTTATGCCTCAACTTTTTTAATGTTTGGGTTGAACGGTGCTCGCCGAGTTTGGCGCCAAGGTGCCACGCACGCGGCCCTTTAACTCCAGCACACGATCCAAGTTGTCGTAGACCATGCTGTCTGCCGTGAATCGATCGCCATTGCCACGCAGCATTTCGACCGGCAAATGCGAACGCACGTTTTCGGTGTTGGCAAAAACATGCAAAAAGTCACTACGCAGTTCGGTACGCGGCAAGGTGACGCCTTGAGCGGTTTGTTGCGCTTCGCGGATGACTTGGGCTTTTTTGAAAAGCTGCGCCTCAGAACCGTCGGCATTGATGACGCCGCGCTCGGCTTGCGACAGGGTGATACGGCCATCCGATGCAAAGGCGCGAATGTGCGGGTGGTCAATCTCTAGCGTGTCAGTGTCTGGGTAATGCCGCCCTTCCGCGCCCAAGATTTCGCTTTTCAACTTGCCATCAGCGCCAAACACGCGCACCGAAAAGTCGCGCATGAAGTAATCGGGCACATGGCGCGGCACGGACTCCAACTCAACCTCGCCCATGACGGGGGTGTTGCGCACCAGCCAGTAGGTGGACATGGCCATGAGCCCCATCAAAAAGATGGGAAAGTAAACCGCAAGGCGGTCCCATGTTTGGCGCAAACGCATCCACAGGGAGCGCGACATGGGCACTTGGCTCATGCGAGGTAGGCCTTCAATAAATCGGCGTAGCGGCCTGACGCGACCAACAACACATCACAAAACTCTCGCGCTGCCCCATGACCGCCTTCGCGTTGGGTGACGTAATGCGCGATAGCTTTGACTTCGATGTGAGCGTTCTTGGGCGCACACGCAAAAGCAGCCAAACGCATGACGGGCATGTCGGGCCAGTCATCGCCAATGTGGGCGGCTTGCGACCACTCAAACCCCAGTTTCGTCAAAATTTCTTGGGCTGCGGGAACCTTGTCTTCGGTGCCGTAGCGCACATGTTCGATGCCCAGGGCTTTGAGCCGTGCACGCAAAGGTGCGCTGTCGCGCCCGGTGATGACGGCGGGGGTGATGCCTGCTTTTTGCAGCATCTTCAAGCCGTGACCGTCTAAAGTGCAAAAGCGCTTGATGGTTTCGCCGCTTTCAGTGAAGTACAAACCGCCGTCGGTGAGCACGCCGTCCACGTCAAAAAAGGCAACGCGCACGCCTTGGGCGCGCAGCAACAAGGCAGGGTCGATGTTCAGGGCGGGCGTCATCAAATCACCTTCGCACGCATCAAGTCGTTGGTGTTCAGAGCGCCACAAAGTTGCCCTTGCGCGTCGACCACCAGCACGCTGGTGATGCGATGCAACTCCATCAACTCCGCCGCTTCTGCGGCCAAAGCGGTGGCACGCACGGTACGCGGTTGGGCGTGCATGACTTGCGCTGCGGTGAGCTGACGCATGTCGGTGCCTTTTTCAATCAGACGGCGCAAGTCGCCATCGGTGAAAACGCCCAAGACCGTACCTTGCCCGTCCACGATGGCGGAGGCACCCAAGCCTTTGGCGCTCATCTCGCGCATGAGTTCGCTGAAAGTGGCGCTGGGCAAGACCTGCGGCACGCTGTCGCCGCTGCGCATCACGTCGCTGACGTGCGTGAGCAAGCGTCGGCCTAAAGAGCCGCCAGGGTGCGAACGGGCAAAGTCTTCGGCACGGAATCCGCGTGCGTCGAGCAAGGCCACGGCCAAGGCATCACCCAAAGCCATTTGTGCGGTGGTGCTGGCGGTGGGAGCCAAGTTCAGCGGGCAAGCTTCTTTGGCCACCGCGCTGTCGAGCACGATGTCGGCATGCTTGGCGAGGGTCGATTGCGCGCCGCCGGTGATGGCGACCAAGGGCACGCCTTGGCGTTTGAGGACAGGCAAGATGGCGGCGAGTTCGTCGCTCTCGCCGCTGTTAGAAATGGCGATCACCAAGTCGCCGTCTTTGACCATGCCGAGGTCACCGTGGCTGGCTTCGGCCGGGTGCACAAACATGGCGGGTGTGCCGGTAGACGCCAAGGTGGCGGTGATTTTGCGACCCACATGGCCGCTTTTTCCCATCCCCATGACGACCACACGGCCGCTGACTTTGAGAATGGCACGTACAGCCAACACAAAGCTGGGGGACAAGCGATCGCGCAAGTCGCGCACAGCGTTGGCCTCAATCTCCAGCGTGTCGTGGGCCAGTTGCAAAATGCGTTGGTCGTCCACGGGCGGTGGCGTGAGGGCGTGGGTTTGAGTCATGGCTTGATTTTATCGGTGAGGCGTTGCGTCACTTGCCGATGCAAAAACTGGAAAAGATGACGCCCAGTAAATCGTCGGAGGTGAACTCGCCGGTGATGGTGTTAAGCGCGTTTTGACTCAAGCGCAGTTCTTCAGCCAACAAATCTAAGGCTGGAACTTTGGCCAACAAACAGGCGTTGGCTTGGTGCAAATGCGCGTCAACTTCTCGCAAAGCCTGCACATGGCGTTCACGCGCCATGTAAAGCCCCTCGGCGCTGCCGCCTTGCCAGCCCACCACGTTCAACAATTGCTCGCGCAAAGCCGGTAAACCCTCACCTGTTTTGGCGGACAGGCGAAGCGTGATACGCGTTGCGTCAGAAGGCACAGCATCCTCGCTGGTATCTGCCTTGTTCCACACATGCAACACCGGCACATGCGCGGCCACGGTTTGCTGCAGGGTGGCTTCAATGTCGGCGTCGGCGGTCTTGTACGCGTCATCACTTTGACGTTTAAGGTCGTGCAAAAACAACACAGCGTCGGCTTGACCAATTTGGTCCCAAGCCCGTGCGATGCCGATGCGCTCCACCTCGTCCACGTCGGGGTGGTCGCGCAGTCCGGCGGTGTCGATGACGTGCAGGGGCACGCCTTCGATTTGAATGGTTTGTTGCACTACGTCACGCGTGGTGCCCGCAATGGGCGTGACGATGGCCAATTCGGCGCCCGCTAAGGCGTTCAGCAAGGAGCTTTTACCTGCGTTGGGTTGCCCCGCAATCACCACGCGAATGCCCTCACGCAGCAACGCGCCTTGGCGGGTTTGTTGAGTCACACGCAAGAGGTTGGCTTTTAAGCGGTCGAGCTGGCCTTGGGCATCGGCTTGCTTTAAAAAGTCGATGTCTTCTTCGGGAAAGTCCAACGTGGCTTCGACCAACATGCGCAGGTGAATCAAGGCATCGCGCAGTTGGTGAATTTCAGTTGAAAACGCACCGGCGAGCGACCGGCTGGCACTGCGCGCCGCGGCTTCGGTGCTGGCATCGATCAAGTCGGCCACCGCTTCGGCTTGCGCCAAGTCGAGCTTGTGATTCAGAAAGGCGCGCTGCGTGAATTCACCGGGTTGTGCCAAACGCAGGCCGCGCAACAAAGGGCGCTGCTCTGCATCCAGTTGTGCGGCAACGTCTAAACAACGGGCGAGCAAGAGTTGCAGCACCACGGGCCCTCCGTGGGCTTGAAGTTCCAGTACGTCTTCACCGGTGTAGCTGTTGGGGCCAGGGAAGTGCAAAGCCAATACATGGTCAATGGGTGTGCCGTTGGCATCGGCAATGGGCAGGTATGTGGCTTCACGCGGCTTGAGGCTGCGGCCACACAAGGCCTGCACCACTGGGCTCAAGCCTTTGCCACTGAGCCGCACGATGCCGACTGCGCCTCGACCGGGTGCTGTGGCAATGGCAATGATGGGGGCGTCGTGTTGAGAAAGCATGGGTGGATTGTCCAGAAAAAAACCCGCCACCCTTTCGGACGGCGGGTTTTCAAACGTTTGAAAGCGACAACGCCTTCAAACTTTGATTTAGAACTTAGGCAAGTTGAATTGTGGTGGCACGCCCATGCGGGTGTTGATGAACCACTGTTGAGCAATAGACAACACGTTGTTGGTGATCCAGTACAGCACCAAGCCTGCAGGGAAGAAGAAGAACATCACGCTGAAGGCCAGCGGCATGATCCACATCATCTTGGCTTGCATCGGATCTGGTGGTGCGGGGTTCAAGGCGGTTTGCAACATCGTCGTCATCGTCATCACCAAAGGCAAGATGAAGAAGGGATCGGGTGCGGCCAAGTCGTGAATCCAACCGACCCAAGGCGCATTGCGCATTTCAACGGTGGACAAGAGCACCCAGTACAAGGCGATGAACACAGGAATCTGAATCGCGATGGGCAAGCAACCACCCATGGGGTTGACCTTCTCTTCGCGGTAGATTTTCATCATCTCCATTTGCATTTGCTGTGGGTTGTCTTTGAGGCGCTCACGCATTTCGGTGATGCGTGGGTTGACCGCTTTCATCTTGGCCATGCTTTGGTAGGCATGGGCATTCAACCAATAGAAACCGGCTTTGAGCAACAAGACCAAGGCGACGATAGACCAACCCCAGTTGCCCAAGATTTTGTGAATTTGATCCAACAACCAATACAAAGGCTTGGCCATGATGGTGAGCCAACCGTAGTCTTTGACCAGTTCCAAACCTGGGTAAAGGGCTTCAAGTTTTTTCTCTTCTTGTGGACCTGCGAAGAAAGTGGCGGCCACGCTTTTGGTTTCGCCGGGTTTGATGGCATCCAACGGTGCAATCAAGGTGGCGCGGTAACAGCAGTCGGCCATGGAAGAACCAATGTCCACCGCGTCCATCGAGATGTCACGTTTCAAACCGTCGGGCAAGATCCAAGCGCTGACAAAGTAATGCTGAACCATGGCGATGTAGCCATTGACTGATTGCTTTTCGATGTCGACTTTTTTCTTTTTGATGTCGGCAAATTCCACTTTTTGGTACTTCTTGGCGTCGGTGTAAACCGCTGGGCCCGTGAAGGTGGAGTAGAACGACGACTCGCCCGCAGGCTTGTTGCCGTCACGCACCAATTGGAAATACAACTGGGGCGACACCTCTTGTGCACTGGTGTTGACGATGTCGTGTTTGACGGCCATGTCGTAAGCGCCGCGCTTGATGGTGTAGGTCTTCACCAGCTTGACGCCGCCCTGCGATGCAGACTCGAACGTGATGTTCAAGGCTTGAGCATCGCCTTGCAATTTGCGTGCACCTGGCAAAACTTTCATCACACTCTTGTGTGTGGGCATCGCCACACCAGGGGTGGTGGCGATCAAACCGGTTTGAGCCATGTAGATGCGGTCTTTGCTGTCGTCCAACAACACCACGTTGTGGCCGGGGTGCAGCACGTCGGCTTGGGCCAAGAACTCCACACGGGCCAAAGTGCCGCCTTCGGTGTCAAACGTGAGTTTGAGTAAATCGGTCTCGACCTCGACCAACTCTTTGGGCGCTGCTGTTTTAGCTTCAGTCACGGGAACCGTGCCTGGCTGAGCTGCCACCGCAGCAGGAACACCCGCAGCTTGAGGCACATCAGAAGCAGGCTTTGCAGCGGCTGCAACTTGCGATTGCTGCGCAGGATTAGGGAAGAAAGTGGCTTTGTGGCCGTTAAAGACCTGCCATTGGTCCCACAAAAGGACCATAGAAAAGCCAAAAATCACCCACAAAATGGTGCGGCGAATGTCGTTCATGAAGAGTTCTTTCCGGAGTTGGAAGATGTCGAAGAAGTCAAAAATGCAAGCGGTGTCGACGGAACAGGATCAGATCCGCCCACGCACCATGGGTGACAACGACCCAAACGGCGCAGCGTCAAATAGCTGCCATGCGCTGCCCCGTGTTGTGACAAAGCTTCTAACGCGTAAACCGAGCAAGTGGGTTCAAATCGACACGCCGAACCGAGCCAAGGACTGAGGAACAGTCGATAGGCTCGAACGCATCGGATGAGGAACATTTGCATCATGGCGAAGTAACTTTGCCAAACAACTGTGTCAGTTCTTCGCGAACTGCAATTTTCAAGGCGTCAGAAGACGCACTGATGAATTTTTTGGTGTCGAACGTGGTTCGCAAGCGCACCACGTAAGGTGTTGGCATCAGCTTGGCTGCAAATTCTTGCGACACGTTGTGAATCTGACGCCGGATCAAGTTGCGCGTCACCGCGCGTTTGGCCCACCGTTTGGGTGTCAAAGCACCCAACATCAATACGTCGTGCGAAAACAGGGCCGGAGTTTTTTCAAACTCTGGCCCTGCCAAATTTGTCTGCGTGGGACGCCACTGGTGCAGCACAAAGTGCGGCGTTCGGGCCACACTGCCTGCTGCCATGACAGCCTGAAACTCAGTCCACTGCGTCAGACGTTCCACGGCGCTCACGTCGCGGGCCTGTTCAGTGGTTTGAGAATTAGACAGCCAGACGCTTGCGGCCTTTGGCGCGACGTGCGTTGATCACAGCACGGCCGCCACGTGTTTTCATGCGGACCAAGAAACCGTGTGTACGGGCGCGGCGTGTTTTAGAAGGCTGGTAAGTACGTTTCATGATGATTCCAAATATCTAGACCCTGAAGATCAGGGAAACCAGTGATTATCTCAAATTTTTGAGCCTCTCTGAATTTTCTTGCTTCGCGCTAAGAACTAGGCTTGTTTCAAGGCTTAAAAATTTTTACCGTGACCTGTGGATAAAAGTTTGATAAAGTGCGTTTTCGCGGGAATTTTTACCCAGCTATCCACAGAAAAATAATTCATGATTCAGGGTATTCCTTCCTCTGCCAACAACGACTTGCCCTCAGGTATAGGCGATGGTTTGTGGCAAAGCTGTGTCGATCAACTCGCACAAGAACTGCCAGAACAGCAGTTCAACACGTGGATCAAACCCCTCCAAGCCACCGTTGCTGAAAATTTCAGCAAGGTGGTTATTTTGGTCGGTAATCGCTTCAAACTTGACTGGGTACGTGCCCAGTACGCCAACCGCATTGCTGCGCTTTTGCACCAACTTTATGGCCAGCCCATTCAAGTGGAGTTGGCGATCACGCCCAAAGAGGCACCTGTAAAAACACGCGTTGTGTCCTACACGCAAGAGTTGGAGTCTTTGCCTGAAAGCTTTGTGGGCATTGAAGAAGCAGCGCCCACGGGCCCGCGTACACGCCTCAACACAGCACTCACCTTTGACAGCTTGGTTGAAGGAACAGCCAACCGCATGGCCCGTGCGGCCGCGTTGCACGTGGCCACCATGCCTGGCCAGTTGTACAACCCCTTGTTCATTTACGGCGGCGTTGGCTTGGGCAAGACCCACTTGATGCATGCTGTGGGCAACAAAATGTTGGCCGAGCGCCCAGACGCCAAGGTGCTCTACATCCATGCAGAGCAATTTGTGTCAGACGTGGTGAAGGCTTACCAGCGCAAAACTTTTGATGAGTTCAAAGAGCGCTATCACTCACTAGATTTGTTGCTGATTGACGACGTTCAGTTTTTTGCCAACAAAGAGCGCACGCAAGAAGAGTTTTTCAATGCTTTCGAGGCCTTGCTGGCTAAAAAGTCACACATCGTGATGACCAGCGACACCTATCCCAAAGGCTTGACCGACATTCACGAGCGTTTGGTGTCGCGCTTTGACGCAGGCTTGACAGTCGCGATTGAGCCACCCGAGTTAGAAATGCGTGTGGCTATTTTGATCACCAAGGCACGCAACGAAGGCACTGAGATGCCTGAAGAGGTCGCTTTCTTTGTGGCTAAAAACGTGCGTTCTAACGTGCGTGAGCTCGAAGGTGCGCTGCGCAAGATCTTGGCGTATTCACGTTTCAACCAAAAAGAAATCTCGATTCAGCTCGCACGCGATGCGCTGCGAGACTTGTTGTCCATCCAAAACCGTCAAATCTCTGTAGAGAACATTCAAAAGACGGTGGCCGACTACTACAAGATCAAAGTCGCGGACATGTACTCTAAGAAGCGGCCCGCCTCAATTGCGAGACCTCGCCAAATCGCGATGTACCTGGCCAAAGAGCTGACGCAAAAAAGTTTGCCAGAAATTGGCGAGTTGTTTGGCGGGCGTGATCACACCACCGTGTTGCATGCTGTTCGCAAAATCACGGCAGAACGTCAACAACTCACCGAACTCAACCAACAACTTCATGTGCTCGAACAGACACTTAAAGGCTAATTTTCAAACGTCGCATAACCCTGTGGATAATTTTTGAACAACACACCAGTTATCCACAGGCCAACACCACACACCAAAGTTATCCAGTTTTGAGTGACAGCAGAAAAGCAAGCTTGCCAACACCCTTCAAAGTGATCCAAGTCCTTGAAAAAAAAGAGGAAAATGCTGTTTTCCACAGAAACCTGCTGTGCTTATCTACTACTACTACTTTAAATAAAGAAAACAAGAGGAAGAGATGATCGTTCTGAAAGCTACGCAAGACAAAGTTTTGGCCGTATTGCAATCTGTGGCTGGCATCGTTGAACGACGCCACACATTGCCTATCTTGGCTAACGTATTGATTCGCAAAACGGGCAGTTCGTTGCAACTGACCACCAGCGATTTGGAAATTCAAATTCGCACAACAGCTGAACTTGATGGTGATGCTGGTAACTTCACCACGACGGTGGGTGCACGTAAGCTGATCGACATCTTGCGCACCATGCCTTCTGATCAAACGGTGAGTTTGGAATCGAGCCAAAGCAAATTGATTTTGAAAGGCGGCAAAAGCCGCTTCACCTTGCAAAGCCTGCCTGCAGAAGACTTTCCTCTGGTGCAAGAAGCTGCCAACTTTGGTCCTGCATTCAGCGTGCCTCAGAAGACTTTGAAAGAGCTGTTGAACCAAGTTTCTTTTTCAATGGCTGTGCACGACATCCGTTACTACCTCAACGGCATCTTGTTTGTCGCAGAAGGCAAGCAACTGAGTTTGGTGGCCACAGACGGTCACCGTTTGGCATTTGCATCGGCCATGTTGGATGTGGAAGTGCCACGCCAAGAAGTCATCTTGCCGCGCAAAACAGTGTTGGAAATGCAACGTCTGTTGAGCGACAAAGAAGGCGCCATCGACATGCAGTTCGCCAACAACCAAGCGAAGTTCACGTTTGAAGGCATGGAGTTTGTCACCAAGTTGGTTGAAGGCAAGTTCCCCGACTACAACCGTGTGATTCCTAAGAACCACAAAAACACCATCACTATGGGTCGCACAGCCTTGCTGGCGACTTTGCAACGCACGGCCATCTTGACCAGCGACAAGTTCAAAGGCGTTCGCTTGAACTTGGAGCCTGGTGTTTTGCGTGTGGCTTCAAGCAACGCTGAGCAAGAAGAGGCCGTCGACGAGCTCGAAATCGACTACGGCGGTGATGCCATCGAAATTGGCTTCAACGTGACCTATTTGATCGACGCCTTGACCAATATGGACCAAGACATGGTTCAAGTGGACTTGGCCGATTCAAACAGCTCCGCGCTCATCACCATCCCAGGCAACGACACGTTCAAGTACGTGGTGATGCCAATGCGCATCTAAGCGCCACTGATTATTTTTTTCTCGACAGAACTCCCAGCGCCTTGTGCGCTGCGCACGAAGATTTGCTATGACCGAACCTACTCAAATTCCTGAAACTCCCATCACACCTCCAGCCGGTGAAGGCTATGGCGAAGGATCGATCCAGATCCTTGAAGGACTTGAGGCCGTTCGTAAGCGCCCAGGCATGTACATCGGCGATACGTCGGATGGTTCAGGCTTGCACCACTTGGTGTTTGAGGTGGTCGACAACTCGATTGACGAAGCCTTGGCAGGTCATTGCGATGACATCGTGGTCACCATCCACAGCGATAACTCCATCAGCGTGACTGACAACGGTCGCGGCATTCCCACCGGTGTGAAGATGGACGACAAGCACGAGCCCAAGCGCAGTGCGGCTGAAATCGCCTTGACCGAGTTGCATGCTGGCGGCAAGTTCAACCAAAACAGCTACAAGGTGTCAGGTGGCTTGCACGGTGTGGGTGTGTCTTGCGTGAATGCACTGTCGAAATCTTTGCGTTTGGTGGTACGTCGCGAAGGCAAAGTGCACACCTTGGAGTTTTCCAAAGGCTTTGTGCAAAACCGCATCATTGAGGTGGTGAACGGTGTGGAAGTTTCACCCATGCGCATCACGGGTGAAACAGAAAAGCGCGGCACCGAAGTTCACTTCTTGCCAGACACCGAAATCTTCACCCAAAACACAGATTTCCATTACGAAATCTTGAGCAAGCGTTTGCGCGAACTGAGCTTTTTGAACAACGGCGTGCGCATTCGTTTGATCGACGAACGCACCGGCAAAGAAGACGACTTTTCGGGTGCTGGTGGTGTCAAAGGTTTTGTGGACTTCATCAACTCTGGCAAAAAGGTGTTGCACCCCAATGCTTTTTATTCCGAAGGTGAACGTCCTTCTGAAACGTATGGCGGCATTCCAGGCACCAGCATTGGCGTGGAAGTGTCCATGCAGTGGAACGATGGTTACAACGAGAACGTCCTGTGTTTCACCAACAACATTCCGCAACGTGACGGCGGTACCCATTTGACGGGTCTGCGCGCTGCCATGACACGCGTGATCAACAAGTACATCGAAGAACACGAGTTTGCAAAAAAAGCCAAAGTCGAAGTGACAGGCGACGACATGCGCGAAGGCTTGTGCTGCGTGTTGTCGGTGAAAGTGCCTGAACCCAAGTTCAGCAGCCAGACCAAAGACAAACTGGTGTCCAGTGAAGTGCGTGCACCGGTGGAAGACATTGTGGCCAAAGCTTTGGGCGATTACTTGCAAGAACGTCCCAACGACGCCAAGATCATTTGCGGCAAGATTGTGGAAGCAGCACGCGCCCGTGAAGCGGCTCGCAAAGCGCGCGAGATGACACGTCGCAAAGGCGTGCTCGATGGCATGGGCTTGCCGGGAAAATTGGCTGATTGCCAAGAAAAAGACCCAGCGCTGTGCGAAATCTACATCGTCGAGGGTGACTCCGCCGGTGGTTCCGCCAAGCAAGGCCGTGACCGCAAATTCCAAGCCATTTTGCCGCTGCGTGGCAAGATCTTGAACGTTGAAAAAGCACGTTACGAAAAGCTGTTGACCAGCAACGAAATCTTGACGCTCATCACCGCCTTGGGCACCGGCATTGGCAAAGCCAGCGCCGAGTCTGGCAAGTCAGCGACCGATGACTTCAACGTCGACAAGCTGCGTTACCACCGCATCATCATCATGACCGACGCCGACGTGGACGGTGCGCACATCCGCACGCTGCTTCTTACGTTCTTCTATCGTCAAATGCCAGAGTTGGTCGAGCGCGGTCATATCTACATTGCCCAGCCACCGCTCTACAAAGTCAAAGCTGGCAAAGAAGAGCTTTACTTGAAAGATGCATCAGCACTCGACGGTTTCTTGCTGCGCATTGCTTTGAAAGAAGCCAGCATCACCACCGGTGGCGCGAGCGCCCAAACCTTGAGTGGCGACACCTTGGCCGAGTTGGCGCGCAAGCACCAGTTGGCTGAAGCCGTGATTGCACGTCTGAGTGGCTTCATGGACGCAGAAGCCCTGCGCGCCATCGCCGATGGTGTGTCGGTCAATCTCGACACCGTCGCCGATGCCCAAGCGTCTGCTGAAGCCATGCAAGCCAAGTTGCGTGAGTTGGGCAGTGGTTCAGAAGCGTCGGGCGAGTTTGATGTGCGCACTGACAAACCGATTTTGCGCATCAGCCGCAGCCATCATGGCAACGTCAAGAGCAGCATCATCACGCAAGACTTTGTGCATGGTGCCGACTACGCCGCGTTGGCCGAAGCTGCACAAACCTTCCGCGGTTTGTTGAGCGAAGGCTCACGTGTGCAGCGTGGTGAAGGTGAGCGAGCCAAAGAGGAAAAAGTCAGCGACTTCCGTCAAGCCATGAAGTGGTTGATTGGTCAGGCCGAAAACGCCACGGCACGTCAACGCTACAAGGGCTTGGGCGAGATGAACCCTGCGCAGTTGTGGGAAACCACGATGGACCCCACCGTGCGTCGTTTGCTGCGTGTGCAAATCGACGATGCGATTGAAGCTGACCGCGTGTTTACTATGTTGATGGGTGACGAGGTGGAGCCCCGTCGTCACTTCATCGAAAACAACGCCTTGCGCGCTGGCAACATCGATATTTAATCGTGCTTGTTCTTCCAGCGTGCATGCTCTGGGAGGGTTTCAGCGTCGAACACTTTTTGTTGTTCCATGCTCAGTTGGCTGTAAAACGTGCGTGTGGCTTCGGTGCGTTGTTGGATGTGCGTTTTCATGGTTGCCAAATTGGCTTCGTGCACGGCATTCATTTTTTCCATGCGCTCGGGTGTGGTTAGCTTGGCCAAGGCGTCACTGTCTATGGTTTGCCTCAGACGCTTAGCTGGCACTTGCATGCCATCCACAAAGGCTTTCCAAGCTGGCTCTTGGTTATCGGCTAAATGCAATTTGGCTTTCAAGTCAATCTGACGCTTTTCCCAATGCTTGGTCATGCGCTCATGGATGCGGCCTTCGTCGTGATGCATGCCCATCTCGCCCATCATGGGTTGGGCTTGCGCGGGCACCACGGTTGCTAAGGCTGAGCCAGCTAACAAAACGGAGAGTGCGAAACGGAAGGTATTC
>CANBRM010000039.1 GCA_947371915.1 Comamonadaceae bacterium | reverse complement strand
GCCGCCGCTGGTGTTTTCTGCGAGGACCGAAGCTGCAGGGGCATTAGGCGCCACCGTATCCATGGTGATGGTCGTTGCAGCGCTGACAGCACTGCTGTTACCCGCTGCATCTGTGATGAATGCCGTCACCGATGCAGCGCCTTGGCCTGCTGCATCCAGCACCGACTTGGCAATTGCCACCATCGCTTTGCCGGCTGTGATGTCGGCGGCAAGCAAGGTGTAGACCGTGTCAACACCGTCAATCGTGACAGTGACTTTGTCGCCAGCCACCGCATTCGAACCACTCAACCCAACTTCAACTTCCGTCCCGTTGGCAGCTTCTGCAAAGTTGATGCCGCCGCTGGTGTTTTCTGCGAGGACCGAAGCTGCAGGGGCATTAGGCGCCACCGTATCCATGGTGATGGTCGTTGCAGCGCTGACAGCACTGCTGTTGCCAGCCGCATCCGTGATGAATGCCGTCACCGATGCAGAGCCTTGGCCTACTGCATCTAAAACCGACTTGGCAATCGCCACCATCGCTTTGCCTGCCGTGATGTCGCCAGCAAGCAAGGTGTAAACCGTGTCGACCCCGTCAATCGTGACGGTCACTTTGTCACCTGCCACCGCATTCGAACCACTCAAACCAACTTCAACTTCTGTGCCGTTGGCTGCTTCTGCAGTGTTGATGCCACCGTTGGTAGCTTCTACAACAAGCGGCGCAGCAGGCGCGTTGGGTTGAAAGGTATCGATGGTGAGCTTGAAGGTGGTCGTTTTAACCGTGACATCATCGACAGCCATGGTGGCGGTGAAGGTGTGTGTACCTTGGGCTTGCTTGATAGGAGAAGTGAAACTCCAGTTGCCGTTTGCATCTGTAACGGCTGTGCCAAAAATAAAACCGGCTTCGCTGATTTGAATCACACTTCCTGGGTCAGCCGTTCCCGAAAGCGTTGGCGTTTCGTCATCGGTCGCACCGTTGTTGAGCACATCGTCCTGAAGAGCGCCTTGATTGTCTTTAGCTTTGACGATGGCAAAGGTGTAGGTCTTCGGTGCAACCCCGTCTGCTGTGTTGCTGGTCGCGGCAACAGCCCCCAGACCGAGCGCGCCAGCCAGTGGCGCAATACCAGCACCCGCCAGTGGCGCAGCACTGAGCTCAAAGGGAGCCCCAGCGCCCGCACCCACCCCAGATCCACCGCCTGCAGCGCCAGCGTCGCTGATCGTGCCACCACTTGCTGGTGACGGCGTGTCGGCTTGCGCCAAGAGCAAATCACGTTCACCCAGAGTTACAGGCGAGCTGGCATCTTCTGGCAAAACGACCATTTGGTCGTTTAACAGCGCATTTGATACTTGACCTTGTTGAACATCAAGCGCATCCGTTGTTTCATCAAGGGCAAGATCTTGACCAAGGGTTAGCGCAGCGTCTTGCACAGGCGTGGACGAGACATCCAAACCTGTCTTTTGCGCCGCCCTCACCTCTTCGACCAAAATGGCCGTGAGCGGCAACGCCGCAGCCAATCGTTTGACGTCTTTCTTGCCAGACAACAGTGCCTTTGCACTTTTCTTGACCGTTTTAACGATCTTGGCTGTTTTGCTTGGCTTATGAGTCATGCTGCACCTTTGAGGTCTGAAGTAACTAAAACAAACCAAAGAAAATGAATACTTTGGGTTTCGTTTATTTTAGTGAGCAGATACTTAGAGAGTGCTTCTATTTGTTAAATCATGTAAAAATACTTTGTATTTTTTTATGACAAAAATGCAAAAACCCTCAAGAATTTGATATCTCGAGGGTTTTTGTTTTGGATGGCCGTTGCTAAAAGACCAAAAACGAGGGTTGCTACTTACATACTGTCGATCACCACTTGCCCAAAGCCTGAACAACTGACTTGCGTCGCGCCGTCCATCAAACGGGCAAAGTCGTAGGTCACGCGGTGGCTGGCAATGGCGGCTTCCATGGATGCGAGGATGACATCGGCCGCCTCGGTCCAGCCCATGTGGCGCAGCATCATTTCGGCGGACAAGATCATGGAGCCGGGATTGACGTAGTCTTTGCCCGCGTATTTGGGCGCCGTGCCGTGGGTGGCTTCGAAGCAAGCCACGCTATCGGACAGGTTGGCGCCGGGGGCGATGCCTATGCCACCAACCTGGGCGGCCACGGCGTCAGAGATGTAATCGCCATTCAGGTTGAGGGTGGCGACGACCGAGTATTCGGCGGGACGCATCAAGACTTGCTGCAAAAAGGCGTCAGCGATGACGTCTTTGATGATGATTTGTTGGCCCGTTTTGGGGTTTTTGAATTTGCACCAAGGACCGCCGTCAATCAGGGTGGCTCCAAACTCTTTTTGCGCCAAGGCCATGGCCCAATCACGGAAACCACCTTCAGTGAATTTCATGATGTTGCCCTTGTGCACGATGGTGACGCTGGGTTTGTCGTGGTCGATGGCGTATTGAATGGCTTTGCGAATGAAGCGCTCGGTGCCCTCGATGGACACGGGCTTGATGCCGATGGCCGATGTGTTGGGGAAGCGGATGGTGGTGGCGCCCATGTCGTTGACCAAGAACTGGATCAACTTCTTCGCTTCGTCGCTTTCAGCGGCGAACTCAATGCCGGCGTAGATGTCTTCCGAGTTCTCACGGAAGATAACCATGTTGGTTTTTTCAGGCTCTTTCAAGGGTGAAGGCACGCCTTTGAAGTACTGCACGGGGCGCAAGCACACGTAGAGGTCGAGCTCTTGGCGCAAAGCCACGTTGAGTGAGCGAATGCCACCGCCTACGGGTGTGTTCAAGGGGCCTTTGATGGAGACCACGTAGTCGCGCAATACATCGACAGTTTCTTGGGGCAGCCACACGTCGGGGCCGTAGATTTGGGTGGACTTCTCGCCAGCAAAGACTTCCATCCACTGAATTTGGCGCTCGCTGCCGTAGGCTTTGGCCACGGCTGCATCGACCACTTTGCGCATGACGGGGGTCACGTCTTGGCCAATGCCGTCGCCCTGAATGAAGGGGACGATGGGCTGATGGGGCACGTTCAGCGACATATCGGCGTTGACAGTGATTTTTTGACCTTGAGTCGGCACTTGAATGTGCTGGTAAGACATGCGAACAGCTCCCGTGGGTTTTAGTTATGTCTCATAATTTTAGGGGCTAGCCTCAGCTATATTTCAAAGCTATGAAACGACTTTTTCTCACTCTGCTGGTGGCGTTGAGCGCCGCAACAGCTAGCGCGCAAGACACGCCCCAAACCACCCTGCCCCGCATCAAACTGCAAGCGGGCATGCACCAACTGGATGTGCAAGTGGCCCAAACGCCGGAGCAACGCAGCGTTGGCCTGATGTTTCGCGCTGAAATGCCCACCCACGAAGGCATGCTCTTTGTGTTTGAGCAACCGACCGTTCAATGCTTTTGGATGAAAAACACCCTGCTGCCCCTGACAGCCGCGTTTGTGGCCGACGACGGCACTATCGTGAACTTGGCAGACATGAAGCCCCAAACCACCGATTCACATTGCTCCACCAAGCCCGTGCGCTTTGTGCTGGAGATGAACCAGGGCTGGTTTGCGAAAAAGGGGCTGAAAGCGGGCAGCCGATTGGCTGGGGTGGCGTTTAAGTCTTAAGCCGCGAAGAAGGCCGCCTTGCGCGGGCAGGCGCGAAGTAAAACTTAAAAAAGAAAAAAGCCCGCACGCCGAAGCGTGCGGGCTTTCAAAAGTTCAACTGCGCTTTAAGCGAAGTTGGCTTCAGCGAACGACCAGTTCACCAAGTTGCTGAGGAATGTCTCAACGAACTTGGGGCGCATGTTGCGGTAGTCGATGTAGTAGGCGTGTTCCCACACGTCCACAGTCAACAAGGCTTTGTCGCCGGTTGTCAAAGGTGTGCCAGCGGCGCCCATGTTGACGATGTCAACGGTGCCGTCGGCCTTTTTGACCAACCAAGTCCAGCCCGAACCGAAGTTGCCGACGGCGCTCTTGACGAAGGCTTCTTTGAAGGCTGCGTAGCTGCCGAATTTGGCGTTGATGGCGTCAGCCAAGGCACCTGTGGGCTCGCCGCCGCCTTGGGGCTTCATGCAGCTCCAGAAGAAGGTGTGGTTCCAGATTTGGGCTGAGTTGTTGTAGATGCCGCCGCTGGACTTCTTGATGATCTCTTCGAGCGTCATGGCTTCGAATTCGGTGCCCTTTTGCAGGTTGTTCAGGTTCACGACGTAAGCGTTGTGGTGCTTGCCGTGGTGAAACTCTAACGTCTCTTGCGAGTAGTGGGGGGCCAATGCGTCGATGGCGTAAGGCAGTGCGGGGAGCGTGTGTTCCATGGAGTCCTCTGGGTAAAAAATCTGAACGTGAAAGCTGGATTGTAAAAACTAAATGCGACTCGGTGCAGCGACCCGCAAATCAACCACGCCGTCGGCGAGGGTGGCTTGCAACGCTTGGCCCTCTTGGGTTTGGTCCACCGAGGTGATGGCCTGGCCTTGGGCATCGCTGAGCCACGCGAAACCGCGTTGCAGCACCAGCTTCGGGTCGAGCAAATCGAGCCTCAAGGCGGCGCGCTGCAGACGCTCGCGAGCTGTGGCGGGGGTTTGCTGCACGCCACGGGTCAAGCGGGTGGCGAGGTGGTTGAGGTCAAGTTGACCGCGCTGGGTCCGACTTTGAACGGCGCTGCGCAAGCGCTGCTGCAAACGCATGAGCTGCATTTTTTCAGTGGTGATGCCCTGCGAGGGGCGACCCAAGCGGGCTTGGGCACGGTCAAGGCGCTGCTCTTGGGTGTCGAGGTAGCGGTGGGTGAAGCCCTCTAGGGCCGCGTGCCATTGGCCGAGGTTGGCCAGCAGATCGGCCTGCGGCAAGGCGCACATTTCGGCGGCAGCTGTGGGCGTGGGGGCACGCAGATCGGCGCAAAAGTCGGCGATGGTGAAGTCGGTCTCGTGGCCCACGCCACAAATGATGGGCACGGGGCTGTTGACGATGGTGCGGGCCAAGGTTTCGTCGTTGAAGGCCCAGAGGTCTTCCATCGAGCCGCCGCCGCGCACAAGCAAGATGACGTCCATCTCGGGCTGCTGAGTGAGTTGCTGCAAGGCTTTAACCAAGCCCGGCGCAGCGTCAGGCCCTTGCACGGGTGAGGCAGCCAAGACAACCGGAATGTGCGGCACACGGCGCTGAAGCGCGGTGGACACATCGTGCAGAGCAGCCGCGCCCAATGACGTGACGATGCCAATGCGGCGGGGCATGGTTCGGATGGGGCGTTTGCGGTCGGGGTCGAACAGGCCTTCGGCGTCGAGTTTGGCTTTGAGTTGCAAGAACTGCTCAAACCAAGCGCCCTGCCCTGCACGGCGCAGGCTTTCGACGATGAGTTGCAGCTCGCCTCGGGGCTCGTAGACCCCCAATCGGCCACGCAACTCGACCAGCTCACCGTCCACGGGGCGAAAGTCGAGCAATTGGGCCGCCCGTTTGAACATGGCGCAACGCAATTGACCGCCTGCATCCTTGATGGTGAAGTAGCAATGACCGCTGGCGGCGCGTGTAAACCCTGTGATCTCGCCGCGCACGGCGACGGGGTTGAAGCGGGCCTCCAAAGCATCAGCAACGGCGCGGCACAGGGCCCCAACTGCCCAGATACGGGGCGTCAAACTGGGAGATTCGGTGAGTGGCATGCGAGAGTCATCCACAAAATTGAGGAGAGATCAATGGGTAGAAGCGCAAATTGAAAGATTGTCGATTTCTCATAGCAAGTGCTTGATTTTATTGTGTTTTTTGCTGCTGAAAATTCAGTCAATCTGTCGAAGCCACGTATTCATGCGGGTTTAAACGGGTCTGAGACCGACTTACCCACAAAGTTATCCACAGAAAATGTGAATCATGACTCAGCGATAATCCGCCAGCGTTTTATTGAGGGAGTACGCGTTTGTTTTCAATCATACAAGCGGCAGGTTGGCCGATTTGGCCGTTGCTGGGCTGTTCCATTGTGGCCTTGGCCTTGGTCATTGAACGTTTGCTGAGTTTGCGCACCCATTTGGTGGCCCCTGAGGGTTTGCTGGCCGAGGCCATTCAGGCGTCACAACAACGTTTGCCCACGCACGACGTGGTGGCGCAACTGAGCGCACGTGGCGTATTGGGTGGCGTGTTGGCCAGCGGTTTGCAAACTTTGCAGGCCGAACCCCGCATCAGCGATGACGATTTGCGTGCCAGCATGGAAGCGGCAGGCCGTCAAGCCGCACACACGCTAGACAAACACTTGGCCGCACTGGCCACCATCGCTTCGGCCGCACCTCTGTTGGGTTTGCTGGGCACCGTGGTGGGCATGATCGATATTTTTGGCTCGCAATCGGCCCAAGGCGCTGCCGCCAACCCCGTGCAGCTGGCGCACGGCATCTCGATGGCGCTTTACAACACGGCGTTTGGCTTGATCGTGGCCATTCCCGCACTGATGTTCTGGCGCTATCTGCGCGCCCGCGTGGATGCGTATGTGCTGGGTTTTGAGTTGGACGCCGATCGCTTTTTGCGCCACTTGCTGATTTTGCGCAGCAAACTGCGTTGAGCCCCTCGCCATGAAGTTTCACCGTGCACCCAGCCCTGAACCGGAGATCAACCTGATCCCGTTCATTGACGTGTTGTTGGTGGTGTTGATCTTTTTGATGCTCTCCACCACCTACAGCAAACTCACCGAAATTCAAATGAATTTGCCGGTGGCAGACACCGCTCAGCAGCAGCAACATCCGCGCGAAGTTCGGGTCTCGATCAGCCGCGATGGACGCTTTAGCGTGAACCGCCAAGCTTTGTCGGGTCGCGACGTGCCCAGCTTGACACGTGCCATGGCCAGTGCGTCGCAAGGCGTTGACAACCCGATGGTGGTGATCAGCGCTGACGCGCAGGCCTCGCACCAGTCGGTGATGATGGTGATGGAAGCCGCCCGCCGCAGCAGCTTGAACCAACTCACCTTCGCCGCTCAATCATCGTCGGCCAAAGCCGACTGAGCCCTGCACACGCGCAGGCCTTTGCCATGACAAACCCTTTGCCTTGGGCCGCGTGATGAGCACCGTGCGCCATGCGCTCATGCAAGCTTGGGTCGGTCAACGTGCGCAAGACCGTTGGCTCGCGATGGCACTTTGGCCCATCAGCGCGGTATTTGGCGCGTTGGTGTGGATCAGGCAAACGCTCTACAAGCTGGGGTTGTTCAATCAACACGTTTTGCCAGTTCCGGTGCTGGTGGTGGGCAATGTGCTGGTGGGTGGCGTGGGCAAAACCCCCATCGTGATGGCGCTGGTGCAGCACCTGACGCAACAAGGCTGGCGCGTGGGCGTGCTGTCTCGCGGCTATGGCCGCTTGCCCAACTCAGACAAAAATCAAGCTGACGTTCGCCCCGTGCTGGCAGACAGCGCCGCGCAAGACGTAGGCGACGAGCCCTTGCTGATTGCCCGCAACTGCCAAGTGCCGGTTTGGGTGGGCTCAAACCGCGCGGCAGCGGGCTTGGCGTTGCTGAAACAACATCCGGATGTTGACGTGTTGGTCTGCGACGATGGCTTGCAGCACTGGCCGCTGGCGCGCAACTTGGAACTGTGCGTGTTTGACGAACGTGGTGTTGGCAACGGCTTTTTGTTACCCGCCGGACCGCTGCGCGAGCCTTGGCCACGTAGTGCTTGGCGTCACCCAACCACAAGCCTCGACGTGCCGATGTGGGTATTACAAACCTCGGGACAAAGCTCGGCACAAATGCCCCCCGACGCCTTTGCGGTGACACGCAAATTAGCCAGCTTTGCGCGGCAAGCCGACGGCACCCAACGCAGTTTGCAAAGTTGGGCCAACGCCCCTGTGCAAGCGCTGGCGGGCATTGCCAAACCCGAGGTATTTTTTGACATGCTGCGCGCCCAAGGGGTGCAGCTGGCGCACACCCAAGCCCTGCCCGACCACGCCGATGTGCGTGGCCTCACCCTCAACCCTGCGTGGGGCGATGTGTTGTGCACCGAGAAAGACGCCGTCAAACTTTGGGCCCAATACCCGCAAGCGTGGGCCGTGCCGCTCATGACCGAATTGCCCGACGCCTTGCTACACGCCATTGACCTCGCGCTAGAGGCTGCACAGCCCCGAAAGTTATCATCACCCCATGGACACTAAATTGCTTGAACTCTTGGTCTGCCCCGTGACCAAAGGCCCGCTTGAATTCGACCGCGAACGTCAAGAACTGATCTCGCGCAGCGCGCGTTTGGCTTACCCCGTGCGTGACGGCATACCGGTCTTGTTGGAAAACGAGGCCCGCACAGTGACCGACGACGAATTGGGGCTTTGATGTCGTTTTGTGTCTTGATTCCGGCCCGCATGGCCTCTTCGCGCTTGCCCGACAAACCCTTGGCCGATTTAGGCGGCGTGCCCATGGTGGTGCGCGTGGCGCAGCGTGCGCTGCTGTCTAGCGCCTCGCGGGTGGTGGTGGCTGCAGACGACGAGCGCATCGTGCAAGCCTGCCAAGCGCACAACATCGAAGCCGTGCTGACCCGTACCGACCACCCCTCGGGCAGCGACCGCTTGGCCGAAGCCTGCGACTTGCTGGGCCTGAGCGACACCGACGTGGTGGTGAACGTGCAAGGCGATGAACCCTTGATCGACTCCGCTTCCATCAACGCCGCCGCCCTGCTGCTGCAAGAACGCGACGACTGCAGCATGAGCACGCTGGCCCACGCTATCGACAACGTGGCGGACTTTGCCAACCCCAACGTGGTGAAAGTGGTGCTCGACGCCCGCAACACCGCGCTGTATTTCAGCCGTGCCCCGATTGCTTGGTGGCGCGATGGCTTTGCAAATGGGGGCTTGAATGGAGGCATCACCGCGCTGCCCGACCCCGCGCCGCTGCGTCATGTGGGCTTGTACGGCTACCGCGTGGGCTTCCTGCGTGAGTTCCCCAAATTGGCCATTTCGCCGCTGGAAGTGACCGAATCGCTGGAGCAATTGCGCGCCATGTGGCATGGGCATCGCATTGCGGTGTACATCAGTGCGCATTCGCCTGGCCCCGGTGTCGACACACCCGAAGACTTGGCGCGGGTGCGTGCCCACTTTGAGGCACTCGCGTAAGCATTTCGAAGGGGAGCGCGTGATATCCTCGACTTCAAAATATCAACACTAATTCATCATTAGGACAAAGCATGAGACTGATTCTGTTGGGCGCACCTGGTGCCGGTAAAGGCACACAGGCCACCTTCATTTGCCAAAAATACGGCATTCCCCAGATTTCCACAGGCGACATGCTGCGCGCTGCAGTCAAAGCGGGTACCCCTTTGGGCATCGAAGCCAAAAAAGTGATGGATGCGGGCGGTTTGGTCAGCGATGACCTGATCATCAACTTGGTCAAAGAACGCATCGCCCAAGCCGATTGCGCGCAAGGCTTTTTGTTTGACGGTTTCCCACGCACCATTCCTCAAGCCGATGCCATGAAAGCAGCCGGCGTGAAACTAGACTTCGTGCTTGAAATCGATGTGCCTTTTGACGCCATCATCGAACGCATGAGCGGTCGCCGCGCCCACGTGGCCAGCGGTCGCACCTACCACGTCAAATTCAACCCACCCAAAGTGGAAGGCATTGACGACGTCACCGGTGAAGCCTTGGTGCAACGCGCCGACGACCAAGAAGAAACCGTCAAAAAACGCCTGCAGGTCTACAGCGACCAAACCCGCCCCTTGGTGGACTACTACTCGAGCTGGGCCACGGCCGACGCAGCCTCTGCCCCCAAGTACCGCGCCATCAGCGGCACAGGCAGTGTGGAAGACATCACCACGCGCGCGTTTGCAGCATTGGCTAACTGATTCTTTTCAGTTTTTCAAACAACAAAGCCCCGCAGTGCGGGGCTTTGTTGTTTTTGGATCAGTCTGCGTTTTCTTTGGAGGGTTTCCTCGGCGAACTTAGCCCATTAAATCGAGCATCAAACTGACGCGCGCCTTGAACGCATTCAAGCCACGCTGCGCAGTTGGCAATGCAAGGGGTTGCCCGACGATCTGGCCTTCGGCGCAGCGGGTGGTCAAGCGCACGGCCACGCCTTGGTCTTGCGCTTGGGTCAGCGCAGCCAACAAGCGGTGATGCACGGTGCCGTTGCCCGTGCCCGCTAAGACAATGCCTTGCACACCTGCCGCCACCAAAGCATGCACTTGGCGGGCATCGGGATTCGTGTGGTTGTGCAGCACCGCCACCCAAGGCCACTGGGCCACAGGACGTTCTAGCGCCTGCTGGGCGTTGGTATGCCTTAGGGGCCAACTGCCAGGATCGGCCCAGCGTAAGCCCCCCTGCTCGACCCAACCACGCGGGCCTGCATCGCCAGAGCTGAAGGCATCAAGCCGGTAGGGATGCACCTTTTGAACATCGCTCGCGCCGTGAATGCGACCTGCGCAAACAACCAACACCCCATGCACCATCGGATTGCGCGCCACAGCCAAGGCATCGCATAAGTTTTGCGGGCCGTCAGGCATCAGCGCTGTGGCTGGGCGCATGGCGCAGGTCAACACCACGGGCTTGGTTGGTCCCAGCACCATTTGTAAAAACCACGCGGTTTCTTCTAACGTATCGGTGCCGTGGGTGATGACGAGGCCGCCCACATCGGGCTGAGACAGCCAGTGCGCGCAACGCTGGGCGAGCGTCTGCCACGTGGCGTGGTCCATGTCTTTGCTGTCGAGCTGGACGACTTGCTCGCACACCAAAGCGTCACCTTGCAGGGCGTCATTCAGCGCGGGAATGGCGTCGAGCAACTGAGGCACATCCAGCTGTGCTGCGGTGTAACCGGTGTGGTCACTGCCGTTGGCCGATGTGCCCGCGATGGTGCCGCCTGTGGCTAAAACAACGACTTTTTGATTTTTTTTTGCTTGCATGTGTCGTAGAACTCAAAAACTGGTTAAAAATACAGGTACTGGATGTCTAAACAGCTTAACCAGTCCACCCCCATTGTGCAGGAGCCGCAACGATGATCGAGATGCCAAAACTTACGCCCCGTCAGCAGCAGATTCTGGAGCTGATCCAATCGGCCATCGCCAACACCGGCTCGCCCCCTACCCGCGCCGAAATTGCCAACGAGCTGGGCTTCAAATCGGCCAACGCGGCAGAAGAGCATTTGCAAGCCTTGGCCCGCAAAGGCGCCATTGAATTGGTCAGCGGCACTTCACGCGGCATTCGTCTCAAAGGCAACAACCTGCGTGCCATGCAAGACAACATGGCCAACACGATCAACCAAACCATCTCCGGATTCTCGCTGCCCTTGGTCGGCCGCGTGGCTGCAGGCTCACCCATCTTGGCGCAAGAGCATGTGGACCAAACCTATTACGTGGAAAGCAGCCTGTTTCAGCGCAAACCCGACTATTTGCTGCGTGTACGCGGCATGTCCATGCGCGACGCCGGCATCATGGACGGCGACTTGCTCGCCGTGCAATCGACCCGCGATGCCAAGAACGGCCAAATTGTGGTGGCACGTTTGGGCGATGACGTGACTGTCAAACGCTACCGCCGCACCCCAGATCGCATTGAGTTATTGCCCGAAAACCCAGATTTCAAAACCATCGTGGTCGAACCCGGTGAGCCCTTTGAAATCGAAGGCCTCGCTGTGGGCCTGATCCGCAACACCATGTTGATGTAAAGAAAGTACGACCATGAGCCTCGCAATTTTTGGCGCATACCGCCTTTTGAATCCGCTGCAAAACGTTGTCCGTGGCTTTCTGCCCGCTCAAGCTTTGCAAAGCACCGCCTCTGCTCGTCACCTGCCTTTGCGCGTGGCACGCGTGTTGGATGCCCAACAAAACCGTCACAGCGCAGGTCGCATGGTGATTTCAGGCCGCATGGCCGATGTGTGCGCCGAACTCGACCGCTTGGCCGAGTTGGAAAGTCGCCACTGAAGCAGGGGCAGCCGGCTGATCTTAAGCGTTGGCCCCCAGCAAGAAGTCGCCCTTGCCCACGTCTACCCCGTTGTGGCGCAGTATGGCGTACGCGGTGGTGACGTGAAAGAAAACGTTCGGAATAGCCCAATGTTTGAGGTAATCCTCGCCCAGCATGGTGCGCGTTTTGTCTTTGCCCATGGGAAAAGTGATGCTCTTGGCTTCGGTGCCATCCAAAGCCGACGCGGGCACTGTTTGCAACCATTCCAAGGTTTTTTGAATTCGGCCCATCAAATCGGCCAAGGTGGTTTCGGTGTCGTCAAACTTAGGCGCCTCTAGGCCAGACAGCCGTGCCACGCACAGTTTGGCGGCATCGCAGGCAATCAGCACTTGACGCGTGAAAGGCAGCATGTCGGGTGCCAAACGGTATTGCGCCAACACCGCTGAATCAAACTTTTTAGCATCTGCATGGGCTTGGCCCTTGGCCAGCAAGTGGCTGAGGTTGGTCAGCGCGGTTTGAAAAACAGGCAGGCTAGCCGACGACATCGAGATGGTCATAAATTACTCCAGAACTAAAAATCCCAAGATAGGGACAAGGCACAATTGGGGGATGAACATTGTCATCCTAGACGACTACCAAGATGTCGTACGCAAGCTGCCTTGCGCCTCCAAATTAGAAGCTTATCCAGCCAAGGTTTACACCAACACCATCAAAGGTGTGGGCCAGCTGTCTGTTCGCCTCAAAGACGCCGAAATTTTGGTGCTGATCCGCGAACGCACGCAGGTCACCCGTCAGCTGATTGAAAAGCTGCCCAAGCTCAAAATGATCTCGCAAACCGGCAAAGTCAGCGGTCACATCGACATGGCGGCGTGTACCGAGCGCGGCATTGTGGTGGCCGAGGGCACAGGCTCGCCCACGGCTCCCGCTGAGTTGACTTGGGCACTGATCATGGCGGCCATGCGCCGCATTCCCCAATACATCACGCACTTGAAACACGGGGCTTGGCAACAAGCAGGTTTGAAAGCGGGCTCCATGCCCACCAACTTTGGTTTAGGCCAATTGTTGCGCGGCAAGACCCTGGGAATTTGGGGTTACGGCAAGATTGGCCAATTGCTCGCAGGCTACGGCAAGGCTTTCGGCATGCGCGTTTTGCTGTGGGGCAGCGAAGCCTCACGCGAATTGGGCGCCAAAGACGGCTTGAACATTGCCGAGTCGCGTGAGGCCTTCTTTGAAGAGGCCGACATCATCAGCTTGCATTTGCGCCTGACGGACACCACGCGTGGCATCGTCACTTTGGCCGATTTGATGCGCATGAAGCCCACTTCGTTGCTGGTGAACACTTCGCGTGCAGAGTTGATTGAGACCGACGCTTTGTTGGCTGGCCTTAACCGTGGCCGCCCTGGCATGGCCGCCATTGACGTGTTTGAAAGCGAACCGATTCTGCAAGGCCACGCGCTCTTGCGTTTGGAAAACTGCATCTGCACGCCACACATTGGCTACGTCGAGCAAGACAGCTACGAGTTGTACTTTGGCACCGCGTTTGACAACGTGGTGAACTTCATCAAAGGCACCCCCACCAACATCGTGAATCCTGGCGCGCTCCAGGTACGTCGATAAACACCCTATGAAAGCCTCTTGATGCACCGCGCCTCGCCCGCCGTGTTGTGGTGCTTCCTATTCGGCAACTTTGTCATCGGCTTCGGCGTGTTGATGGTGCCGGGCTCGCTCAACGACATCAGCCACGACTTGCAGGTGTCTGTCGCACAAGCGGGGTTTTTGATCACCGCGGGTTCGGTGCTGATGTGTTTGAGCGCGCCCATATTTGCCACGGTTTTGGGCAAGCACGACCGCCGCAAGCTGTTGACATGGGTCATGCTGTGGTACGGCACCACACACGCACTGACCTTGGTGATGCCCGGGTTCAACGAAATTCTGTGGGTTCGGGTTCTGGCGATGGTGGCACCGGCCATCTTCACCCCGCAAGCGGCCGCCTGCATTGGGCAACTGACTGCGCCTGAACGACGTGGACGCGCCATCACCTTTGTCTTCTTAGGTTGGTCGGTTGCGTCGGTGGTGGGCATGCCAATTGCTGCCTGGATGGGCGAGGTCTACGGCTGGCGCGTGGTGTTTGGCATGCTGTCCGTGCTGTCATTGATCAGCGCAGCTTGGGTATGGCAGGTGTTGCCCAACGGGCTGCAACCGCCCGTCATGTCGCTAGCCGCTTGGCGACAAACCTTCCAATCCAAACCCTTGATGTTCACTGTGTTGGTGACCGTCGTCAGCGCCTCAGGCCAGTTTGTGCTGACGGCCTACTTTGCCCCGTACTTCAAGCAAACCTTGGCCACCTCACCCACCGACTTGAGTCTGTTGTTTGGCTGGTTCGGCGCTTGCGGTCTCATGGGCAACATGCTGCTGTCGCGCAACGTGGACCGCGTGGGTGCGGCCAAAGCCGTCAACTTCTGCTTGCTGTTGATGTCGTTCAGCTTGTTGCTGTGGCCACTCGGCCAGAACTTATGGTTAGCGGCCTTGATCTTGACGCCCTGGGGGTTTGGCATGTTTGCCGCCAATTCGGCGCAGCAAGCGCGGCTAATTCAAATCTCGCCCGAACTTGCGTCAGGCTCTGTGGCTCTGAACACCTCCGCCATTTACCTCGGGCAAGCCATTGGCTCAGCCGGTGGGGCGTGGCTCATCACCCACGACGGCATGTCTCAACTGCATTGGTTTGGCTGGGTTGGCGTGCTGCTCGCCTTGGTTGTGAGCCTGCTGGCCGCACGCGCCACGCGCCGAGCCCACCGAGCTCGCGTGACTTGACACCGCGCTCACGCGACTTGACTTAATGCGTCAAGGCAAGGGCTAACGGTTAGCCCTCCTTGCATACGGCACGGCTTGCACCCGTGCGTGGAGCCGATTGGCGATTAACCGCCCGACGACAGCTTCGCGTAACGCGCCGCCATCAGGGCCGTGCCTTCTTTGCGGTCAGCGTTGACTTTTTGCACCGAGGCACGCTCGGCCATTTGCTTGCCGTACTCTTTGACGGGCAAGCCCGCCAACAAATCTTCACCCAACACCAATTTGCTGGCTAAGCTGGCCAAAGGCAAATGCACGATCGCAGAGCAATCGGCCAGCGTGAAGGTGTCGCCGGCCACGAAGGGCGAGAACTTGGCCAACTTGGTAAAGCCTTCCACACCTTTGGTGAGTTGCTTGCGAACGCGCTCTTGCGTCGCTTCGCTCACCTTGCCACCAAAAAAGGCTTGTGGGTACAAATCGCGCGCCACCAGCTCAATGTGCAACTCTAAATAAGTAATCAACTCGCGCACCTTGGCTACAGCCATCGGATCGGCCGGCAACAAAGGATGCTGGGGATAAGCCTGCTCGATGTATTCGGCACACACTGCCGATTCGGTGATGCAGCCTTGAGGCGTCTCTAAAAAAGGCACTTTTCCCATGGGTGAACGCAACAACGTGGCCGGATCGATGGGGTTGACCCACACCAAGTCCTCTTCGAACGCGACGCCCTTCTCCAGCAATTGGATTTTGAGTTTGTTGTAGTAGTTGCTGACCGAAAAGCCGCAGAGTTTGAGAGTCATGAAAGCGCTCCAAAATGAATAAGTTCAAATTATTCTTGCATAGCCTCCAAGGGGAAACGCTTAGCCTTAACCCTAGGTGTGTCGCGCAGGTGCAGCTCAAAAACCGCTTGGTGCTCAGTCATAATATTTGGATGAATTCCATTTACAAAACCGTAGGGGTTGTGGGTGCTGGCGCCATGGGCCGAGGCATCGCACAAATCGCCGCCCAAGCTGGCAGCACCGTCAAACTGTTCGATACGCAAGCTGCGGCTGTTGCACAAGCCACACAAGCCATAGGCGCGCAGTGGGACAAGCTGGCCGAGAAAAACCGCATCACACCCGAGCAAGCCGCGCAGTACAAAGCCCAGTTACAAGGGGCTGCTGCGCTGAGTGATTTGGCAGATTGCGACTTGGTGGTGGAAGCCATCGTGGAACGCTTGGACATCAAAAAATCGTTCTTTGCCGAACTCGAAGCTTTGGTACAACCCACCGCGGTGCTGGTGACGAACACCTCTTCGCTGTCCGTCACGGCGATTGCTGCAGCCCTCAAGCGGCCTGAGCAATTTGCGGGCTACCACTTCTTTAACCCCGTGCCACTCATGAAAGTGGTCGAGGTGATTGCCGGACTCAAAACCAAACCCAGCATTTGCCAAGACTTGGCCGCTTACGCCAAACAAATGGGCCACACGCCCGTTCAAGCGCAAGACACCCCTGGCTTCATCGTCAACCACGCAGGACGTGGCTATGGAACCGAGGCGCTGCGCATCGTGTCGGAAAACATTGCCGACTTCGCCACGATTGACCGCATTTTGAAAGACCAAGTGGGCTTCAAATTAGGCCCCTTTGAATTGATGGACTTGACCGCACTCGATGTGTCCCATCCCGTGATGGAGTCCATCTACCAACAGTATTACGACGAACCGCGTTACCGCCCCAGCGTGATCACCGCCCAACGTTTGGCAGGCGGCGTCGTGGGTAAAAAAGTCGGCGAAGGCTTTTACAAATACATTGACGGCGTGGCACAAATTGCGCCTGAGCCTGCCGTGCCTGTGGTGGCAGAAATGCCGCCGGTATGGGTGTCAAGCCGCGCCGCGCGTCGCTCCGAATTGCTGCAATTGCTCAAAGACTTAGGCGCCAAAATTGAAACCGGTGCCTCGCCTTCGGCGCAAGCACTGTCTATCGTCGCGCCTTTGGGTTTTGACGTGACCACCGTCGCCATCATTGAGCGCCTGGACCCCGCACGCACCGTCGGCATCGACCTGCTGATCGACGACAAGCTCACCAAACGCCGCGTGCTCGCCACCAACCCTGCCACACGCAGCGACATGCGCGATGCCGCACACGCCCTCTTCGCCCGCGATGGCAAAGCGGTCAGCGTGATTCGCGACAGCGGTGGTTTTGTGACGCAACGTGTGGTGTCCACCATCGTCAACATTGCCTGCGACATTTGCCAGCAAGGCATTTGCAGCCCACAAGACTTAGAAACAGCCGTCACCCTCGGCTTGGGTTACCCCATGGGTCCTTTGATGATGGGCGACAAGTTTGGCCCGACCGAGATTTTGGAAGTGCTGTTCAACGTGCAAACCGTCTACGGCGATCCACGCTATCGCCCCAGCCCATGGCTGCGCCGCCGTGGCGCGATTGGCCTGAGCCTGACCCACGTCGAGAGTTAAATGACCGCCCAACTCAAAAGCACCAGTCAAGGTCAAACCCTGATCTTGACGCTGTCCGACCCCGCCATGCGCAACGCGCTGGGCCCCGACATGTACGCCGCAGGCATCGAGGCCTTGAACGTTGCGGAGACCAACCCTGAGATTCGCAGCGTCATCATCACCGGCGAAGGCAGCAACTTTTGTGCGGGCGGCAATTTGCAACGCTTGCAAGGCAACCGCGAAAAACCGCGCGAGGCACAAGCTCAAAGCATCGAAGGTTTGCACAGCTGGATGGAAGCCATCCGCACCTTTCCGAAACCCGTCATTGCTGCAGTCGAAGGTGCGGCTGCAGGCGCGGGATTTTCACTGGCGTTGATGTGCGACATGATCGTGGCCGCACGCGACAGTATTTTTGTGATGGCCTACAGCAGCATCGCGCTCTCGCCCGATGGCGGCGGCAGTTGGAGCTTGAGCCAAACCTTGCCGCGTCAACTGGCGTCTGAGTTGTTGTTGCTCGGCGAACGCATTGGTGCTGAGCGCTTGCACGCGCTGGGTTTGGTCAACCGCATCAGCGAAACTGGCAATGCTTTGACGGACGCCTTGCAGTTGGCCGATCGCATCAACGCACGCGCGCCCAATGCCATGAGCAGCATCAAAGAATTGATCAACGATGCAGGCACACACAACCTCACCACGCACTTGGCGCAAGAGCGCGATCACTTTGTGAACAACTTGCATCACGCCAATGCAGGCATCGGCATCGCTGCATTTCTCAACAAAGAAAAGCCCGTCTACAAATAAACGCAAGCCCCGCCGCACGCGCGACAGCGTGCGGGTCACACGGGCGACTAATTTTCACTTTCAGGTCACACAAAAGACAGGCTATGGACGATCCAATTCTTAATATTGAAGAACGCGAAGCCATCAACTCAGGTCGATGGTTTTCATCTCTCTCACCTTCACTACGACACGACATTCTTCGATGCGCTTATGTCAAACGATGCAAAGACGGCGACTTGATCGCGGCGCGCGGCGACGCGCCCGAGGAGTGGATGGCGTGCGCCAAGGGCGCGGTGCGTGTGAGCTCGACATCGTTGTCGGGCAAGCAAATCACCTTCACGTATGTGGAGCCCGGCATTTGGTTTGGCGACGTGGCGATCTTGGACGGGGACCGTCGCACACACGATGTGTATGCGCACGGCGACACCACGATTCTTTGTGTGGCCAAAGCAGATTTTCAAAAGATTCTCAGCCAGCATGTGGAGTTTTACGAAGCCATGCTGCGCTTGCAAGCACGTCGCATTCGCCAGCTGTTTGGCTTGGTGGAAGACCTCAACACCCTGCCCTTGCGTTCGCGCTTGGCCAAACAGCTGTTGCACTTGGCACGCAGCTACGGTGTGCAGAGTCTGACCAACGGACAAGAAATTCGCATTGGCTTGCACTTGGCGCAAGAAGAATTGGCACAACTGTTGGGTGCATCGCGCCAACGAGTGAACCAAGAACTCAA
>CANBRM010000038.1 GCA_947371915.1 Comamonadaceae bacterium | reverse complement strand
TGTGTTGGTCTTTTTGTTGTCACTGGCTGCCTTTGGGATGATGTACCAAGACTTGGTGATGCAAGAGGTTGACGCGTTTAAGAAATATTTGCTGCGTGGCACCCCGGCAGCGGTGGCGTCTGAGCAAGATGCGGCGGTGGCTGCCGCGGCGGCCAGCGCTGCGGAGGCGGCCAGTGCCGCTGCGTTGGCAGAGGCGCAGGCTGCAGCAAGTGCGGTTGCATCTGCCGCGGTTGAGTCGGCTTCCCAGCCGGCCTCGCAAGTGGCCAGTGCGGCAGCGGTGGTGGCATCGACGCCAGCGCTGGTTCCCGCTTCCGCTCAAGCCCCCGCTGTTGTTGCGTCACCGGTTGCAACGGTTCCCGTTGTTGAGCCACCGAAAGTGGTTGAAATACCCAAGCCCAAACCCGTTGAGAAAGCGCTCGCCAAAGCTGCTGAGTCCAATACCGAAGACGCCTGGTTGGAGCAATTGCCCAGCGATGGGTTTGTTGTGCAATTGGCGGCGTTTGATACGCAGGCTGATGCGGCTGCCTTTCAGCGCAGCAATGCGGTGTACGCCAAAGCACGTATTGTTCGAGCCCCGAAAAAGGGCACAAGCCAGCGTTACTTTATTTTGTTGTCGCGGCCTTTTGCGAACAAAGCCCAAGCCGATGCTTTCATGCAGTCCAGTCCTTTGTTGGCCAAAGGGTGGCTGCGCAGCGTGAAATCGCTGAAAACCCAATTTAACAAGCCCTAAGAAGGGATAAATCATGAGAATTACCGAAGATAAGGACACGAAGAAGTTCGTCGACGAGATTGAAATCCCTGATGCCGAAGACGTCGAACTCTCTCCTCCAAAATCTGCAGAAGAGGTAGTTCGGGCGGCCGATGAGGCCCCTTTTGCCAAAGGCTATGACCCAGAGACGTTGCCCAAAATTGACGTCCCTGATTTGGCGGAAGATGCGGTCAGTGTGTCGGCACAGGCCTTGTCTGAGTTGCCGAGTGTGTCCGAGCTCATGCCCATGGCTGAGATTGATGACTCGGACGACGAAGACCCACTGACAGGGTCTGTGTTGGCTTTGTCAGCGCCAAATGCCCCGCTGGATGAGGATATGCTGCTCGCCATTCAAGTAAAGAAGGCTGAAGCCGATAAACGTGCAGAGATCATGCAAGCCCGCATGGGCAAGCTTTCCGGCCAAATCAGTTCTTTGAACGACAAGCTGGACCGACTTGCAAACAGTTCCAGGATAAAGGTTTGACCATGGCTGATGACGCCCAACAACCCGCGCAAGGTGCAAAAGCGCCATTGGTGGATGTGGCCGCGACCGCGGATCGTTTGAAAGACATCGCCAGCCAGTCGTTAGACAGTAACGAAGTTGCACGGCAAATTGAAGAGCTCACGTCGGTGGTGTTGGACTCCGCCGAGGTGTCCACACGTTCGGCGTCGGTGGCGGCCGATATCAGCGCCACCATGCGTGCTGTGGTGGTCAAGATTCAGGCCAACAACCGTCGCAACATCTTGCATTCGCGCATCGTGTTGGGCGTGTTTGTCGGCTGCTTGTTGGTGGCGATTGGTATCTTTTTGGGCATCAGTTTGAAGATGACCAAGTCGATCAAAGAGCTCGACACCATGATTTATGCGATGGCCAAACGTGTCATTGAGGTCGATGCCAGCTTGACTGCCATTGGCAAAACCAACTCTGACTTTTCGGAGTTGACCGACAAACAAGATGCATTGACTGTGACACAAACGCAAGTGGCCAGCCGTCTGGATGAGTTGAGCAAAATTTTGACCGCGATGCCCACCAGCATTGCCGATCAGTCCAGCAAAGCCAGCGAAGCCAAGTTTCAAGCCATGCAAAAGCAGTTGCAGGGCTTAGAGACGAAGCTGCAGTCGATGGAAGGCAAGATTCAATCGTCGAGCCAATCGTCGCGCCAGCCTGCACCTGTAGCGCCATCGGGCCCGAGCACGCAAACGTTGTTGAACGAAATTCAAAAGCTCAAGCAGGACTTGAACACGTCGAGCCAGTCCCACGAAAAGGCGATGGCCACCGCTGAGCGCGCTGCTGCCAAAGCCACAGAAAAAGCGGCCGCCGCCACGTCTGCTGCTGACAAAGCTGTGGCGTCTGAACGTGCCGCTGCGGCTGAGCGTGTGGCTTTACAAAAAGCAGCCGCTGAGCGCGCTGCTGCCGAGAAGTTGGCCGCCGAACGTGCTGCCGCCGTGCGCGTCGCTTCTGAAAAGGCGGCTGCTGAAAAGGCAGCTGCTGACCGAGCCGCTGCGGAGAAAGCCGCGGCCGAAAAGGCAAAAGCCGCCGCAGCTGCAGCGCCGCCTAAAGATCGACCGATTCAATACCCGCGCGCAGCAGATTAAAAGTGTGCGGCGCTGGCCAGTGGCCAGTCTTGGAACACCGTGGGCAACGCGCTGAGGTCGTCTTGGAGCAAGGCGCCACTTGCTAAGGTGTCCACGAGTTCTGACAAATGCAGGGTATGACGTTCACTCACGCGTCGCATGATGTGGCGCGGTGTGATGTCGCTGGGCGCGTGAAGGCCTGAGGCCTGCATCAGCTCTTGCAGCGCTTCCAAGGTGTGTGTATGAAATTGGTGAACGCGCTCGGCTTTGCTGGGGACGACCAAGGCCATTTGGCGTTGTGGATCTTGTGTGGTGACGCCGGTGGGGCAATTGCCGGTGTGGCAAGTTTGGGCTTGAATGCATCCCAAGGCAAACATGAAACCGCGCGCACTGTTGCACCAGTCTGCACCCAAGGCTAAGGCGCGTGCCATGTCAAACGCGCTCACAATTTTGCCGCTGGCGCCGAGTCGAATTTGGTCGCGCAGTCCAACGCCTACCAAGGTGTTGTGCACCAAGCGCAGGCCTTCTTGCAGCGGCATGCCCATGTGGTCTGAAAACTCCAACGGTGCCGCGCCCGTGCCGCCCTCAGCGCCATCTACCACGATGAAGTCTGGCGCAATGCCACTTTCTTGCATGGCCTTGACGATGCCAAACCATTCCCACGGATGACCAATACAGAGTTTGATGCCCACCGGTTTGCCCTCGCTCAAGGTGCGCAGTTGCTGCACAAATTGCATCAAGCCCAAGGGGGTGGAAAAACTACTGTGGCTGGCGGGTGACACACAGTCTTCCCCCACCTCGACGCCACGCGCTTCGGCAATTTCTGCGGTCACCTTGGGGCCGGGTAGCACGCCGCCGTGGCCAGGTTTTGCACCTTGACTGAGCTTGATTTCCACCATCTTGACTTGGGGGGAGCCCACATTTTCAACAAACCGTTCAGGGCTGAAATGGCCGTTGGCATCGCGACAGCCAAAGTAGCCAGAACCAATTTCCCAAATCAAGTCGCCGCCGTGTGTTCGGTGATGGCGCGAGATCGAGCCTTCACCCGTGTCGTGCGCGAACCCGCCCAGTTTGGCCCCGAGGTTCAAGGCCATGATGGCGTTGGCACTCAATGCGCCAAAGCTCATGGCGGAGACATTGAACAAGCTCATGCTGTAGGGCTGGGTGCAGTTTGCGCCCCCCACCATCACGCGGAAGTCATGGTGCTGGAGTTGTGAGGGGGCGATGGAGTGGTTGATCCACTCATAGCCAATGCCGCGCACATCGAGCTGCGTGCCAAAGGGGCGTTTGTCAGATTCGCCCTTGGCGCGGGCGTAAACCAAGGTGCGCTGCGCGCGCGAGAAGGGGGCAGCGTCGGTTTCAGACTCTAAAAAATACTGCCGAATTTCAGGGCGAATGGTTTCCAGCATGAAACGCAAATGCCCAATCACGGGGTAATTGCGCAAAATGGCATGGCGCGTTTGCTGTAAGTCGTACCAGCCCACACCGCTCAGCACCAAAAACAAAATGGGCCACCAAGCGCTGAGTCCGGTCACGCCGGCACCCAGCAAGGTGAAGACCAGCAAAACCACCGAAGCGATGAACGCTGTGTAGCGCACTGGATAAATCTGATTGAGTTTGTCCAGCATCGTTACGCTCCTTGGCGTGGTGGGATTAAAGTTTGTCGTGCAGTTTCGCCGCTAATTTAGATTGCGCCAAGGCGGAAACTTCGGCACGCAGTCGTGCAGAAGACAGTTGCTGATCCGCCGCTTGTTGCACTTCTTGCAGGTGCGTCATGATATTGGCCCTGAGTTCGGCCAAATCTTGGTCAAGGTGGGTCAGGCGTTTTTGCAACTCGCGCTGCAATGCCATGCGTTGGCTCAACAGGTTGACTTCTGCCGCGATGGTGCGCCATGTTTCGGTCAATTCATCCGTTGGCGAGACGCGCAGTTGGTCAAACAACTCATGAATCAAAGGGTCAAACATTTGCCCATTCGCGGTGCCACCAGCAGCGGGGCTCAGGGGCTCCGTCAGGGTGGGGACGTTGTCGGGCACGCTTTTGACCAAGGTGGGCGGTGGCGGAGCGGCTGGTTTGGTCTCATTCCAGCCTTGGTTGGGGGTGTATTGCTTGAGCCCCGTGAAGGACAGAAATTGTGGTTCGGCGCTCATTTGGTGCTCATTCCCATGGACATACGTTTGAAAAATTGTGGAATCCGCATTGACGCGAGGCTGCTGGTCGTCGTTTGAACGGGGATGTTGGGTTTGCCTGAGGTGGCGTCTGCGCGCATTTTTTGCATGCGATGGCGTCCCAAAATGGACGCTTGGCTGGACACGGTGATGCTTTTCGTTGTGGCGGGGTTGTGCAGTGTTTTTTGCACAATGGAACTCAAGTTGGCGGTGTGTTTGTTGGCCTCACGCATGGCTATGGTCGCTTTTCGCACGTCATATGCAGTCATAACGGCTTTGCCAAATTCATTGAATGAAGCGCCACATGCGTCAGGCAGATCGATCAAGTAGCCGCGCTCAAACATGTCACGCGCAGACTGCGCTTCCAAGACCGGAGGGGCCAACATAAAGCTGACGGGGAAGCGTTGGTTGGAGAACACATCGCTTCGCAGCTGTTCTGCTTGGACGCGGGTGGGGCACATCAGCAAGGTGGGCGCGGTGTGCAAGAGGATGGAATCAAAAACCCACCGATGGCGATTCAAAAATCCGGCGGTGGCGGACAGCTCAATTTCAGAGACCGAGGTTGGGACGATTACCAAGTCGAACTCCAGCATCAATTCGCTGGCGATGGCGTCGGTCCATGTCAAATCACAGATCACCACATCGGTGCGGTCCGCAGCTCGGCGCAAATGCAAGCGCGCATCCAAGATGGGGCGCCTGCCACCTTGTTCGAGCGGGAGGACGTGGTGTTGAACCGACACCCCGATTTCAGGCGCGCGATTGAGCCAATTGCTAGAAGAGGCATGGGTGTCAAAGTCAATCAAGGTGACCGATTTGCCAAGGCGGCGAATAAAAGCAGCCAAATTGGCAGCCACAGTGCTCTTTCCGACGCCGCCTTTTTGGCTGGTGATCAAAATTTTAAAATTGGACATTCTTTGCTTTCAGACATCAACTGCGAACAGAAGGAGTGAATAACTGACTTCAATAGTTTTGAACATTTAGATTGAATGTAGCTATTTTCATGTCAATTGGCCAATCCGCCAGTTGGTGTATGACTGTAACTTCAAAATCAAGAAAATCAACCAAAATAGTACTTTTTAATGATGTCGGTTGTATAAAAGAAACATATCAACACAGTTTAATTTGTTTGCCATTTTTGTTGATTTTATAAAAACCACGCAAAATGAGGGAGTTCTGAGGAGGGAAGCGGTGGGTACTTCGATTAAAACTGACCGTTAAAATTTGGGTGTTAATTTTTGTAAAAACGCAGGTCATGTCTAAAAGCCACATTGCTCTTCTTTCTCTCATTTCTCTGGCTTTTTTGTCAGCTTGCAGTTCCACCAAACTGGACAACATCGCTGAGGTGACCGGCAAAGCCGTCGCCCCATCTGCGACGACAGGCGCTGTGTCGACCGTGACGGGCGTGGTGGCCGATCACTTGAACCCCAGCAGTTTGATTTCCACACAACGCAGCGTTTACTTTGACTTTGACCAGTTCGTTGTCAAAGCCAGCGATGCACCCGTGGTGGAGCGTCAAGGCAAATATTTGGCCAGCAAACCCAATGTAGTCGTGCGCCTTGAAGGCCACGCCGACGAGCGCGGTGGCCGTGAGTACAACTTGGCTTTGGGTCAAAAACGTGCCGAAGCGGTGGCTCGTGCCTTGAAGTTGTACGGCGTGAGTGACGCGCAAGCCGAACCCGTCAGCTTTGGCAGCGAAAAGCCCCGTGCAGAAGGTCATGACGAAGCCGCTTGGTCACAAAACCGCCGCGTCGACATCGCTTACCCCAACAAGTAATTCATCCAACCCCAGACTCACATGATGCAACTCAACAGCGAATTGGTAACCAGTCCAGCGCGTGCTTCGGCCACCGTCATCTTGTTGCGTGATGCGCCTCAGGTTGGTTTGGAGGTGTTTTTGTTGCGCCGCCACGCCGCTTCAGCTGTGCTGGGGGGCGCTTATGTGTTTCCGGGTGGCAAGCTCGATGAGGCCGATTGCGCACCTAGTTTGCACAGCCATTTAGACCGTCCGTCCCAAGCCTTGCACCAGTCTTTGGGTGAGCCCGACTTAGATGCGCACACGGCTGCTGGCCTTTATGTGGCTGCTGTTCGTGAGTCCTTGGAAGAGTGTGGTGTGTTGTATGCGCGCCATGTCGACAGTGAGGTGTTGGCCCACGATGCGTCGCAGCGTCAAGTGTGGCAGCAGCAATTACACGGCGGTCAAAGTTTTGAGCAGGTGCTTCAAGATGCCGTGCTGCGCATCGACACTCAGCACTTGGCCCCATGGTCGCGCTGGATCACGCCGCTGATGCCTTCTGTGACCAACAAGCGTTTTGACACCCGATTTTTTGTAGCGGTGTTGCCCAACGGCCAAGCCCCCATTCACGACAACGTGGAAGCGGTGGACAGCATTTGGCTCACACCCCGCGCAGCCCTCGAAAAATACTGGGCCCGCGAGTTGTCGTTGGCCCCGCCGCAAATCATGACGCTGGTCAGTTTGCAAGGCTACGCCGATGCGGCCAGCGTGTTGCTCGCAGCCGCGCAGCAGCAACCTCCCCGCGTGATGCCTGAAACCTTTGATGCCGACGGTTTGCGCCACATTTGCTACCCCGGCGATCCCCTTCACTCCGTGAGCCAACGCGCCATGGTGGGACCCACACGACTGCGTTTCATCGAGGGTCGTTTTGAACCTTTGGGCGGACTCGACGCTTTGCTGAACCCCTGACCTTCAGGGGTCGTTTTTTGAAAATGCCCGCTATGACGACGCCCTCACTTTCTTCTTTTCACCTCGCTGGCAAAAAAGGCTTGATCCTAGGTCTGGCCAACGAACACAGCATCGCTTGGGGTTGCGCACGACAAGCGCATGCCATGGGCGCTGAGGTGGTGGCGTCGTGCTTGAACGACAAAGCGCGCCCCTTTGTGACGCCGCTCACCGAAACCGCGGGCATCGATTTACAAACCTGCAACATCGAAAACGCCGGTGAGTTGGAGGCCTTGGTGGCCTACGCGCACGCCAAGTTGGGCCGTTTGGATTTTGTGATTCACTCGCTCGCATGGGCCCCATTGCAAGACTTGCACGGCCGCGTAATAGACAGCTCCAGCGTTGGCTTTGCCCGCGCCATGGAGGTGTCGTGCCACTCGTTTGCCACGCTGGCGCAGTTGTGTGCACCGCACATGACGGCGGGTGGCAGCATGATCACCATGACCTATTTGGGTGCAGATGAGGCCGTGCCGCATTACGGTTTGATGGGGCCGGTGAAGGCTGCATTGGAGTCGTTGGTGCGCTACATGGCAGTCGAGTTGGGGCCGCAAGGCATTCGTGTGCACGCGGTGTCGCCGGGGCCGATTCCTACCCGAGCTGCCTCAGGCATTGAGGCTTTTGACGAGTTGATGCAAAGCAACATTCAAAAATCCCCTTTGCGCCGCTTGGTGACATTGGATGAGATTGCCAACCTCAGCACCTTCTTGTGCACCGATGCCGCCAGCGGCATGACGGGGCAAACCATTTACGTCGATGCAGGCAGCCACGCGGTGGCGTGATGCCCTCGTTTGGCACCCCACATTCCGCACCGACTCAACGTCCACCCGCATGTCAAACACACCCACCGCCAACCCCATCACCCTCGACGCCGATTGGCTAGAAAACTTCACCTTTGACGACATCGTCATCGGCCACTCTGCGCGCTTGGTGCGCACCCTCACGCTCGATGACATCCAAGCCTTTGCCGCCGTGTCGGGCGACACCAACCCAGCGCACCTCGATCCGGCTTACGCCAACGCCACGCTGTTTCATGGCGTCATTGGCCACGGCATGTGGGGTGGGGCTTTAATTTCCAGCGTCTTGGGCACCACGTTTCCCGGGCCCGGCACGATTTACTTGGCGCAAAACCTGCACTTCAGTCGCCCCGTGCGTATTGGCGATACCTTGACCGTCAACGTGACGTGCACCGCCAAGTACGAGGAAAAAAAGACGCTTGATTTGGACTGCACCTTGGTCAACCAAAAAGGCGAGCGCGTGTTGTACGGCGTGGCGCATGTGATGGCACCTGCTGAGAAGTTGCGCATGCCACGCCTCTCCGCACCACACATCCATGTGTTTGATCCGGCGCAACGCCACGCCAATTTGTTGGCCTTGGGTGCGTCGCTGGAGGCGGTGCGCTGCGGGGTGGTGCATCCTTGTGATGCAGACTCTTTGCAAGGCGCCATGGACGCTCACTGCGCAGGCTTGATTCACGCCGTGCTGATTGCCCCAGAGACAAAGCTCCGTGCCTTGGCGCTCGAAGCTGGGATTGATTTGGCAGGCGCAGACATCATCGACGTGCCGCACAGCCACGCCGCTGCAGAACTCGCCGCACAAATGGCGGCAGACAGGCAGCTGGAAGCCTTGATGAAAGGCAGCTTGCACACCGACGAGTTGATTCACGCGGTGGTCATGCAGCCGGGTTTGCGCACGGGCCGCCGCATGTCGCATGTGTTTCGCTTTGAGACGCCCGCCTACCCTAAGCCGCTGTACATCACCGATGCCGCGCTGAACATCGCGCCCAGCTTGTCCGAGAAGGCCGACATTGTGCAAAACGCGATTTTGTTGGCGCAGATCATGGGCGTGGCCGAACCCAAAGTGGCCATCTTGGCGGCAGTCGAAACCGTCAATCCGAACATGCCATCCACCTTAGACGCTGCGGCGCTGTGCAAGATGGCCGATCGCGGGCAAATCAAAGGCGGCTTGTTGGACGGTCCTTTGGCGTTTGACAACGCGGTGTCCATGCATGCCGCCGAGATCAAGCACATCACCTCGCGTGTGGCAGGTCAGGCCGATATTTTGGTCGCCCCCGATCTGGAGTCGGGCAACATGATGGCCAAGCAACTCGAATACTTGGGCGGCGCCTCCGGGTGTGGCGTGGTGCTGGGTGCGCGTGTGCCCATTGCCTTGACCAGCCGCGCCGACACGGCCACCACGCGCAGCGCGTCGGCCTTGTTGGCCAAGCTGATTGCTCACCACTACCGCAACCATCCCGCATGAGCATTCTGTCCGTCAACGCAGGCTCGTCGAGTCTGAAGTTCGCGCTTTACCCGATCGAAGGCAACACCATCGGTGAGGCAGAAGTGACCGGCAACATCGAAGGTTTAGAGCCCTCGGGCAAGCCTTGCATCAGCTTTGCTGCCAAAGGCCACGTGAAAACGCTCACCGATGTGGCGGTACTGCCAGACCAAGAGCCGTTTGACGCTGCACTCAGCGCCCTCGACGCGTTGTTGAAGGCGCATTTTTCACATCTGAAGGTGCAAGCCGTGGCGCACCGTGTGGTGCATGGCGGCCCGTTTTTTACCCATAGCGTCCGCGTGACCCCCGAGGTGCTGGCGCAATTGGCCACGCTCAACCCATTGGCCCCTTTGCACCAACCGCATAACTTGGCGGGGGTGCGAGCGTTTGCTGCGTCCTTCCCTGATGTACCGCAGGTGGCGTGTTTTGACACCGCGTTTCACCGCACGCTTTCGCCCTTAGAAACCACGTTTGCGATTGACCGCCAACTCACTGCCCAAGGCGTGCGCCGCTACGGCTTTCATGGCTTGTCTTACCAATACGTGAGTCAAGTGCTGCAAGGTGTGTCGTCATGTTCGAGTGGACGCACGTTGATGGCCCATTTGGGCAATGGTGCCAGTTTGTGCGGCACGCGCGCGCATGAAAGCTGTGCCACCACCATGGGTTTTTCAGCCTTGGATGGGCTGATGATGGGCACCCGCAGCGGCGCGCTTGACCCGGGCGTGTTGCTCTACTTGATGGAGCAAGGCTGGGGGCATGACGCCATTCAAAAGCTGCTCTATAAACAAAGTGGTTTGCTGGGCGTGTCCGGTGAGAGCGCCGACATGCGCACCTTGCGGGCGTCTGGCTCAGACACCGCTAAATTTGCCACTGACTTGTTTGCGCACCGCGTGGTGCGCGAAGCGGGTGCCTTGACGGCGTGCTTAGGCGGGCTCGATGTGCTGGCGTTCACAGGGGGCATTGGCGAGCACGATGCGGTGTTGCGTCAACAGGTGACAGAGGCCTTGTCTTACCTTGGCGTGTCTGTGGATGCTGCCGCGAATCAAGCGGCCAAGGGCGATGTGGTGTGTGCCATTCACACCGCAGGTAGTGCCGTTGAGGTCTGGGTGGTACCGACCGATGAAGGTCGTGTGGCCGCGCAAGACGCGTTGACCTTGCTGTAGGCCGCCACATCTGCCGCGTTATTTTTAAACGCGGTCTGTGCGAGATTTACTTTTGGCGCAGGGATTGCCAGATGTCACGCTCCACCGCGGTGGACTTGGATTCATCGGTCAGCAGCGTGTTGATTTGCTCAGCACTTTTGCCATGCGCCATGCTGCGCAGATTGCTGATTTGTTGGCGGTAGCGCTCCAACATGATCTCGGGGTCTAAGCCTTCCGTCACGTCGTGGCCCACGTTGCGCATTTCGTTGCGCACGCGCTCCATGATGCGGTTCACGTCTTGGGGCGTGAGGTGCAAACGTTCTGCTTCGGCGTCCAAGGCTTGGCGGTCATGGGCAGAGTAACGGCCGTCGGCCACGGCTTTGCGGAACTCGTTTTCAAACGTTTCACGGTCGATGCGCAACTGGTCGGTGAAGGCCGAGGCCATCAAACCTGCTGGGATGGCAAAAATACCAATGCCAATCAAGCTGATCACCACTGTCATGGCACGGCCCAAGGGTGTGACGGGCGTGATGTCGCCGTACCCCACGCTGGCCAGCGTAATGACGGCCCAGTACATGGTGGCCGGAATGCTCTCGAATTTGTCGGGCTGCGCCGCATGCTCGAGCTCAAACCCCAAACTGGCTGTCAAGATGACCAGCAGCAACATCATGAAGGCCGACGCCAACAACACGCGGTGTTCGCGTTGTACCGCCTTGAACAGCGTGTTGAGCGTGCCGGTGTAGCGGGTGAGTTTGAGCAAACGAGACAAACGGAATACGCGCAAAAAGCGCAGGTCGAAGTTTTCGTGAAAGACCAAATCAAAGTAAAACGGTGACACGGCCAACAAGTCGATCAGGGCGCTGACGGAGGTCATGTAGCGCAACCGGCCTCGAATCGGGTGCGCATACTCGTCGAGCTCGCAGCAGCTGTAGACACGGCCGAGGTACTCCAGCGTGAAAATGCTGACCGTCACCCATTCCAGCAGTTTGAACTCGGGTCCAAAGACCGCGTGAATTTCGGGCACGGTTTCCAAAATGATGCTGACTACAGACACCAAGACCGCCGCGATGATCACATGATCGATGTAGCGGTGCAGCGGCCCAGAGGTGGCGGTAGGGTGCAGCAAGGAGAAGACCTTTTGGCGGAGCGTTCGGCCTTTGTTTTTGGTGATGAAGTAGTGCAGCGCTTGGTACAGAGCGCCAATCATGTTGAATTTTTGTAGTAGCTTCATGTAGAAATCTTGCCACACCGCGTCCAAGACTCGGTCTTGTTTGAGAGTGAATTCTTTTGGATACATAACTTTTCGATGATTGGTAAATGTCCTATTGACAGGTCAATAGAACTGATTCAACATTCAAAACCATGAGTCATTCGATGCCACTCCCCAAGTACCACCAGATTTATTTGGTGTTGCGTGAGCAGTTGCACGACGGTAAATTTGCCCAAGGTGTGCCGGGTGAGTTGGCTTTGATGCAACAGTTTTCTGTGGCCCGCGTGACGGTGCGTCGCGCTTTAGCCCAGTTGGCACAAGAGGGATTAATCAGTCGCGAGCCCGGCCGCGGCACACGCGCCTTGCCACCCCTCAGCGCCTCAAAAGTTAATTCAATGGGCAGCAAGTCTCAGCGCGCACAACTCACGGGCCTGCTTGAAAACTTGGTGACGATGGGTCTTCGCACCACAGTGAAGGTGCTGTCTGTTCAGCGCCTGCCTGCGTCTGATGAAGTGGCCATGGCCTTGCAATTGAAGGCCGGTGACGTGGTGCAAAAAGCCCAGCGCGTGCGTCTCACCAAAGATGGTCCGTTGTCACACATCACAACCTGGGTGCCTGAGACGATTGCGTGCAATTTTGGGCGCAAAGAGTTGGCACAAAAACCCATTCTGATGTTGCTCGAAGAGTCGGGCGTCAAAGTGGGTCGGGCCGAGCAAAGTATTTCTGCGAAGTTGGCGGATGCCAGCATGGCGCAGCATTTGGATGTTGCCATCGGCTCAGCCTTGTTGGCCGTCAGTCGTTTGATTTATGACACCGATGACAAGCCGATCCAGTGGTTGCATGGCTTGTACCGCCCCGATCGCTATGAGTACCAAATGCAGTTATCCCGCGTTGGCAGCATCGATGCCAAGGTTTGGGTGAGCAAAGATTTATCCGCCAACTTTCATTGATTTTTCAAAAGGAGCATTTCATGACTTCACGTCGTCAGTTTATGGGCCATTCAGCTGTCGCAGCTTCGGCTTTGGCATTTCCCTTGGTAGGCGGCGCGCAGCCTAAAACCGTCAAGGTGGGCGTGTTGCACCCCGTCACGGGCGCCTTGGCCTATTCCGGCCAGCAATGCCGCGAAGGCGTGATGATGGCGATTGAAGACATCAACAAAGCCGGTGGCATCAAGTCACTGGGTGGTGCCAAGATCGAAGCCTTGTTGGGTGACGCACAGTCCACCCCACAAGCGGGTGCCGCTGAGGTTGAAAAAATGAACGAAGCGGGCGTGAGCGCCATCGTGGGTGCGTTTGCCTCTGCCATTTGCTTGGCCACTACACAGGCTGCGGCCAAGTACAACCTGCCGCATGTGGTGGATGTTGGCGTGGCTGATCAAATCGTCGAGCGTGGTTTGAAAAACACTTTCCGTTTTGGCCCGGGCTACAAAAAGTGCGCCGAAGTGGCGGTGGCTAACTTGCACGTGCTCAACACCGCAGCAGGCAAGCCAGCACGCACCGTGATGATCATTCACGAAGAGTCGTTGTTTGGCACGGGTACGGCGAACTTGTTGTCCCGCGAGCTGCCCGGTTATGGCTACGAGGTCAAAGAAATCGTCAAGCATGCCAACCCCACGCGCGATTTCAACAACATCGTGTTGCGCATGAAGCAAGTCAACCCTGACATCGTGATTCCAGCCAACTACTACAACGAATACGCCTTGTTGGTGCGCACCATGCAGCAGCAAAAGGTCACACCCAAAGCGATTTATTCGGTGTTGGGTGGCGCAGCATCAAGCTACAAGTTTGTCAAAGAGTTCCCCGATGCTGCCAACGGCATCATCGATTGCAACCACTGGTTCAACCCCCGCGACAAGCGTTCGTTGGAGCTCAAAAAGCGCGTGGAAGCCAAGGGCTTGTTCTTCAGCTACGAAGTGTTCATGGCCTACACGGCGATGCGTTTGTTGGGTGATGCCATTGAGAACGCCAAGTCGACCGACCGCGCGGCCATCATCGACGCCTTGGGCAAGAGCACCTTCTCGGATCACATCATGCCGTACGGCACCACCCATTTTGTCAACGGCCAAAACATGGGTGCTCAGCCTTTGATGACCCAAGTGGTCAAGGGCGACATCAAGGTGATCATTCCACGCGACTACCGCGAAGTTGAACCCCTGTTCCCTTTGAAAGCCTAAGCCGTCACGCTGAGCCACGCCATGTTTGATTTGTCTATTTTGTTTGCCTCGGTGCTCAACGGCATCACCACGGGTGCTGTCTACGCGTTGATCGCGTTGGGGCTGACCTTGATCTATGGCGTGCTGCACATCATCAACTTCGCCCATGGGGCGTCGTTGATGGTGGCTTTGTACGGTGTGTATTTTTTAAAAGAAAAGCTGGGCATTGACCCCTACTTGGCCTTGCCCATCATGGTGCCGGCTATGTTTGCCTTGGGCTATGTGTTGCAGCGTGGGGTGATCAACCGCGCCAGCCACGGCAAAGACGAAAACATTCTGTTGGTCACGCTCGGCCTGTCCATCATTTTGGAAAATTTGGCCTTGCTCTTTTTCAAATCCGACACACGCAACATTGAAACGGCTTACACCTTGACCACCGTGAACATTGGCCCCGCCATGATTGCGCTGCCCAAACTGGTGTCGTTCGTCGGTGCGCTGGTGGTGTCGGCCGTGTTGTTGGCGGTGATGCGCTACACCGACCTCGGACGCGCCATCCGCGCCGTGGCCAAAGAAAAACATGGCGCCCGTTTGATGGGCATTGATGTGGACCATGTTTATGCCATGTGTTTTGGCATTGGCTTGGCTTGCTTGGGCGCAGCCGCCTGCTTCTTGTTACCTGCTTATTACGTCAACCCTTTGGTTGGCAGCGGTTTTGTGCTGGTGGCTTTCACCATCGTGGTGTTAGGGGGCATGGGCAGTTTTGTCGGCGCTTTGGTAGGCGGCTTGCTGATTGGCGTGGTCGAATCCATCGGCGGTTTGTACTTGGGTGAGTCGCTCGGGCAAGTCGGGATTTTTGCCATCTTCATTGCGGTGCTGTTGTTCCGTCCACAAGGTTTGTTTGGAGCACGCGCATGAAAGATATCCGCGCTATTGCGTTGTTTGTTCTGCTGGTGGGCAGCATCCCCTTCTTGACCGATTCGGGTGTGGTGTTGAACTTTGTGATGATGGCCTTGTACGCCTGCTTGCTGGCGCAAGCGTGGAACGTGTTGGGTGGGTTTGGTGGCCAGTTTTCGTTTGGCCATGCGCTGTTTTTTGGCACCGGTGCTTACGTGCAAGTCATGGCTCAGGTGCATGCGGGCTGGAACCCGTGGGTCACCCTCGTTTTGGCCATCGCTGTGAGTGCGGCAGTGGGCGGGTTTGTGGGCGCCTTGTCATTTCGCTATGGCCTCAAGGGGTCTTACTTTGCTTTGGTCACCTTGGCGTTTGCGGAGGTGTTTCGCATCGTCGCGCTGTCAGTGCCCTTCACGGGGGCCGGTGTGGGTTTGATGTTGCCGCTGAGTGAGTCGGTGAGCAATATGCAGTTTGCCTCTCGGGCCGGTTATGTGTGGTTGATTTTGGGCTTGGTGACTGTGGCCTTGTGTGTTACCGCTTGGTTGCGTCATTCCCGTTTTGGCGCTTATTTGCAGGCAGTGCGTGACAACGAAGACGCCGCGCGCGCCATTGGCGTTAACCCCTTCAGCGTGAAGCTGTGGGCCACCGTGCTCTCTGGCGGTTTGATGGGCGCGGGTGGTGCGTTTTATGTGCAGGTGTTTCAGTACATCGACCCGGGTTTGGCCTTTGGTCCGCACACATCAGTTGAAGCCTTGGTTGGCGCCATCGTGGGTGGCATGGGCACGTTGTGGGGCCCTGTCGTGGGCGCGTTGGCCTTGCATGTGTTGGCCGATGTGACGCGCAATTTGTTCGGCCAATTGCCTGGCATCAACATGGTGGTGTATGGCTGCGTGTTGGTGTCGATCGTGATGTTCTTGCCCAGTGGTGTGGGCGGCATCGGGCAGCGTTGGTTCAAGCGCGCCAAGACGAATGCATCAAACAAGAAGGAGGGCGCATGAGCTTGTTACAGGTTAGCCATGTGTCGCGTGCCTTTGGGGGTTTGCGTGCTGTGCAAGATGTGAGCTTGGAGGTGCCCGCAGGCAGTTTGACGGCCTTGATTGGCCCCAACGGCGCCGGTAAAACCACGCTGTTTGCCTTGATGTCAGGCTTTCTCGTGCCCGATGCCGGACGTGTCACTTTTGACGGGCTGGACATCACGGGTCGTGCACCGCACCTCAATGCGGCCTTGGGTCTGACACGCACCTTCCAAATCGTGCAGCCGTTTGCCTCACAAACCGTGCGCGAAAACATCGCTGTCGGCGCGCATCTGAAACACGCCAAACGCAGCGATGCCTTGCACGCTGCCGAAGCGGTGGCCGAGCGCGTGGGCTTGTACGCCCAGCTTGACAAACCCGCCGGTGACTTGACCGTGGCAGGCCGCAAGCGCTTGGAGCTGGCGCGTGCCTTGGCCACCCAGCCCAAACTGCTGTTGCTCGACGAGGTGCTGGCTGGTTTGAACCCACAAGAAATTCAAGACATGTTGCCCGTGGTGCGCGGCTTGGTGGATAGCGGTGTCACGGTGCTCATGATTGAGCACGTCATGCAAGCCGTGATGAACTTGGCCGAGCATGTGTGGGTGTTGGCGCAAGGGCAGCTGATTGCCCAAGGCGCACCCAGCGAGGTGACACAAAACCCGCAGGTGATCGAGGCCTACTTGGGCCACGGCACCGCTGCGCGTTTGCGCAAAGCCCAGCAGGAGGCCGCATGAGCCATTTGTTGACCCTTGAAGGCCTGCGCGCAGGCTATGGTGCTGTGGAGGTGTTGCGCGGGGTCGATCTGCATATCGCCCCCGGCGAATTGGTGGCCTTGCTCGGTAGCAACGGCGCAGGCAAAACCACCCTCAACTCGGTGGTCTCGGGCTTGGTTCCCACGTGGAGCGGGCGCGTGCTGTTTGATGGCCAAGACCTCACCGGCGCTCACTACCGTCGTGTGGTGCAAGCCGGTTTGATTCAGGTGCCCGAAGGCCGCAAGGTGTTTCCTAACCTCAGCGTGCTCGAAAATTTAGAACTCGGTGCCTTCACCCGCGCACGCGCACGCCGTGCCGAAAACTTGGTGCGTGTGTTCGACACCTTCCCCCGCTTGCGGGAACGTCAGTCACAACTCGCGGGCACCATGAGCGGTGGCGAACAGCAAATGCTGGCGATTGGTCGTGGCCTGATGGCCGAGCCCAAGCTGCTGATCTTGGACGAACCCTCGCTGGGGTTGTCGCCGCTGTTGGTGGAAGAAATGTTTGCCCTGATCGCGCAATTGCGTGCGGGCGGGTTGGCCGTGTTGTTGGTGGAACAAAACGTGGGCCAGTCACTCGAGATTGCCGACCGCGCCTATGTGATGGAAAACGGCAGCATCCGTTTCTCGGGTACGTCGGCTGAATTGTTGGCCAGCGACACCCTGCGTCAAGCCTATCTGGGCGTGTGAGTTTGCAGATGCCACGTCGAAGTCTTGTTTGTTTGTCGTTTTTGCTGGCGCTGTTTGCAGGCGCTTCAGCCTGTGCGCAGGGCACAAACTCGACAGCGCCCGTGCGCATCTTGGTCGGTGCACCTGCGGGTGGCAGCACCGACACCATGGCCCGCGTCGTGGCACACGCCATGGGTCAGCAACTGGGCCGCACGGTGGTGGTCGAAAACCGCCCTGGTGCGGGGGGTAACTTGGCTGCCGAAGCGGTTGCCCGAGCCGCGCCGGACGGCCAAACTTTGTTGATGAGTTTCACCAGCCACGCCATCAACGCCTCGCTGTATCCGCGCTTGCCCTTTGACCCCGTGAAAGACTTCACGCCACTGACCTTGGTGTCCACCTCGCCCTCGGTGCTCGTGGCCCACCCCTCACTGCCTGCCCACAACGTGGCTGAGTTGGTGGCCTTGGCCAAAGCCAAACCGGGCCAGCTCAACTTCGCCATTGGGGCCTTGGGCTCATCGCTGCATTTGGCGGGCGAGGCCTTCAAACTCAAAGCGGGGGTGTTTATTGTGAACATTCCTTACCGCGGCACAGCGCCTGCGGTGCAAGACGTGTTAGCCGGTCAAGTGGAATTGATGTTTGCGGCGGTCGGCAATGTGCAACAACACATCCGCACCGGCAAACTCAAAGCCTTGGCCGTGACCAGCCCGCAACGCTTGGCTGCACTGCCCGAAGTACCGGCCATGGCCGAGACCTTGGCGGGTTATGAGTCAAGCGCTTGGTTTGGTTTGTTCGGGCCTGCCAAGATGCCCCCTGAATTGATGCGCACTTGGAGCGACGCCGCCCGTGCAGCGTTGCAAACCCCCGAGGTACGCCGTCGCATTGAAGCCGAAGGTGCCACCGCCGTGGGGAGCAACCCGCAAGAATTTGGCCGCTTTGTCGTGGCTGACATCGCGCGCTGGCGCGAGGTGGTGAAGTACTCTGGAGCCAAACCCGAATGACGCGCGTTTCTTCCTCTGCTGACGTGCCCCAAACGCTGGCACAAAAACTTATCGCCCGTGCTGCAGGCCTTGCGCAGGTCGCGGTGGGTGAGGTGGTGACTTGCCAAGTCGACTTGGCCATGTTCCACGATTCTTCAGGCCCACGCCGCTTGAAACCCATGCTCGACGACTTGGGGGCCCAGATTTGGGACCCGAGCAAAGTGGTGTTGGTGATGGACCACTACGTGCCCGCACAAGACGCTGATGCCCAGCGCATTGTGCAAATGGCGCGCGACACCGCACGCGAATGGCGGCTGCCCAATGTCATTGACTCCGAGGGCATCTGCCATGTGGTGTTGCCCGAACGCGGCCATTTGCGCCCCGGCATGTTGTGTGTGGGCGGCGACTCGCACTCGCCCACGGGCGGTGCGTTTGG
>CANBRM010000037.1 GCA_947371915.1 Comamonadaceae bacterium | reverse complement strand
GTGATGAATGGCACCATCACCATGCCGCCTCCAATACCCAATAAACCTGCCAGAAAACCTGTGCAAATGCCTAATGCGGCGAGTTCAAAAATCAGTTGGGGTTGGAGGTCCATGAGAGGGCGACGCCTTAAGACAAAAGAAGAAGGTGTCTGCAAGGGCCTCGGGGCCGTCATCCTGAACCGGGGGTTCAGGTGGGCGAGGTCAGTTTGACGTTGGGTTCATCTGACGCGAGACGATCACGCTCATCAAACGATGTTCCAAGCCCGGGCTCATATGAGCATTGGTTCAAGGAAATATAAAGCCCCAGGGACTTGCAGACCGCCCCATTGTAGGCGTGCTTTAGAGCAATTGGTTGTCGCTTGCGAGCACGTTGTCGAGCCGCTTCATGAGGGTCAGTAATTGCGATGTCGATGCACTGTGATCGCCCTCGTTTGGCACCGAAGTGGGGCGGTCGGTCAAGTCAAATGCCAAATTCAGTGCAGCGAGAACTGCAATGCGGTCACGTGCTTTGATTTTTCCGGCATCGCGAATCTTGCACATGGCCTCATCGACTTTGCCCACCGCTTGCCCCAAGCGTGTTTCACCGCCCTCAGGGCAGCCCAACACATAGCCTTGGCCCATGATTTGAACTTCGATTTGTTTCATGCTTTGTCCTTCTGCGCCGTGCTTTGCGGCAGGCGCTCAATCAAGGCATCAATGCGATGACGTGCGGCGCTCAAGCGCGACTTCATCAGATCGCGTTCGCGTGTGAGTTCTTGCACTTGTGCACTCAGCAAGGCGTTGGTGCGCATCAGTTCTTCGTGACGCAACAGCAAACGCTCCACGCGTTCGGCGATTTGATCGATCAGGGGTGTGTTTGGCATGGCCCTCACATTTTAAGGTGGCTGAAAGCTTAGCCGCTAAAATTTCAATTGTTGGTGCTCGCCGCGTGGTTCACATGCTGCAGTTCAACGGGAAGCAGGAAGGTCGCGTCGCTCGCTCGACAACACCCAACCTGCGCTGCCCCCGCAACGGTCAAGCGGACGAGCCTTTCGGCTCCGCTTCTGTCACACAAGCCACTGAGCGCCTTGAACAAGCGTTTGGGAAGGCGACAGAGGTCGTCTCCGCCAGCCCGGATACCGGCCAACAAGGCGGCGGTGCGTCTTGAAAAACGTGTCGCCTGAACGCTCATGCACTGTCGGGGAAGGCGGTGAGGGCACACAACTGTTGGTTTTAAATCATGAAGAAATCTATTCGTTTCCGTGCGCGCGCTTTTACGCCCGCTCTTTCTGTTTTGGCTGTGGCTTGCATCGGCGCGGCTCAAGCTCAAACGTTTCCTTCTTACGGTGAAAAAACGATCACCGCCACACGATTTGCAGAATCTGCTGATGAGTTGCCCTTGGGTGTCAGTGTGATCACAGCACAGCAAATCAAAGATTCTGGTGCGCTGACAATTAATGAAGCGATCATGCGATTGTTGGGCATCCAGGGTCGACAAGATCTCAATGGTGGCGGTGAATATGCGCTGGATTTAAGAGGCTTTGGCAGCACTGCCGACAGCAATCAAGTCATTGTTGTCGACGGTGTCAGATTGTCAGAAGCGGATATAGGCGGAACGCGCTTGGCTGGTATTTCGATTGATTCAGTGGAGCGTATTGAGGTCGTGCGTGGCAGTGGCGCGGTGTTGTACGGCGAAGGAGCAACGGGGGGTGTGATCGTGGTCACCACCAAAGCAGGCATAGGCAGACAAGCGCAAAACAGTGGTTCGGCCTATGTGGGGTTTGGCAGCCAAGGCTTGCACGAAGTACGTGCCAATGCCAACTTGGTCAAAGACGGCTTCTCATTGGAGGGCTTCGCCCAAAACCGCAATGCCGATAACTACCGCGATAACGCGCGCGGCAAATCGGATGCCGCTGCCTTGACTGCCCAATGGAGTTCGGCTTCCGTCCGCTTCGGGGGGCGCTTGGTACAAGATCGACTCAACGCGCGTTTACCTGGCGATTTGACTGCCGCTCAATATGCAAGTAATCCTCGGCAATCGACGAAAACCAATGATTCGGTTGCCATTGAAAATCAACGTAATTCCGTGTTTGCTGAAATAGATATTGGACAGTGGCGATTGGCTACAGATGCTGGATGGCGCAACAAATCTGTGCGCAGCATGAATTCAGGTTACGCCTATGACTACGATACCGATGCTGCGAACCACGGTGTCCGAGCAAGGCATGAAGGAACGCTAGGTGTACATAAGAATATTTTGGTAACGGGCTATGACTACAACAACTGGTCTCGTACGGTGTTGGGTGCCTATGGTTCACAAGCAGATCAAACCTCACGCGCTTGGTATCTCAAAGACGACGTGGTTTTTGCCAACACAGGTACGCGGTTGAGTGCCGGATGGCGCACCGAGTCGTTTAATAAAAGTATCGACAGCACGCCAACGAGCATTGATTCACGTCAGCGAGCATGGGATTTAGGCGCGAGTCAACGGCTTGATGCCCAATGGACCGGATATGTACGCACAGGGCATAGTTTTCGTTTGCCCAACGTGGATGAGTTCAGCTTTGTTGTTGGCAGCTCAGGGCTTAAGCCACAAACCTCTAGAGATCAAGAGATTGGACTTCGCCGTGCAGATGAGTTGAGTCGGTATGAGGTGCGTGCGTATCGCAGCGAACTAACCCATGAAATTGGTTTTGACCCCAACATTCCTAACCCCGCTTTTTGGAATCCTGCCAACCTAGGTGCGAATGTCAACTTTGACCCGACACGTCGGCAAGGCCTTGAGTTGGATGCTGATCGTAAAGTGTCTGCCAGTGTGAAAGTTCGTGGTAACTTGGCTTGGCGAACGGCGCAGTTCCGAGAGGGTACCTACGCGGGCAAACAAGTTCCCTTGGTTCCAGAAAAGGTCTTGGCTTTGGGGATGGACTGGCAATTGACTTCTGAACACAAAATTTCAGGTGGTATGAACTGGGTCTCCTCATCGCACCCTGATGTGATGAATCAATGCGTCATGCCTTCGTACAGTGTGGCCAACATTCGCTACGCGTATCAACTCAAAGACATGGATTGGGCTTTGGCTGTCAATAACTTGATGGATCGTCGTTACTTCACTCAAGCGTTCGGCTGCTCGAACCAGGTGACTTCGTCGATTTACCCCGAACCCGGACGTGCGGTGATGGCGTCCATGCGTTACCGTTTCTGACACGTGAATGTCTAACGCGCTTCATCTTCCCCAACGCATCGTCTGCCTCACCGAGGAAACGACAGAGTGGCTGTACATGCTGGGGGAAGAGGCGTGTATTGTGGGCATCTCGGGGTACACCGTGCGTCCACGTCGTGCGCGTGATGAAAAGCCCAAAGTCAGCGCGTTCTTGAGTGCCAAGATTGACAAAATCCTGGCGCTCAAGCCCGATTGCGTGTTTGGGTTTTCTGATTTGCAGGCAGACATTGCGGCACTGCTCATCCGTGCGGGTGTGCAGGTGACGGTGTTTAACCAGCGCACCGTAGATGAGATTTTTTCTATGCTCTACCAAGTGGCTGCGATGGTGGGGCAAGCCGAGCAGGGGCTGCAACGTTTGCAGCAGATGCGCGCGCAGTTAGATGCGATTCAACAAACAGCCGCCACGTTCAAGCGACGACCCAAGGTGTATTTTGAAGAGTGGGACGAGCCGCACATCAGCTGCATCCGTTGGGTGTCTGAGCTGATTGGCATTGCCGGTGGCGACGATTGTTTTCCTGAGTTGGCGCAAATGCCCATGGGTAAAGACCGCATCATTGCGAGCGGTCAAACCATCGTGGACCGTGCGCCCGACATCATCATTGGCTCGTTGTGTGGCAAGAAGTTTCGTCTCGAAAAAGCAGCGGCGCGTGAAGGTTGGCAAGACGTGCCTGCTGTGCGGAACAAGCAGATTTTTGAAATTAAGTCGGCCGACATTTTGCAGCCTGGGCCTGCGGCCTTGACCGATGGTGTGGCGCAACTGCACCGCATCATCCAGCAGTGGGCCGCGACGCATGCTTAAACGCATCCACGTTTTTTGCAGGGTTGCCTTGCTCGCCGTCTTGGGCTTCAGCGCCATCGCCCAAGCCATTGTGTTGCGCGATGACCGTCAAGTGGACGTGACCATCACTCAACCCCCACAACGCATCGTCAGCCTCTTGCCTTCGCTCACCGAAACAGTGTGCGCTTTGGGGCAATGCCAAAAACTGGTGGGTGTGGACCGTTACTCCAATTGGCCTGACAGCATTGCCAAGTTGCGGCGCATGGGCGGCGGCATCGACCCGAATATTGAGAGCGTCGTGGCTGCCAAACCCGACTTGGTGCTGATGGCTACCTCGGCGCGTGGTGCTGAGCGCTTCGCTGCTTTGGGTTTGACGGTGCTCGCTTTGGAGCCACGCTCGCATGCCGATGTGCAGCGCGTGATGCGCATCGTGGCCCAAGCGCTGGGTGTGCCTGTGCAAGAGAGCGATCGCGTGTGGCGTCACATCGACGCCGCAGTGAATGCCGCTGCGCAATCTATTCCCGCGCAAGCCAAAGGCCAAAGGGTGTACTTTGAAGTCAGTAGTGCGCCGTATGGAGCTAGCGAGTCATCGTTCATTGGCGAAACCTTGCAGCGTTTGGGTGCGCGCAACATCTTGCCTGCATCGCTCGGCCCTTTCCCCCAAATCAATCCGGAGTTTGTGGTGCGCGCCCAGCCCGACATCATCATGGTGGGCGACAGCAACTTTGCAGACATGGCCACACGGCCTGGTTGGCAAAACATGCGGGCAATGCGCACGCAACGTGTGTGCCATTTCAAACCTGAAGAGTCGGATGTGTTGGTACGGGCAGGCCCGCGCATGGCGGAGGCTGCACGTTTCATGGCCAAGTGTTTGACTGAGAAAGCGCAAGCCAACAAAGCCGAGGTCGTTAGCAAAACCAAAGGGGCGCCATGACCTACCAAGGCGCGCGTTCCTCTTCGCTGGCCGTGGCGATGAGCCTTTTGGTGTTGTGTGCATTGGGCATTGCACTGGGCTGTGCCGTGGGTACAACAGGTCTGGAGAGTTGGCTCAGCGCTTTGCACGACGACACCGCTTGGCAAATCGTGTGGGACATTCGTTTGCCGCGCAGCGTGGGTGCTTGCGCGGCTGGCGCGTTGCTTGGGTTGGCGGGGGCGTTGGCGCAGGGTTTGTTTCGTAACCCGTTGGCTGACCCTTATTTGTTAGGGAGTGCATCGGGTGCATCGCTGGGTGTGGCCGTTGCGCTTGCGTTGTTTGGGGGCCATCCGTATGCGGCTGAGTTTGTGGTGCGTTTGGGTTTGACGGGGGCCGCGTTTGTGGGGGCGGTCTTGGCTGTGTTGCTCACGCTGGTGCTGGCGCGTGGTGTGCAGCACACCTTGCGCTTGTTGTTGGCAGGCGTGATTGTGGGTGTGGTGTTCGGTGCGGTGGCTACGTTGATCACCCTCATGCGCCCCGATGTGTTGCAGGGTATGCAGGGGTTTTTGTTGGGTTCTACCAGCTTCATCGGTTGGAACGCTTGTGTGCTGATGCTCGTTGTGTTGCTGGTGTGCTTGGTGTTGGCCTTCGCTTTGAGCCGTGTGCTTGATGCCTTGAGTTTAGGTGAGTCCACGGCCTTGAGCTTGGGGCTACCGCTTGTCCCCATGCGTGTTGCGCTGGTGTGTGTGTTGGCGTTGGCGACCGGCACGGCTGTGGCGCAAACGGGCTTGGTCGCATTTGTCGGTTTGGCTGCGCCGCACTTGGTGCGCTCCGCGGTGAAGGCCAAACACAACTGGATGGTGGTGTTGTCTGCCTTGATGGGCGGCGTGTTGTTGCTGGCCGCAGACTTGCTGGCCCGCCTGCTGCTGTCGCCACAAGAGATGCCTGTGGGCGTTCTGACGGCGGTGTTGGGTGGCGGCTATTTGCTGTGGCTCATGTACCGCAGTCAACCATCGAGGGCGGCGGGATGAGGGCGTCGTCGTTTGCTTTGCGCTTGATGGATGTGCATGTGTCTCTTGCCGGGCATGAGGTCTTGCACGGCATTGATCTGTCGTTGACCGCAGGGCGTTGGACCAGCATCGTTGGCCCCAACGGCGCGGGTAAATCCACCTTGCTCAAAGCCATGGCGGGCTTGCTGCCGGTCACTGGTCGCATCTTTTTGTTTGACCAGTCGTTGATGGCGATGGACCGCCAGCAGCGCGCGCAGCAGCTGTCGTGGCTGGGCCAAAACGAATCGCCGTCTGATGACTTGCGCGTGTGGGATGTGGTCATGCTGGGGCGCATGCCGCATCAAGACTGGCTGGCTGCGGCCAGTGCCAAAGATCATGCGGTGGTCGAAACAGCTTTGCAAGCCACAGGCGCTTGGGATTGGCGCGAGCGTTCGTTGGGTCAGTTGTCGGGTGGTGAGCGCCAACGCGTGTTGTTGGCCCGTGCCATGGCCGTGCAAGCGCAAGTCATGTTGATGGACGAACCTTTGGCCAACCTCGACCCACCGCATCAAGTGGATTGGCTAGAGCAAGTGCGTTGCCTCACCTCACAAAACACCACGGTTGTGAGTGTGCTGCACGAAGTGGGCATGGCCTTGCATGCGGACGACATGGTGGTCATGCAATCAGGCCGCGTTGTGCACCAAGGCCCATGTGCCGACGCCGTCACACACCGCGCTGTTGAAGCCGTGTTTGACAAGCGTATTGCCATTCATGCGCTAGATGGGCAGTGGGTCGCGGTACCCAAGCTTTAAAGACGGCAAGAACGGGTCATGAAGGTCAGCGCTGTCAGGGCAAGGTCGGTGTTGGCGTGTTCATGGGCGCGTAGTGCGCGCAAAGCAACGCGATCAACGATTGGGCATAGGCGGGTAGGGCGGCTTGGTCGCGTGTGAGGATGTATCGCTCACGCACACTCCAGGCGTCGCTGAGTTCCACCAAGGCCAAGTTCATGGCGTCTTGGTTGCGTCTGGCGGCCGATTCAGGAACGATGCCAACTCCCACACCCGCGCCAATCATGCGGCACATGGCATCAAAACTGGAGAGCTGAATGCGCAGTTTCAGAGGCTTGCCCAAACGCTCGGTCACTTGGCTCAAGAAGGTTTGCAAGGTGCTGCCGTGGTGCATGCCCACGGCGTCTTCGTCGAGCGTGTCTACAAACGCCACTTTTTGGCGTTGTGCCAACGGGTGGTTTTTGGCGGTGGCCAGCACCAAGCGGTCGGTGCTGAAGTGCAGGCTTTGCAGGCCCAGTGTGTCGACTTGGCCGGCCACGATGCCCATGTCAGCCCGTCCATCTTGCACGCCGCGCGCAATGTCAGCGTTCGGTTTTTCTTGAAGGTCAATGTTCACCTTCGGGTTGTCGGCTAAGAACTCAGGCAAGATTTCTGGCAAGAAATCGGTCACGGCGGTGGTGTTGGCAAACACCCGCAAATGACCGCGCAAGCCGCCGCCGTATTCTTGTAAATCGCCCCGCATTTGGTCGACTTGGCGCAGCATCAAACGGGCGTGGTGCAAGAACGCTTGTCCCGGTGGTGACAGACGTACTCCGCGTGCTTCTCGGTACAAAAGCGGTAAGTCGGTTTGCGCTTCGAGTGCTTTGATACGTGCACTCGCCGCAGCCAGGGACAGGTGTTGTTTGGCAGCCGCCTTGGTGAGGCTGCCTTCGTCAGCAGCCCACACAAAAAGTCGCAGGTCATTGAGGTCGAAATGCATGGCGCAATGTTAATGCGCTTGAACGCGAGCCTTCGGTAAAACAAAAGGCTGGGTCAGGAAATGACCGATTGTGTTCACCCGACAAACCGCCGATCATCCGCCAACTTATTTTGGAGATGCAGATGATCAATCCTTTGTCCGGCTCACGACGCATGGCCTTGCGTGCTTTGTGCTGTGCCAGTTTGTTTGTGGCGGCTGGTGCTGCTGAGGCGCAATCGTCTTACCCCAGTCGCCCCATTTTGATGATCGTGCCGCAAACCGCGGGCGGCACCAACGACATCGTGGGTCGCGTGGTGAGCCAAAAGCTTTCTGAGGTGTTGGGTTCTCCCGTGGCGGTCGAAAATCGCCCAGGCGCCGGCGGCAACATCGGCACGCAGTTCGCGGCCAAGTCGGCCAAAGACGGCTACACCTTGTTGATGACCATCAGTAGCAGCCAAGCCATCAACCCAGCGCTCTACAAAAACCCAGGCTTCGACCCCGTCAAAGATTTCAAGCCCGTCGCCTTGATTGGTGCCGTGCCCAACGTGTTGCTGGCCAACGCCGACTTTCCCGCCAAGTCGATGAAAGAGCTCATCGCCATGGCCAAAGCCAAGCCCGGCCATTACCAATACGCTTCGGCAGGCAACGGCACCTTGAACCACTTGTTGGGCGAAATGCTCAACAGCATGGCGGGCATCGACTTGCAACATGTGCCTTACAAAGGCGTGGCACCTGCATTGAACGATGTGCTCGGTGGGCAATTGCCGCTGGTGTTTGCCAGCCTGCCGTCGTCGCTGGCGCACATCAAGTCGGGCAAGCTCAAACCTTTGGCAGTCAGCAGCCCACGCCGTTCACCCGCTTTGCCCGATGTGCCCGCTTTGTCTGAAGTGGTACCGGGCTATACGGGCACTTTGTGGATTGGCCTCTTTGCGCCCGCAGGCGTATCCGCTGATGTGCAGGCCAAGCTGCAAGACGCCATGGGCAAAACTTTGGCGGCCAAAGACCTGCGCGACAAGTTGGAGTTGCAAGGCGTTGAAATGGCGGCACCCACCACGCCTGAACAATTCGCCACCCTGTTGAATGAAGACATCGCGCGCTGGGCGCAGATTGTCAAAACCTCTGGCGCCTCGATTGACTGAGCTATGACCACCCACCTCGACCCCCAAACCCTCGCGCATTTGCAAACGTGGCAAGGCCGCAGCGAAACGCTTGACGACCTCATCACCCCAGCGCCTTTGCGTGCGTTGAGCGCCACCCTCGACCGAGATGACGCTTTGCCCGTCATGGGTACCGAGCTACCGCCGTTGTGGCATTGGTTGTTCTTCTTGCCGCATCACCGCCAAAGCGAAATTGGCCCCGATGGCCATGCCAAGCGCGGTGGTTTCTTACCTCCCGTGCCGCTGCCGCGTCGCATGTGGGCGGGGGGGCGTTTGCAGTGGCATGCGCCTTTGCGTGTGGGTGACGTGGTCAAGCGCGTCTCCACCATCCAATCGGTCACACACAAATCGGGCCGCACGGGCGATTTGTTGTTTGTGCTCGTCAAGCATGAAGTGCACAACGCGCAAGGCTTATGCCTCACGGAAGAGCATGACATCGTGTACCGCCCCGCAGCCCAGCCTGGCGACCCTGTGCCTGCGCCCGTGGCTGCATCCAGCATGGTCGAGCAAGGGCATGCGACCGACAAAGGCCAGGCCACCGCTGCGTTGTGGCAACGTGACATCGCGCCCGATGACGTGCTGTTGTTCCGCTATTCCGCGCTCACCTTCAACGGCCACCGCATCCATTACGACCGCACCTACGTCACCGACGTCGAGGGCTATCCCGGCCTCATCGTGCACGGCCCGTTGATTGCCACTTTGTTGGTGGACCTGGTGCGCCTTCACACCGACCGCCCCATCCAACGCTTTGAATTCAAAGCCTTGCGCCCAACGTTCGAGTGCGGCGACCAACGCATCTTGCGTGTCAACGGTCAACCCCAAGCAGACGGCAACCAGGTGCGTCTTTGGGCGCAAGACCACGAAGGCTGGCTCACCATGCAAGCGACCGCCGAGCTCGGCTGACCTCATTTTTGAAAAGACGTTTCTATGTTGCACACCCCTGACCAATACCAAGATATTCGTGACGCTGTGCGCGATCTTTGCGCCCAGTTCCCTGACGAATACCACCGCAAGATTGACGAAAAACGCGGCTATCCCGAAGAATTTGTGGACGCGCTCACCAAAGCAGGTTGGATGGCTGCGCTGATTCCGCAGCAATACGGCGGCTCGGGCCTGAGCATGGCCGAGGCCTCGGTCATCATGGAAGAGATCAACCGCTCGGGTGGCAACTCGGGCGCCTGTCACGGCCAGATGTACGTGATGAACTCCATCGTGCGCAGCGGCTCCGAGGCGCAAAAAAACTCGCTGCTGCCCAAGATCGCCACGGGCGAATTGCGCATCCAGTCCATGGGCGTGACCGAGCCCACCACCGGCAGCGACACCACGAAATTGAAAACAACCGCCGTCAAAAAAGATGGCCGCTGGGTCATCAACGGCCAGAAGGTGTGGATCTCGCGCATCCAGCACAGCGACCTGATGATTCTGCTGGCGCGCACCACGCCCGCTGACCAGGTGAAGAAAAAGTCCGAAGGCTTGTCGTGCTTCTTGATCGACCTCAAGACCGCGATTGGCAACGGCCTGACCGTGCGGCCGATTTTGAACATGGTCAACCACGAGACCAACGAGCTGTTTTTTGACAACCTCGAAATTCCCGAAGACGCGTTGCTGGGCGAAGAGGGCAAGGGATTCAAGACCCTGCTCGACGGCCTGAACGCCGAGCGCACCTTGATCGCCGCCGAGTGCATTGGCGACGGTTATTGGTTCATCGACCGTGCCAGAAAATATGCCAACGAGCGCGTGGTGTTTGGCCGCCCCATTGGCCAAAACCAAGGCGTGCAGTTCCCAATTGCCGACGCCTTCATTGAGCTGGAAGCCGCCAACCTGATGCGCTGGAAGGCTTGCGAAAAAATCGACACATTACAAAACGCCGGCGCTGAAGCCAACATGGCCAAGTATCTCGCAGCGAAGGCCAGCTGGGAAGCGGCCAACGTCTGTTTGCAAACGCACGGCGGCTTTGGCTTTGCCTGCGAGTACGACATCGAGCGCAAATTCCGCGAGACCCGTCTGTACCAAGTGGCGCCGGTGTCGACCAACATGATCTTTTCGTATGTCGCCGAGCATTTGCTGGGTTTGCCAAGGTCGTTCTGATGACACACGCTGCTTCACATTCCGCATCACCGTCTGCCGCCAAAGCTGGCGTGCGTCCGCTCGACCACATCACCGTGGTGTCTTTAGAGCACGCGATTGCCGCGCCGTTTTGCACGCGCCAGTTGGCCGACTTGGGCGCCCGCGTCATTAAGGTGGAGCGCCCCGGCGCCGGTGACTTTGCACGCGCTTACGACCAACGTGCCAAAGGTCAGTCCTCGCACTTTGTGTGGGTGAACCGCTCCAAAGAAAGTCTGGCGCTGGATTTGAAAGACCCGCAAGATTTGGCCGTGCTCAAACAGCTCATTGCCAAGGCCGATGTGTTGGTGCAAAACCTCGCACCCGGTGCGACGGGCCGCATGGGCTTGGATGCCGCCACTCTGCGCGCCGAGAACCCGCGCCTCATCGTGTGCGACATCTCGGGCTATGGCAACGATGGTCCGTACCGCGACAAAAAAGCTTACGACTTGCTCATCCAAAGCGAAGCGGGCTTCTTGAGCATCACCGGCACGCCTGATCAACCCAGCAAAAGCGGCAACTCGATTGCCGACATCGCTGCGGGCATGTACGCCTACACCAACATTTTGTCGGCACTGATTCAGCGTGACAAAACAGGCGAGGGTTCACACATCGATGTGTCCATGCTCGAAGCCTTGGGCGAGTGGATGGGTTACCCCATGTACTACGCGATGGATAACGCCTCGCCACCACCACGCAGCGCCGCGGCGCACGCCACCATTTACCCGTATGGACCGTTCGCCGCTGGCGATGGTGGCACGGTGATGTTGGGCTTGCAAAACGAACGTGAGTGGGTGCAGTTTTGCCAACATGTGTTGCAGCAACCCGCGCTGGCCAAAGACGCACGTTTTGACAGCAATGCCCGCCGCAACGCCAACCGCAATGACTTGCAAACAATCATCCTCGACACCTTTGCCGCGTTGACGGCTGAGCAAGTGATTGCGCGTTTGGATGTGGCGCAAATCGCCAACGCGCGTATGAACACCATGGCTGAGCTGTGGGCCCATCCGCAGCTCAAAGCGCGTGAACGCTGGACCTCGGTCGACTCGCCTGCAGGCGACTTGCCCGCCTTGTTGCCACCCGGCAAACAAAGCGCGTTTGATTACCGCATGGGTGCTATTCCTAAAGTGGGCGAGCACACCGAAGCGATTTTGAAAGAACTGGGAGTTCAACGATGAATGCCATTTCCACAACCGTGCCCTCCAGCGCTACCGCCACGCTCGCAGCCTTTGCGGCGAACCTGAAGACCGCTGACATTCCTGAGCATGTGCTGCGCAAAACCGAAGACCTGTGGGTCGATTGGTTCGGCTCAGCCATTGCAGGTCATGGATCGCGTCCCGTCGAAACCTTGACCAAGTTCGCCTTGAGCATGGGGCCTGCATCCGGCCCCAGCGAGGTGTTGACCAACCGCCGTACCACCAGCCCTTATTGGGCGGCGATGGCCAATGCCGCCGCATCGCATGTGGCCGAGCAAGACGACGTGCACAACGGCTCGGTGTTTCACCCAGCCACGGTGGTGTTCTCGCCCGTGTTGGCTGTCGCGCAAGCCTTAGGGGCCAGCGGTGCACAACTCATCACCGCGGCCGTGGCGGGTTACGAGGTGGGTATTCGTGTGGGTGAGTTTTTAGGACGCTCGCATTACCGCGTGTTTCACACCACGGGCACGGCGGGCACCTTGGCTGCTGCTGCTGGGGTGGGGCATTTGCTGGGGCTCAATGCCACGCAGATGCAGCATGCGTTTGGCTCGGCCGGTACGCAGTCCGCAGGCCTGTGGGAGTTCTTGCGCACGGCGGCAGATTCCAAACAATTGCACACCGCCCACGCGGCAGGTGCCGGTTTGATGGCCGCTTATTTGGCCAAAGACAACTTCACCGGGGCGGCACAAATTTTGGAAGGTCCTCAAGGCATGGCTGCGGGCATGTCCACCGATGCCGATGTGCGCAAACTCACTGAGGGCTTGGGTACCCGTTGGGCCACGGCGGAAACCTCGTTCAAGTACCACGCCTCGTGCCGTCACACACACCCTGCGGCCGACGCCTTGCTGAAAGTGATGCAAGACCAGCAGCTCAAAATTGCCGACTTGGCGCGCGTGGTCACCCATGTGCACCAAGGCGCGATTGACGTTCTGGGCCCCGTCACAAACCCGAGCACCGTGCACCAAAGCAAGTTCAGCATGGGCACGGTGTTGGCCTTGGTGGCGCGCTTTGAACATGCGGGTTTGAGCGAGTTTGACCAGCATTTCAAAGACGACATTACCCAAGCCTTGCGCGACAAAGTGGAGATGGTGTTGGACGAGGAGGTGGACACCGCTTACCCGCAGCGATGGATTGGCAAGGTCACCGTGCACACGACGGACGGCCGCGTGTTGCACGGGCGCGTGGATGAGCCCAAAGGCGACCCAAGCAACACCCTGAGCCGTGACGAAATCACCGCCAAAGCTTTGCGACTGGCCGCGTACAGCGGTGGTGCGACGCCAGAAGAAATGAGCGCCGCTGTGGCCCAGCTTTGGCAAGTTATGCAGTGGCCGAGCGTTCAGCGTGTGCTGCCCTTGCACGCTTGAGTGTGTCTAAGTTTGGTTGCCCACCTTATGTCTAACCTTGGCCCCTTAGCCCGCGCCTGTACATTTTTATTTGTGCCAGGCCACCGCCCAGATCGCTTTGACAAGGCTTTGATGAGCGGTGCCGATGCCGTGATTCTGGACCTTGAAGATGCGGTGCCCCTGGCCGATAAAGTCGCTGCGCGTGATGCGATCGGTGCGGCTTGGCGCGCATGGTCTGCCGTGAAGCGGGCGCGTGTGCTCATCCGCATCAATGCCTTGAGTGGCACGGAGGCTGCCGCTGACTTGGCTTGGTTGGGCACACTGGAAGGTTTGAGTGCCGTGATGGTGCCCAAAGCCGAATCGGTGGCAGAGCTCAAGCGTGTCGCGCAGGCGGGTTCAGCACAGCTGCAACTCATTCCTTTGATCGAAACAGCCCAAGGCGTGCGCGCCCTCGATGCCATCGCGCAAGCCCCACAGGTTCTGCGCTTGGCTTTGGGGCATTTGGACTTGCAAGCTGATTTGGGCATGGCCTGCGAGGCCGATGAAGCGGAGTTGGGCCCCGTGCGTTTTCAGCTGGTCTTGGCATCGCGTTGTGCCGACTTGCCGCCACCCATCGATGGCGTGAGCACCAGCACGCAAGACACGGCCTTGGTGCAATCTGATGCGGCCCGAAGCCGACGGTTTGGATTTTTTGCCAAGTTGTGCATTCACCCCGCACAGTTGCAGCCGGTCCGCCAAGCGTTCACCCCCTCAGCCGCTCAACAAGACTGGGCCAATCGCGTGTTGGCGGCCGAAGTGGCCGCCGGAGGCGGTGCGTTCAGCGTGGACGGCAAGATGGTCGATCCGCCTGTGCTGCGTCTGGCTCGGCAAATTTTGTCGCAGGCATGACAGCGCGGGTAATCAAGGATTCACAGTGATCAGCGTCGTGAACGATGATGCGCACAACTAATTTTTATAAATGGAGACAAGCATGAACCGACAACTGAAAACTTTGCTTTGGGCCTGCGCTGCCGTGTGTGGCGTGGCCACTGGCGCGGCAAATGCCCAAGCCCCTGCGTTTCCAGACAAGCCCATCAGCTTGGTGGTGCCTTTTGCGGCGGGTGGGCCCACCGACGTGGTGGCACGCATGATTGCCATTCCCATGGGCAAGTCTTTGGGGCAAACCGTGTTAGTTGAGAATACCGTGGGCGCTGGCGGCACCATCGCAGCCGCACGTGTGGCGCGTGCGGCGCCCAACGGGCACACCATTTTTATTCACCACATGGGCATGGCCACGGCACCCGCCTTGTACAAAAAGTTGTCGTTTGACCCGCTGAAAGACTTTGAATACATCGGACAAGTGGTCGATGTGCCCATGACCATGTTGGCGCGCAAAGACTTTCCGGCCAACAACTTTGCGGAACTTCAAACCTATATCAAGGCCAACAAAGAGAAGGTGTCGTTGGCCAATGCAGGGTTAGGCGCCGTCTCTCACTTGTGTGGTTTGTTGTTCATGACCGCCATGGAAACCGACCTCAACACCATTCCCTACAAAGGCACTGGCCCCGCAATGAACGATTTGCTGGGTGGCCAAGTGGACCTGTTGTGCGACCAAACGACACAAACCGTGCCGTTGATCAAAGAAGCACGCGTCAAGGTGTATGGCGTGACCACGCTGAAGCGTTTGAGCGCATTGCCGAATGTGCCAACGCTGGATGAACAAGGCTTGAAGGGCTTTGAAGTCAAAGTGTGGCACGGCATGTACGCGCCCAAAGACACGCCTGCTGCGGTGATCGACAAGATCAACGTGGCCTTGCGCGCTGCTTTGCAAGACCCGATGGTCAAACAACGCTTGGCCGATTTGAGCTCAGACGTGCCGCCCATGGACAAAGTCACCCCAGCGGGCTTGAAAACCCATTTGGAGGCTGAAATCAAGAAGTGGGGCCCTGTGATTCGCAAGGCCGGTATCTACGCGGACTGATCGTTTGTCACCATCCAAAAGAAGGCCACCGTGTGTGGCCTTTTTTTATGCGAGTGTGTTTTTTAAATGGGTGAATTAAATTTCGTTTAGAGAAACTGATTTACCAATGTTAAACTTTTGAACATCAAAAATGCGCCGCCCAAATAGGAGACAAGCGCCATGGGTTCCTACACCTATCCAAAATTTAACTACGTCGCACCGACCGACTTGATGACGCAGCCGCCGCAGCGCAGGCCCCTCATCGTCATTGGTGCGGGCCCTGTGGGGTTGGCTGCCGCCATTGACGCACGCTTGCAAGGTTTAGAGGTCTTGCTGTTCGATGAAGACGATTCGGTGTCGGTGGGCTCGCGTGCCGTGTGTTACGCCAAGCGCACCTTAGAGGTCTTGGACCGTTTGGGCGTGGGGCAGCCCTTGTGCGAGAAGGGGGTGAGCTGGAACATTGGCCGCACCTTCCGGCAACAGCAAGAGGTCTACCAATTCAACTTGGTGCCCGACCCCGGTCACAAGCGCCCAGGCATGATCAACCTGCAGCAGTACTACTTGGAAGAAGCCTTGGTCAACCGCGCCCTTGAGCTGGGCGTGGACATTCGATGGAAATGCCAAGTGGTGGGCGTCACCTCGCACGATGACCACGCCTGCGTGCGCGTGTCCTCGCCGGACGGTGAGTTTGAGATTGAGGCCGATTGGTTGATCGTGGGCGATGGCGCACGCAGTCCTGTGCGCCGCATGTTGGGTTTGGACATCGAAGGTCATGTGTTCAAAGACCGTTTCTTGATTGCCGACGTGGTGATGAAGGCCGAGTTTCCAGCCGAACGTTGGTTTTGGTTTGACCCGCCGTTTCACCCTGGCCAAAGCGTGCTGCTGCACAAGCAAGCCGACAACGTGTGGCGCATCGACTTTCAACTGGGTTGGGATGCCGATCCTGAAGAAGAGAAAAAGCCTGAGCGGGTGCTGCCGCGTTTGCAAGCGATGTTGGGTGACGAGCGCCCGTTTGAGTTGGAGTGGGTCAGCATCTACACCTTCCAATGTCGCCGCATGAAAGACTTTCGCCACAAGCGCTTGTTGTTTGTGGGCGACGCGGCGCATCAGGTGTCGCCCTTTGGTGCGCGTGGCGCGAACTCTGGCATTCAAGACGCCGATGGTTTGATGTGGAAGTTGGCCTTGGTGCTGCGTGGTTTGGCACCCCAAGCCTTGCTCGACACCTACAACACCGAGCGTGGTTTTGCGGCCGATGAAAACATTTTGAATTCCACCCGTTCGACCGATTTCTTGACGCCCAAAACCGCCACCAGCCGCGTGTTCCGTGATGCGGCCTTGGCGTTGGCGCGGCATCACCCGTTTGCGCGCAAATTGGTCAACTCGGGGCGTTTGTCCGTGCCGAGTTTCATCACCGAGTCAGCACTCAACACGCCCGATACGGATGCGTTTGAGGGCCACATGCTGCCCGGCGCACCGATGGACGACGCACCCATTCAAATCAATGGCCAAGACGTTTGGCTGCTGGACCAGATGGGGCACCGCTTTCAGTGCTTGGTGTTTGTCGATGAAGTCGGACAGCTCGATGCTTCAACACGTCAAGCCTTGATGGACCTCGCGGATGGGCCTGTGCCTGTTCATGCCGCTGTGATCTGCCGCCACGCCGGTGCCATCGAAGGGCTGCCGGTTTATGTAGACACGCAAGGCTTGTTTGCCAAGCGCTACGACGCACACGTTGGCAGCGTGTGGTTGGTGCGCCCCGATCAACATGTGTGCGCGCGTACGCGACGTTTCAACCCAGCGTGGCTCAAAGCTGCCCAGAATCAAGCCACTTGCCATGTTTGAGCACAAGGTCCACACCATGCCCCATCTCAATTTAGCCCCGAATTTCAACGAACAAGGCAAACGCTACTTTCGTGATTTCACGCCAGGCGACGACTTTTACCAAGCCTTGATCGACACGCATCGCGATTTGAGTGATGCGCAAAGTGCCTTGGTGAATGCCAAGCTCATCTTGCTGCTGGCCAACCATGTGGGTGACATGCATGTGCTGCGTGAAGCTTTGGCTTTGGCGCGTGCTGACCTCATCCAAGAACCCAAGTTGTAAAAGGAGACCCCTGATGAAAATCGACCGCATGCACCACGTCGCCTACCGCTGCAAGGACGCCAAAGAAACCGTCGAGTGGTATGTCAAGCACCTGAACATGAACTTTGTGTTGGCCATTGCCGAAGACTTGGTGCCCAGCACCAAAGCACCAGACCCTTACATGCATGTGTTTTTAGATGCAGGCAACGGCAATGTGCTGGCATTTTTTGAATTGCCCACCGCGCCCGCGATGGGGCGCGACCTCAACACACCCGAGTGGGTTCAGCACATCGCCTTCAAGGTGGAGAGCATGGAGGCACTGGAAGCCGCCAAAGCGCAATTGCAAGCGGGCGGGGTGGAGGTGTTGGGCATCACCGATCACGCCATCTTCAAGTCGATTTATTTCTTCGACCCCAACGGTCACCGCTTAGAACTCGCCTGTGATGTGGGTACGCCGGAGATGTACCAAAAACTCGATGATGTGAAGTGGGCGATGCTCGAAGAGTGGAGCCAAACCAAGCAAGCCCCTAAGCATGCCGCTTGGATGCACGAGAGAGAGTTTCACTGATCAGGGCTTGGGTGTTTTGGGCTTGAAGCTACAAAACTCAGACACGCCACATTGCCAGCACAGCGGCTTGCGGGCTTGGCACACATAACGGCCATGCAAGATGAGCCAGTGGTGTGCGTCTACCAAGTACTGGGGTGGAATGCGTTTCATCAATTGCATCTCCACCGCCAGCGGCGTTTTTCCGGGGGCCAAACCGGTGCGATTGCCCACGCGAAAAATGTGCGTGTCTACTGCCATGGTGGGCTCTCCAAAAGCGACGTTCAACACCACGTTGGCGGTTTTTCGGCCTACGCCAGGTAGGGCTTCTAGCGCTTCGCGTGTGCGCGGTATCACGCTGTGGTGTTGCTCCACCAAGATGCGGCAGGTTTGCATCAAGTGTTTGGCTTTGCTGTGGTACAGACCAATCGTCTTGATGTAGCTCTCTAGACCGTCGAGGCCCAAATCTAAAATTTGTTGTGGCGTGTTGGCCACCGCAAACAGCTTGCGTGTGGCCTTGTTCACGCCCACATCGGTGGCTTGTGCGCTCAGCAGCACAGCGGCTAACAACTCAAACACGCTGGTATATTCCAACTCGGTATTGGGCTGCGGATTGGCTGCTTTCAGCGTCGCAAAAAAAGGCTCAATGTCCTGTGTTTTCATACGACCATTATTCCCTACCATGCCCTCAACTATGCAGTTCGCCGACCGCCTCAACAACGTTGAAACCTCCGCCATTCGTGAACTGTTCAAACTGTTGGGTAAGCCCGGCATCATCAGCTTTGCAGGTGGCTTTCCCGACAGCGCCATGTTTGACGTGGAAGG
>CANBRM010000036.1 GCA_947371915.1 Comamonadaceae bacterium | reverse complement strand
GCAGGCTTTGTGCTGTTGCAGGTGGGCCAGCAAAGCGCCGTCGCCGCAGCCGAGGTCGAGCACGCGGCTGCCGTGGGGCACGAGCGCGGCGATGGCCAGCAAGTTGTCGTGTGTCATGCGGCGCCTCCGGTGTGCGTGGCCAAGGCGGGCAACTCGCCGCTGATACGCGCAAAGTACGAGCGCACCACGTTCATGTAGCGGGCGTCGTCGAGCAAGAAGGCATCGTGGCCGTGTGGCGCGTCGATTTCGGCGTAGCTCACGTCGCGCTGGTTGTCGAGCAAGGCACGCACCATTTCGCGGCTGCGCTCGGGGGAGAAGCGCCAATCGGTGGTGAAGCTGACCAGCAAAAACTTGGCTTGGGTGCGCGCAAAGGCTGCTGACAAATTGCCACCGTAGGTGCGTGCGGGGTCGAAGTAATCGAGGGCGCGTGTGATGAGCAAATAGGTGTTGGCGTCAAAGTACTCGCTGAACTTGTCGCCTTGGTAGCGCAGGTAGCTTTCGATTTGAAACTCCACGTCTTGCGTGGAGTACTTGTAGCCCGTGGCGCTGCCCACTTGCGGCTCGCGCAACTCACGACCGAACTTCTCGTTCATCACATCGTCGCTGAGGTACGTGATGTGACCCACCATGCGGGCGATGCGTAAACCGCGTTGCGGCACCACGCCGTGTTGGTAGAAATGGCCGCCATGAAAGTCAGGGTCGGTCACGATGGCGCGACGCGCGACTTCGTTGAACGCGATGTTCTCGGCCGTTAAGTTAGGCGCACTGGCCACCACCACGGCGTGACGCACGCGCTCGGGGTGTTGCAGTGTCCAGCTGAGCGCTTGCATGCCGCCCAAGCTGCCGCCCAAAACAGCGGCGAGTTGCTGGATGCCCAAACGGTCGAGCAACAAGGCTTGGGCATTCACCCAGTCTTCCACCGTGACCACGGGAAAGTCGGCGCCGTAGACCTTGCCCGTGTCTGGGTTGGTGTGCATGGGGCCGGTGGAGCCAAAGCAGGAGCCAAGGTTGTTGACGCCAATCACAAAGAAATGGTTGGTGTCCACGGGCTTGCCGGGGCCAATCATGTTGTCCCACCAGCCTCGTTTTTGGCTTGGCCTTCATAGACGCCAGCCACATGGTGCGAGGCGTTGAGGGCGTGGCACACCAACACGGCGTTGGAGCGGTCGGCGTTCAAGCTGCCGTAGGTTTCATAGGCCAGGGTGTAGTCGCGCAGGCTGGCACCACTTTGCAGGGGCAGCACTTGTGCGAAGTGCATGGCCTGGGGGGTGGCAATCAGCGGCGTGCTTTCGGGGGCGGCATTCAAAGACATGCGTTCACTCTTGTTGGTTCACCTGAATTACTCACCCACGGGGCGCAGGTGCTTGCCTGCGATGCCAGCCAGTTCAAACATGGTCACTTGGGGCTTGCCGAACACGGTTAATAGTTTGGCATCGGCGTTGATGGCGCGCTTGTTGGTGGCGTCTTGCAAGCCGTTGGCTTTGATGTAGTCCCACAGCTTTTTGATCACTTCGGTACGGGCCACTGCTTCGGCGCCAATCACGGCGGCCAAGTCGGCGCTGGGCAGGTAGCCTGCGGTGACTTTGCGTGGTGCTTTTTCTTTGGCCACTTTGGCAGGTTTTTCAGCTTTGGCTTTGGTGGCCTTGGTGGTTTTCGCCGGCGCTTTTTTGCCCGCGGCTTTGATCAGCGCGTTGGTGGTCGGCGTCTTGCCACCTTTGGGTGGGTACTTGCTGGTACGCGGCTCAAACGCGAAGTTGACCTTGCCGGCTTCGGCGTCCCACTGCAAGAACGCTTTGAAGGCGCGGCGTGTGCGCATGGACACAAACTTGTCGAGCAAGTCGGTTTTACCTTCGCTCAGCAACTTGGTCATTTGCTCGGCCGCGACGGGTTGCTGCAAGATGATCTTGCCGCTCTTGAAGTCGCAGCTCGGCGTGGCTTGTGCGTGCGTGGGCACGGCTTTGCTGCACACGTAGTTGCTGCCGTGGTCATGCACGGGGCTGCCGCACTTGGGGCAGTTGCCCAAGCTGGGTGCATCGCCAAATTCCACGATCTCGCCGGAGTCGCCGTTTTTGTCATCGCCAAAGTCGAATTCGAGTTTCCAGTTCTGGTCTTCTTCGCTGTATTTGAGGGCGATTTCGGCGGTGAACGGCCAGCCCGCTTTGGAGCGGAAGCCTTCCAAGGGGCCAATCTTTTTGTCGGTCAAGAACTGCTCGACTTCGGCGGCATCAAAGGTGCGGCCACCCGGAATTTTGCTGATCGAGAAGCCGCAGCCCGTGCCGTGGTCGCCAGACTCGGCGGCTGCGCCGTCTTGGCCCACGCAGGCGTAGCGGCGGTAGTTTTCTTTCACCACGCCGCCACATTTGGGGCACGGTGTTTTGAGAGTGGCGTAGTCACCAGGAATGGTGTCGCGGTCGAACTCTTTGGCCTTTTTGACGATGTGCTGCGTCATCTCGGCGATCTCGCGCATGAAGGCTTCGCGGCTCAATTGGCCTTGCTCCATCTGCGAGAGTTTGTATTCCCAGCCGCCGGTGAGTTCGGGCTTGGACAACTCTTCCACGCCCAAGCCGCGCAGCAGGGTGAACAGCTGAAACGCTTTGGCGGTGGGCAGCATTTCGCGGCCATCGCGCAGCAAATACTTTTCGTTGATCAAGCCTTCAATGATGGACGCGCGCGTGGCAGGTGTGCCCAAGCCTTTTTCTTGCATGGCTTCGCGGAACTCGTCGTCTTCCACCAACTTGCCTGCGCCTTCCATCGCGCCGAGCAAGGTGGCTTCGCTGTAGCGTGCGGGGGGGCGTGTTTTGAGGCCTTTGGCATCGGCCAGTTCGTTCTTGGCGGACTCGCCTGCTTTCAAGGCCACGAGGGTCTTGCCGTCTTCTTCGTTGTCGGTGGCTTCTTGCGCGGCGTCTTTGCCGTACACGGCCATCCAACCGGCGTTGACCAGCACTTTGCCTTCGGTGCGGAAGTTGTGGTCCTTGCCTGCCGCTTTGACGGTGCTGATGCGCGTGGTCACCATGTATTCAGCGCTGGGGAAGAACACGGCCAAGAAGCGGCGCACCACCATGTCGTACAGCTTTTGTTCGGCGTCAGACAAACCGCTGGGCGCTTGCAAGGTCGGGATGATGGCGAAGTGATCACTGACCTTTTTGTTGTCAAACACGCGGGGCAGTTTGCGCACGTAGTTGTTGTTCAAGCCCACCAAGGCGTGGGGCGCCAAGTGCTTCATGCCGCTGTCGGCCAGCATCTCAAAGGTTTGCTTGACCACGGGCACGTAGTCTTCAGGCAAATGGCGTGAGTCGGTACGCGGGTAGGTCAGCGCTTTGTGGCGCTCGTACAAGCTTTGCGCCAAAGCCAAAGTGGTTTTGGCCGAGAAGCCAAAGCGGCCGTTGGCTTCGCGTTGCAGCGAGGTCAAGTCAAACAAACCGGGGCTGGCTTTGGTGGTGGGTTTGCTTTCTTCGGTGACGGTGGCGAGTTGGTGGCGCACGGCGTCGGCAATGGCGAAGGCCTCGGCTTCGCTCCACACGCGGTCGTGTTTTTTCTCGGCGTCTTCGGCGTCTTTTTTGTGCTCGGGGTTGAACCACTTGGCGGGGTAGCTGCCGGCTTCGACTTTGAAGGCCGCGTGAATTTCCCAGAAGTCACGGCTGATGAACTTGCGAATTTGTTCTTCGCGCTCCACCACCACCGACAGTGTGGGCGTTTGCACGCGACCCACGGTGGTCAAGAAGAAGCCACCTTCACGTGAGTTGAACGCGGTCAAGGCGCGTGTGCCGTTGATGCCCACCAGCCAGTCGGCTTCGGAGCGGCTGCGTGCGGCGTCGGCCAAGCCTTGCATTTGTTTTTCGCTGCGCAGCGAATCGAAACCATCGCGAATGGCTTGGGGTGTCATGGATTGCAACCACAGGCGCTTCACCGGTTTGTCGAGCGGTTTTTTGCCGCCGGCGTATTGCTCGATCAGGCGGAAGATCAGCTCACCTTCGCGGCCCGCGTCACAGGCGTTGATGAGGGCGGTCACGTCTTTGCGTTTGGCCAGCTTCACGACGGCGTTCAAACGGGTTTTGGTTTTCTCGACGGGCTTCAAATCGAAGTACGGCGGAATGACGGGCAAGTTGGCAAAGCTCCATTTGCCACGTTTGACGTCGAACTCTTCAGGTGCTTGGATTTCGACCAAGTGGCCCACGGCACTGGACACCACATAGGTGTCGCTCTCGAAGTGGTCGTCGTGTTTTTCGAACTTCCCCGCCACAGGCGTGAGTGCGCGCACGATGTCTTGCGCGACCGAAGGTTTTTCGGCGATCACGAGGGTTTTGCTCATTTCAAAGTTCCTTAGAAAACTCACCACTACAATTTGCGTTTCTCGCGTGCGCACGCGCGCCCACGGGCGCACACGCACACATGCGTATGTATTTAAGTTAACAGAAAAAAATCCGTGTCCACAAAAGCCCCTGCCCCCATTTCCGGTCGACGTATTCAAACTCGCCGTTCTGGCGTGCACGGCAAGGGCGTGTTTGCTGTCTCTGACTTTGCGCAAGGCGAAACCATCATTGAATATGTGGGCGAGATCATCACCTGGCCAGAAGCGCTGCGTCGCCACCCGCATGATCCGCAAGACCCGCACCACACGTTTTACTTTCACATCGACGAAGGCCATGTGATTGACGCCAAGTACGGCGGCAACTCCTCGCGTTGGATCAACCACTCGTGCAAACCCAATTGCGAGCCTGACGAGGTGAACGGCCGCATCTTCATCAAAGCTAAGCGAAACATCTTGGCCGGCGAAGAGCTCAATTACGACTACGGCTTGGTGGTTGACGAGCCTCTGACCGACAAACTCAAAGCCGAGTACCCCTGCTGGTGCGGCGCTAAGAAGTGCCGTGGCACTTTGCTGGCGTCGTCGGCTGAGCTGTCCGCGCCGCCCAAGGCCGCGAAGACACCCAAGGCCCGCTCAGTCAAAAAGCGCTGAGTGCGCATGCCCAAGCCCACCACGCCCCTGATTTGGCCTGCTGAAGACCTGTGGCTGGCTCTGGTGGCCTTGCTACCAGGCTTGACGGTGGAGGTGCTGCCCGAGATCGACTCCACCAACACCGAGCTCATGCGCCGTGCCCGTGCGGGGCAAACCGACCCCGTGCTGTTGGTGGCCGAAGCGCAGACCGCAGGTCGTGGCCGTTTGGGGCGTGCTTGGCATGGTCAAGCGGGCAGCGCCCTGACTTTTTCACTGGGTCTGCCCTTAGCGCCACAGGACTGGTCAGGCTTGTCGTTGGCGGTGGGCTTGTCTTTGGCGCGCAGCTTGGACCCGCAAGGCGACTTGGGTGTGCGCTTGAAGTGGCCCAATGACTTGTGGGTGGCCCGCCCGGGCACGCCCCAGGGTTGGGGCAAGTTGGCCGGCATCTTGATTGAAACCGCGGTGGCGACGGGACCGGCGAGCGCGCAGTCTGCGCCGCACGCGGCTTGGAGCGCCGCGCCTGTTGATCCGCGTTTGCCCTCGCGTTACTGCGTGGTGGGCGTGGGCATCAACATCGCGCCTCCGCAAGCCGAGGGACTCTCGACCGCGCCCTTGGGTCTGCATGACTTGCAAACGGGCATCACCGCTCCTGAAGCCTTGGTCAAGGTGGCTGCACCTTTGTTGGCCACTGTGTTGGCATTTGAGCGTGGCGGTTTTGCGCCCTTGCAAAACGCCTTCAATGCCCGTGACGCCTTGCTGGATATGCCGGTCACTTTGAGCGATGGACGCACAGGCATCGCTCGTGGGGTCGACGCAACGGGGGCTTTGTTGGTGGACACAGATCTGGGGCAAGAGGCCATCACCAGCGCCGAGGTGAGTGTGCGGCCACGGACTGCCGCATGAGTTTTTGCTGCGTGAACTTTGTGCGCTGAATGCCGCTATTTTTTGATGGAGCCCTGTCTATGAAACACCCTTTTTTCTGGCGCTACGTCGCTTGGGCGCTCCTTGTGTGCAACGTGCTTTTGGCGCTGTGGCACCAAGAAGGTTTGCGGGTCTTGGGCTTAGGACCCACGGAGGTGCGAGAGCCGCAGCGCGTGCAAGACCAGTGGCATCCTGAACACCTGACCTTGCGCGCTGCGACTAAGCCTTAAGCCACCACAGGTTGGCGAATCAAATAATCAAAGGCTGACAAAGCGGCCTTCGAGCCTTCACCCGCGGCGATGATGATTTGCTTGTAGGGCACGGTGGTGCAGTCGCCCGCCGCAAACACGCCGGGCAGGCTGGTGTGGTTTTTGGCGTCAATTTCGATTTCGCCGAACTTGCTGAGCTCTAAGCTGCCTTTCAAGAACTCAGTGTTGGGCACCAAGCCGATTTGAACGAACACACCTTCCAACGCAATGTGGTGCACCACATCCGTGGCGCGGTCTTTGTAGCTCAGGCCATTGACCTTGCCGCCCTCGCCCGTGATTTCTGTGGTTTGGGCATTCGCATGGATGGTCACATTGGGCAAGCTCTTGAGCTTGTTGACCAACACGGCATCGGCTTTGAGTTGGTCAGCAAACTCAATCAGCGTGACGTGTTCGACGAGGCCAGCCAAATCAATGGCGGCTTCCACGCCTGAGTTGCCGCCGCCGATCACAGACACGCGCTTGCCTTTGAACAAGGGGCCGTCGCAGTGTGGGCAGTAGGCCACGCCTTTGTTTTTGTACTCGGCTTCGCCGGGCACGTTCACATTGCGCCAACGTGCGCCAGTGGACAAGATGACGCTCTTGGCTTTGAGCACGCCGCCGTTTTCCAAGTGCACTTCGGTCATGCCACCGGTTTGTTCAGCAGACACAATTTTGCTGGCGCGTTGCATGGCCATGATGTCCACGCCATAGTGGTGGACTTGCGCTTCAAGGTCAGCGGCGAGTTTGGGGCCGTTGGTCTCTAACACCGAGATGTAGTTTTCAATCGACATGGTGTCGTTCAACTGGCCGCCAAAACGCTCGGCGGCAATGCCCACGCGGATGCCTTTGCGGGCGGCATACACAGCAGCCGCAGCGCCGGCCGGGCCACCACCCACGATCAACACGTCGTAAGGGGCTTTCTCGCTCATCTTCACGGCGTCGCGGGCGGCGGCGTTGGTGTCGAGCTTGGCCACGATTTCTTCCACGCTCATGCGGCCTGAACCGAACACTTGGCCGTTCAAGAACACCATGGGCACAGCCATGATTTGGCGCTCTTCCACTTCCTTCTGGAACGCGCCGCCTTCGATCACCACGGTTTTGACCTTGGGGTTGACGATGGCCATGAGCGAGAGGGCTTGCACCACGTCGGGGCAGTTGTGGCAGCTCAGGGACATATAGACCTCAAAGTTGAAGTCGCCGTCCAGGCCCTTGATGCTGTCAATCACATCTTGTTCCACCTTGGGTGGATGACCGCCGGTCCATAACAGGGCCAACACCAACGAGGTGAACTCGTGGCCGAGTGGCAAGCCTGCAAAGCGCACGCCTTGGTTTTCACCTTCGCGCACCACGGCAAATGAAGGCTTGCGTGCATCGTTACCCAAGGAGTCGAGCGTGACTTTGTCAGACAGGCCCACGATGGTGTTGAGCAACTCGCCCATGTCTTTGCCGGTTTCGCTGTCGTCCAAGGAGGCGATCAAGCGGATGGGCTGGCGCAGCAGGGCAAGGTACTGTTGAAGTTGGGTTTTGAGTGCGTCGTCGAGCATGGTGTTCTCCTGTTTCAGGGTGCAAAAACCCCAGGCCATGCGCGAGGTACGCTGACCTTGGTGATGAATTGGGGGTGGGGTTCGCTGGGTACAGCGCACGCCAGCTAGTGCTTGATGTGCGCTGCGCTCAGCGCCCTGCGTTCGCAGGGTTGAGTTGAAGTCTGCCTAGCGTGAGCAAGGCAGATTTCGCGGGCAAAAATTAGATCTTGCCGACCAAGTCGATGGAAGGAGCCAAAGTCTTCGCGCCTTCTTTCCACTTCGCTGGGCACACTTGGCCTGGGTTAGCGGCGGTGTACTGAGCAGCAGTCAACTTGCGCAATGTCTCAGACACGTCACGTGCGATTTCGTTGGAATGGACTTCCATGGTCTTGATCATGCCTTCTGGGTTGATCACGAAAGTGCCGCGCAATGCCAAGCCGTCTTCTTCGATGTGCACGCCAAAAGCGCGTGTCAACTTGTGTGTGGGGTCGCCGACCAATGGGAACTTGGCTTTGCCCACAGCTGGCGAAGTCTCGTGCCACACTTTGTGTGAGAAGTGGGTGTCGGTCGTGATGATGTACACCTCAGCGCCGGCTTTTTGGAAAGCTGCATAGTTGTCAGCAGCGTCTTCGATTTCTGTGGGGCAGTTGAAGGTGAAAGCGGCTGGCATGAAGATGAACACGTTCCACTTGCCTTTGAGCGTGGCTTCGGTCACTTCGATGAACTTGCCGTTGTGGAAGGCTTGGTTTTTGAAAGGCTGAACTTGTGTGTTGATCAAAGACATGTGGTTTCCTTTGGGTGGTTGTTAAAAACTATCGAATGAGAAAGACTCATTGGCGTAAATGTTAACCAAGAAATGTGACGCTTCTGTGCGGCCGTGATTGTTTGTCTCAATGAGAGCGATTGAGTACGCCTTATTTGAAACCCACGCGGTCCAACATTTGTTGCACTTTAATTTGGTTCATGCCCACAGCGCTGATGGGTACCAGCTCGCTTTTGAAGTTGCCTCCTGTCATGGCTTGAAGGGCGGGGTTGTCCAGCTTCATACCTTTGACCACGGGCCACTCGTTGTTGCCGTTGGCAAAGTGGTTTTGTGCCCCGGGGCTGACCAGGTATTCCAAAAACTTCACGGCGTTGGTTGGGTTCTTTGAATAACGCGCCACCGCGCCACCAGCCACGTTCACGTGTGTGCCCCAGCTTTGTTGGTTGGGAAACACCACGCCCACGCGTTCGAGCAGCGCTTTGTCGGCAGGGTTGGTGGAGCGCATCAAGCGCGCCAAGTAATAGGTGTTGGTCACGGCAATGCCGCACTCGCCGCTGGCCACCGCTTTGATTTGGTCGGTATCGCCGCCTTTGGGTGCGCGGGCCATGTTGTCGACCATGCCTTTGAGCCAGTTTTCAGTAGCAGCGGGACCGAGGTGTTCGGTCATCGCGCCAAACAAACTCAGGTTGTAGGGGTGAGAGCCAGAGCGAATGCACAGCTTGCCTTTGTTTTTCGGGTCTGCCAGTTCTTCGTAGGTGTCGACGTCCTCACGTTTGATTTTGAGTTTGTCGTACACCACCACGCGTGCGCGGGTGGACAAACCAAACCATGCGGTGCCGCCGTCATCGGTGGGCTTGGCGCGCAGTTGGGCAGGCACTGCCGTCTCTAGCGTTTTGGACTTGATGGGCGAAAACATGCCATCAACCTCGCCTTTCCACAAGCGAGCGGCGTCGACCAGCAAGATCACGTCGGCGGGCGATGCTGAGCCTTCCGCCTTCAGACGGGCGAGTATGCCCGCGTCGTCCGAATCGACGCGGTTGATCTTGATGCCCGTGGCCTTGGTGAAGTCGCTGTACAGGGCTTCATCCGTGGGGTAATGGCGGGCGGAGTACAAGTTGATGACGGCCTCGTCGGCCAACGTTGGCGTACAGAAACAGCCTGCGGCTAGGCACGACAGGGCCCACACTAAAACTGAGCGATTGCGACGCATGAGGCGACTCCAAGTTGAAAAGCTTGAAGAAGTCTACGACAAATGCGAATCATTCTTGTTTGCGGACTGTCAAAGTCCGTGCAAAAAGCAGGTTTTGATGCCAGCGATCAGTGGCGGCGTAGCGTGCGGCTGAGCAAGATGACGGGCAGCAAGCCCACCAAAACCAAGGCCAGCGATGGCAAGGCCGCCTCCCCCAAGCGCTCGTCACGCGCGAGTTGGTAGGCCATGACGGCCAACGTGTCGGTGTTGAAGGGTCGCAGCACCAAGGTGGCGGGCAGCTCTTTCATCACATCGACCAAGACCAGCAGGGTGGCGGCGGCCACAGGTTTTTTTAGCAAGGGCCAATGCACACGGCGCACCATCGCGAAGCCCGAGACACCCAGCATGCGCGCGCTGTCGTCTAGCGAGGCCGGCACACGCGCATAGCCGCTTTGCACCGACTGCAACGCTACCGCCACAAAGCGCACGAGGTAAGCCCACACCAAACCCAACACCGTGGCGGTCAGCCAAAAGCCGACGCCAGACTGCGGCCAAGTAGCTTGTACCCAACCCACCGGCAACAGCAAGCCCACCACAATCACCGCGCCCGGAACGGCATAGCCCAAGCTCACCACGCCCATGACTTGGCGGGTCAGCCAATTGGGTTGCAAACGTGCCTGCGCTGCCAGCAACAAAGCGGCGCCGACGGCAAGCAGCGCGGTGAACAAACCCAGCGACAAGCTGGTGACAGACCATTGCACAAAGCGGTCCCAAGGCAAATCCATCACGCCATCACCTTGCAGCAAAGCGCGGAACATGAACAGCACCGGCAATACAAAACCACACAAGACGGGCAGTGCGCAAAGCGTCCACACACAGGCGGCAGACACACCGCTTAACTTCAAAGGTTGCGATTCGCTGCCGTGGCGGTCGCCGCGGGCACTGGAAAAACGCAAGCGTGATTGCGCGCGTTGCTCGGCTGCCAACAAGACGACCACAACGACCAACAGCAAAGTGGCCAGCTGCGCTGCTGCGATGCGGCTGTCCATCACCAGCCAGGCTTTGTAAATGCCCGCTGTAAAAGTTTGAATGCCAAAGTAGCTCGACACGCCAAAGTCAGCCAGCGTTTCCATCAAGGCCAGCGCCGTGCCCGCTGCAATGGCGGGGCGAGCCAGCGGCAAGGCGACATGCAGGATGCGGCGAGACAGCGGTGCACCCAGCAAACGCGCAGCTTCCATCAAATGGTTGGCACGCTCAGAAAGTGCCGTGCGAGCCAACAAATAAACATAGGGATACAGCGCTAAGCTAAACACGACAGCTGCGCCAAATACGGTGCGCACGTCGGGGAACACACGGCCTTCTAGACCCAACGCGGCCCGGAGGCCCGTTTGCAACGGGCCGCTGAATTGCAAATAATCGGTGTAAGCATAGGCCACCACATAGGCCGGCATGGCCAGTGGCAAGAGCAGCGCCCATTCCAAGCTGCGGCGCATCGGAAAGTCAAACAGGGTCACCGCCACCGCAGACACCGTGCCCATGCTGACCACGCCGATGCTGACCAATACGCATAAGAGCAAAGAGGTGCCCACATAGTCGGGTAACACCGTACTGGCCATCTCGCGCAAGATGCTGGCTGATGCGTCATTCCACTGCGCCCAAGAAAAAAGCACGGTCAATATCGGCATTGCCAACAGCAGTGCCAGTACAAGCAATACACAACGAATGAACAAGCGCGAGCCAAAAACCATGCGGCATTGTAGGTAGGCACACAGTGGGTTGTGGGAGATCTCCCTCCCTACAATGAGCCGATGTTTTTAGATGTCGCCCAACTATCTGTCAGCTATCCGGAACGTCCCCGCCCGTCTGTAGACCGTGTCTCGTTGGCGCTGCGTGCGGGAGAAATGGGCGTGCTGATTGGCCCTTCGGGCTGCGGCAAAACCACTCTGTTGCGCGCGGTAGCGGGTCTTGAGCGTGCCAGCGCAGGTGAAATTCGTTTGGCGCAATCGGTGGTCAGCAGTACCGCCACGCATGTGGCCCCAGAGGCGCGCCGCATTGGCATGGTGTTTCAAGACTACGCACTCTTCCCCCATTTGAGCGTGCAAGACAACGTGAGCTTTGGCTTGTACAAGTTGCCGCGTGCCGAGCGCGAAGCGCGTGTGCGCGAGGTATTGGCACTGGTCGGCTTATCTAGCAGCACACAACGCTATCCACACGAGTTGTCGGGTGGTCAGCAGCAGCGCGTGGCCTTGGCCCGCGCTTTGGCACCCAAGCCACAGCTCTTGTTGCTGGACGAGCCGTTTTCAAACCTCGATGTGGAGTTGCGCGAGCGTTTGGCCCTCGAAGTACGCGGTATTTTGAAAGAGGCGCAAACCACCGCCTTGTTTGTCACGCACGACCAAATGGAAGCGTTTGCCATTGGCGACGTGATTGGCGTCATGTCTGAAGGCCGACTGCACCAGTGGGACGATGCCTACACGCTGTACCACCGCCCTGCCACGCGCTTTGTGGCCGAGTTCATTGGTCATGGTGTGTTCACCCCCGCTACCTTGCGCGAGGTGAACAACCAAGTCGTCGTGCAAACGCCCTTGGGCGATTTGGTAGACGTGGCCGAATGCCCGCTGCCCTGCACGTTTGCATCAGGCGAGTGCGATGTGCTGCTGCGTGCTGATGACATCGTGCACGACGACGATGCGACGGTGAAGGCCGAGATCATTCGTAAATCATTTCGCGGCTCAGAGTTTTTGTACACCTTGCGCTTGATGACGGGCGAGACAGTGATGGCCCATGTGCCTAGCCACCACGACCACAAGCTGGGCGAGTGGATTGGCATTCGCGCCGAAGTTGACCATGTGGTCACGTTCAACCGTGCGTGCCCTGTGAATGGCCACGACTTGTGCAACATGCCCTGTGCTGAAAAGCCCGCCACGCAACCTGTTCGTTTGATGGAGAAATCATGAGTTTGACTTTGTACTTTGCCCCCGGTGCTTGTTCCTTTGTACCGCATTGCATGTTGGAAGCCAGCGGTACGGCTTTTGAGCCGACCCTGGTGAAGCTGCACAAGGGCGAGCAATACGACGCCGCCTACAAGGCCATCAACCCACGCAGTCAAGTTCCTGTGTTGGTGGACGAGGGTCAAGCCGTCACGCAGGTCGTGGCGATTTGCATGTACTTGGACAGCAAGTTCCCGCAGATGGGCTTCTTGCCCGCCGCTGGCATGGCGCGTGCCAAAGCCCTCGAATCGTTTGCATGGATGAACAACACCGTTCACACAACGTTCATGCATGTGTTCTTGCCCAACAAATTCAGCTCGTCTGTCGACGTGCAGGCTGACATCAAGGCCTTTGCGGTGGAAACTTACCGTGGTCTGCTGGTCGAGTTGCAAACCTTGGTGATCGATGCACAAGCGCGTGGCGATGCATGGTTGGCCGGTGCCCAGTTCGGTCCGCTCGACGCCTATGCGCTGACCTTGACCCGTTGGGGCAGCATGTCCGGCATCAACCCCGAGGGCTTTCCCGCCCTGTGGGCGTTTGTGCAGCAAGTGGCGGCACACCCGCCGGTTCAGCGCGTGATCGAGCGGGAGCGCTTGCAGCTGAATTTGTTCAAGGCCTGAGCACCCAATTTCGTGCGCTAACCCCAGCTGCGCCAAGCGTCAGCCCACGGGGTAAGAGAAGGCCTTAAAGCAGGGCGTTAGAAAAGCGCACCGTGAAGCGCGCCCCCGGCATGGGTTTGCCCGGTGCCGCGTCTTCCAGCACAACCGTGGCGTCGTGCTGATGCGCAATTTCCATCACGATGGGCAAGCCCAAGCCTGAGCCTTCCGCGCCCGTGCCCAAGGCGCGGTAAAACGGCTGAAACACCAAATCACGCTCGGCTTCTGGAATGCCTGGGCCTGAGTCTTCCACCTGTAAGACCGCGACTTTGCCAAAGCGGTCGCTCAGCAAGCGCACGGTGATGACGCCGGGTTGCTCGGCCGTGGAGGGCGTGTAGTTGATGGCGTTGTCGACCAAGTTACGCACCAACTCTTTGAGCAGCGTGGCGTTGCCGTTGACGCGCACGCCCGTGCTCGCCGCGTCCACACCCTCGTAGCCGAGGTCGATGTGTTTGTCCATCGCGCGGGGTAGCGAGTCTTGAATCACGTCGCTCACCAGCGTCACCAAGTTGCAAGGGCTGCGGGCGATGTGGGTGCTGCCGCTTTCGGCGCGGGCCAGCGACAGCAGTTGGTTCACGGTGTGCGTCGCGCGCACGCTGGCCAAGCCAATTAACTTCAGCGATTGCTTCAACTCATCGGCACTGGCGCCTTGGCGTTGCGCCAAATCGGCCTGCATGCGCAAGCCTGCCAGCGGTGTTTTGAGTTGGTGTGCGGCATCGGCCAAAAAGCGCTTTTGGGTGGCGATGGACTCTTTCAGGCGCGTGAGCAAATCGTTGATGGAGGCCACTAGCGGCGCAACTTCAAGGGGCACCGAATGGTCGTCCAGCGGGCTTAAGTCGTCGGGTTTGCGTAGGCGAATACGCTCTTCCAACAAGTTCAGCGGTTGAATGCCGCGCGCCAAAGCCAGCCACACCAGCAACACCGCCAGCGGCAAGATGACGAACTGCGGCAGCATCACGCCTTTGATAATTTCGGTGGCCAGCACCGAGCGTTTTTCCAGCGTCTCACCCACTTGCACCAACACGGGTTTGGCCCCGGGTGTGACCACGCTGACCCAGGTGTAGGCCACGCGAATTTCAGAGCCGCGCATTTCGTCGTCGCGCAACAGCACTTCGCCGGGCAAGGGTTTCAGTTCGTCGGGGGGCAAGGGAAAGTCGCGCTCACCGCTGATGAATTCGCCCTTGGTGCCCACCACTTGGTAGTAAATCAAGTCGGCTTCGTCAGCCCGCAAAATTTCGCGGGCGGGCAGCGGCAGGTTGAAGTACGTGCGCTGTTGGTCGCTTTTCACCAATTGCGCCAAGGCCTGCACGTTGTATTCGAGGCCGCGGTCAAACGGACGACCGGCAATGTTTTGCGCCACCAGCCACGTGAGGGCCAAGCTCACCGGCCATAGCAGCAGCAGCGGGGTGAGCATCCAATCCAAAATTTCGCCAAAGAGCGAGCGCTGCTCGCGCTGAAAAAGCTTCACCATGGCGAATCCGGCGTATTGCGTTCAGGGGTGTGGGTTAGCCTGGAATTTTTTCGAGGCAATAGCCCAAGCCGCGCACGGTGGCGATGCGGATGGGGCCTTTCTCGATCTTCTTACGCAGACGGTGGATGTACACCTCAATGGCGTTGTTGCTCACCTCTTCGCCCCACTCGCACAAACGCTCGACCAGTTGGTCTTTGCTGACCAAACGGCCTGCGCGCTGCAGCAGCACTTCAAGCAACCCCAGTTCGCGTGCTGAGAGCTCGACCATCTTGCCGTCGATGGTGGCCACACGACCGGTTTGGTCGTAAATCAGCGGGCCGTGCTTGATGGAGGAGGTGGTGCCGCCCATGCCGCGACGTGTGAGCGCGCGCACGCGGGCTTCGAGTTCTTGCAGCGAAAAGGGCTTGGCCATGTAGTCGTCGGCGCCGTAATCCAGCCCTTTGACGCGTTCTTCCACGCCGTCGGCGGCGGTCAAGATCAAGACGGGAATGGCCGAGCCACGTGAGCGCAAACGCTTGAGCACTTCGAGGCCGTGCATTTTGGGAAGGCCTAAGTCCAAGATGAGCAAGTCGAACTCATCGGTGGTCATCAAGGCCGCGTCGGCCTCGGTGCCACTGGCCACATGGTCGGCCGCAGCCCCAGAGGCGCGCAGCGTTCGCAGCAGGCCATCGGCCAAGACCAAGTCGTCTTCAGCGATCAAAATGCGCATGATGTGTCTCCAGCTTTGTTCGCGTTTTTAGGGGAATCAGACTTGCGATTCTAGGTCCGAGTACGCACCCGCATAGGCTTCTAACCCTAAGCTGACCACGGTGGCCACATCGCTCCCCACTTCTTGTCGAAATTCAGCCTCGGCTTGCGCCACGGCGCGCTCGAACGCGCGCAACCAAATCAAGCCTGTTTCGGTGAACACAATGCGCCGCGCGCGGGCGTCTTGTGGGTCGGGTGTGCGCTGCACCAATCCCCAGGCTTCGCACTGCGTCACCAAATCGCCCATGGCCTGCTTGGTCATGCCGGCGCTCACCGCCAACTCGCTCAAACGCGAGCCTTGCAGACTCACGTGACGTGTGATGTGAATGTGCGCGGCGCTCACTTGCGCGCGTGCGGCGAGGTTGGACAGGGCCAGCGGCACGTCGTCATTGTTCGCCATCAAGTGCAACACGCGTGCGTCGAACCGGCGCATGGCGTGGCCCAGCAGGCGGCCGAGGTGGGTTTGACGCCAGTCTTGCGGGTGAGAAAAAGTGGGTTGAATAGCCATTTCTAGATGGTAAGGTAAACTGACTTTTAAAAGTGTTTTTACGTTTTGACTTTGCGTTAAAGTACTGGTCAAGTATCCAGCTGTTGAAGTAAACAGTGGCTGGATCAACCCCTTTATGTGCCACCTCAACGGAGATTTTCATGAACGCTAAAACCCAAGCCCCCGACAGCGAAAAAGCCAAAGCCCTGCAAGCCGCCTTGGCGCAGATTGAAAAACAATTCGGCAAGGGCACCATCATGCGCTTGGGCGAAGGCGAGGTGATCGACGACATCCAAGTGGTGTCCACCGGCTCGCTGGGTTTGGACATCGCTTTGGGCGTCGGCGGCTTGCCCCGCGGCCGCGTGATTGAAATCTACGGCCCAGAGTCATCGGGCAAAACCACCCTGACCTTGCAAGTCATTGCCGAGATGCAAAAACAAGGCGGCACCTGCGCGTTTGTGGATGCCGAGCACGCTTTGGACTCGCAGTACGCCCAAAAACTTGGTGTGAATTTGCAAGAGTTGCTGATCAGCCAGCCCGACACCGGCGAGCAAGCTTTGGAAGTGGTCGACAGCTTGGTGCGTTCCGGCGCAGTTGACTTGGTCGTGATCGACTCGGTGGCCGCCCTCACCCCCAAGGCTGAACTCGAAGGCGACATGGGCGATTCGTTGCCCGGCCTGCAAGCCCGTTTGATGAGCCAAGCGCTGCGCAAGTTGACGGCCTCCATCAAGAAGACCAATTGCACGGTGATCTTCATCAACCAAATTCGCATGAAGATTGGCGTGATGTTTGGCTCACCTGAAACCACCACGGGCGGTAACGCGCTCAAGTTTTACGCCTCGGTGCGTTTGGACATCCGTCGCACCGGCACCATCAAAAAGGGTGAAGAGGCGATTGGTAACGAAACCAAAGTCAAAGTGGTGAAAAACAAAGTGGCGCCCCCGTTCAAAACCGCCGAGTTCGACATTTTGTTTGGTGAGGGCATCAGCCGCCACGGCGAAATCATCGACATGGGCGTGAACGCCAAGGTGATCGAAAAGTCGGGCGCTTGGTATGCCTACAACGGCGAAAAGATCGGCCAAGGCCGCGACAACGCCCGTGAGTTCTTGCGTGAGAACCCCGAGTTGTCCTTCGAGATCGAAAACAAAGTGCGCGACTCGTTGGGCATTCCTTTGCTGGCCGGTGGTGTGGACGCCCCAGCGGGCAAAGAAGAGAAAGCGCCCAAGGCTGCGAAGGCACCCAAAGAAGCCAAAGGCGCTGATGCCGATGGCGTGGTGGGCTAAGGTTTCACACCAAGCAAAGAGCCAGCCTCGTGACCCACGACGTCAATGCCAACGAAGACGAGAAGCCCAAGGCTAAAAAAGCCTCTGGGTTTCAACTCTCACTCAAGGGCCGAGCGCTGCGCTTGCTGTCCATGCGTGAGCACTCGCGCCAAGAACTGGAGCGCAAGCTGAGAGCGTTTGAAGAAACGCCGGGCGAGTTGGCGCAAGCGCTGGATTTTTTAGCGGCCAAAGACTTCATCAACGAACAACGGGTGGTGGAGTCGGTGGTCAACCGACGCCAGCTCAAGCTCGGTGCATCCCGGGTGCGTCAAGAGTTGCAAGCCAAGGGGCTGCCTGCAGAGGCCATCTCCGAAGCTGTGCAAGCGATGCGCAGCACCGAGCTTGAGCGCGCGCGTGAGGTCTGGCGCAAGAAATTTGGCGAGCTGCCTGAAGATCAAGCGGCTCGCGCCAAGCAGGTTCGGTTTTTGGTGAGCCGAGGATTTGCGCCTGAGGTCGTCAAGCGCGTGGTAGCGGGCAGCGACGACGATTAAACGCCCAGCATCAGCTGCAGGTTCTGCACCGCAGCCCCGCTGGCGCCTTTGCCCAAGTTGTCCAAACGTGCGATGAGCACGGCATGGCGATGGGCTTCGTTCGCAAAAACGCGAATCTCTAATTTGTTGGTGTCGTTCAACGCGGTGGCGTCGAGCTTGCCGTTGTCGGTGGCGGGTTGCACGCTTACCCAGCTGTCTGGGTGGTTGCCGTAATGCGCAGCCAACGCGTCATGCAAGTCGGCCGCTTTGGGTTGGCCGGGCAGCAAATCGAGGTGCAGAGGCAGTTGCACCAACATGCCTTGGCGGAAATTACTCACGGCGGGCACAAACAACGGACGACGCGTCAAGCCCGTGTTGGCCATGATTTCAGGAATGTGCTTGTGCTCCAAACCTAAAGCGTAGGCTTCAAACAAAGGGGCTTTGCCCGCTTCGTAGTCTTCAATCATGGTGCGGCCACCGCCTGAGTAACCGCTGACGGAAGGCAGCGACACGGGGAAATCGGCAGGGATCAAACCCGCTTGCACCAAAGGGCGCAGCAAAGCAATCGCACCCGTGGCGTAACAGCCGGGGTTGGCGACGCGTTGGGCCTTGGCGACTGCATCGCGCTGGCCAGCGGCCAATTCAGGAAAGCCATACACCCAGCCCGGCGTCACGCGGTGCGCGGTGGAGGCGTCAATGATTTTGGGCTGCTTGCCTGACAGGCTGTCGATCATGGCCACCGATTCGCGGGCGGCATCGTCGTGCAGGCACAAAATCACCAAGTCCACTTGGGCCATCAAGTCACGTTTGGCTTGTGGGTCTTTGCGCAGCGCGGGGTCGATGCTGACCACCTCGATGTGGGGCATGTGTGCCAAACGGTCACGAATTTGGAGTCCGGTGGTGCCGGCTTCGCCGTCAATGAAAACTTTGGCCATGGTTTGTCCAAGTCAGAAAAGAAATTTAAAGGGGTCTGTGGGCGGACGTAAGCCAGCCAAAAGGTTGACGCACCGCAGCATGATACATTTCTGGTGGCTTAGACCTAACACAAATCTATCGATTCTTAAGAGAGATCTCATGAAGATTCACGAGTACCAAGGCAAGGAAATCTTGCGTCAATTCGGTGTGCCAGTACCCCGCGGCATCCCAGCATTCACGGTTCAAGAAGCGGTCGAAGCCGCTCAAAAATTGGGCGGCCCAGTTTGGGTTGTGAAGGCTCAAATTCACGCGGGCGGTCGCGGTAAAGGCGGCGGCGTTAAGGTGGCTAAAACCATCGAAGACGTGAAGCGCTTGGCCGAAGAAATCTTGGGCATGCAGCTCAAGACGCATCAGACCGGTCCGGAAGGCCAAAAAGTGCGTCGCCTCTACATTGAAGACGGCGCCGACATTAACAAAGAATATTACGTGTCCATCGTGACCGACCGCGCCAGCCAAAAGCTCGCGTTCATCGCTTCGAGCGAAGGCGGTATGGACATTGAAGAAGTGGCACACAGCACGCCTGAAAAAATCATCACCGAGTTCATCGACCCGTTGACCGGTTTGGGCGATGCACAAGCCAAGAAGATTGCAGACGCCATCGGCATGCCTGCAGACTCCACCGCGCAAGCCGTGGATATCTTCAAGAAGCTGTACCAGTGCTACATGGAAACTGACGCATCGTTGGTGGAAATCAATCCACTGAACCGCGACAGCAAAGGCAACGTGGTGGCTTTGGATGCGAAGTTCAACTTCGATGCCAATGCGCTGTTCCGCCACCCCGAAATCGTGGCCTACCGCGATCTGGACGAAGAAGATCCTGCTGAAGTGGAAGCTTCTAAGTTTGACTTGGCCTACATCTCTTTGGACGGCAACATTGGTTGCTTGGTCAACGGTGCTGGCTTGGCCATGGCCACCATGGACACCATCAAGTTGTTCGGCGGCGAGCCAGCCAACTTCTTGGACGTGGGCGGCGGCGCGACAGCTGAGAAAGTCACTGAAG
>CANBRM010000035.1 GCA_947371915.1 Comamonadaceae bacterium | reverse complement strand
GGCGTTGGCGTATTGGCAAGTCTTCGCCAGCAACTGGCTGTAAGTGGCTTTGGTCACTTCGCCGCCGTCGGCTTCGAAGATGATGGCGGTCTTGTCGCCCAAACCTTTTTCGATGTTGCGGTCCAAGCAGTTGTAAGAGGCATTCAATGTGCCGTCTTCGAACCACTTGAAGAAAGGTGCGTTGCTCTCGTCGAGTACTTTGGTGAAGGGGGTCTTCCAGCTCAGCAACTCGCGTGCTTGCTCGGCCCAAAAGCCTTCGTAATCCGTCTCAGCTTTTTTGCACAGCGCTTCATAGGCGGCCATGCCGGATACGTTGGCTTGTTTGACGAATTCGTCGGAAGGCAGGTGAATGGTGATATCGCTCATAGAAACGGTCTCCTCTTTATTAGATGGCTAGCTTTCAAAACCCCACGACTGTGGGGCTGTGCTCTTACAAGGGTCTGACTGATTCGAGCCTGACAAGCGCAGAGCGCCTAGGGTTGACCCATGCTGGCACTACAACTCTTAAATGAATAAGAGAAAACCGTTGATAGTTGCCAAAATCCCCAAAAATCCCAAGCCGCATGGCACCCAAAACAACGCACGAACGCCAGTCAGGATGGCCACCGAGGTCAACACAATCGCAATTTGCAGCAAGGCCTCGGCGTAGTCAAACCAGGGGTCTTGCAGCATGGCGGTGTCACGCTCGTGCTCGTGTTCTTTGGCCTTGGCTAAGAGTTCTTTTTTGCCGTCGCCGGTTTCAGGCTCTGACTCGTAGCGGGCGATGTTCTTTTGGTAGTCCCCCAGTTTTTTCTCCAACAAGGCTTTGGCCGCTGGGCTGAGCTTGTCTTGGGCGAGTTGTATCTGCATGTCGTCGGCCGCAATTTTGTAATCGGTTTGGCGGATGTTTTTGGCTTGGTAGAACGCAAACGCGTTGGCTGCCAACACGTTGTGCACCATGGTTTCTTTGGCCGCGTTGTTGCCGCCTAAGCTGGCGATGGCCAGCACCATGGCCAACAAAGACACCAGCATGGCGCATCGGGTGCGGAAGGGGTCGTTGCCGTGCTCTGGCAATTCGGTTTCTGGCATCTCACTCATGGGGTGTTCCTTAGAAAAAATCGGCTTAGGTTGTTGGGATGGGCATCAAGTCTGCCAGGGGCAGATGGATATTGAGATGTTGGGCGATGAACTGGCGCGCCGTGTCTTGCCAAGTGCCTTGTTTGGAGCCCGTGTGCAGCAACCCGGGATCTTGGTCTTGGCCTTGGTTGAAGTCCAAGGGGGTGGCAAAGCGCAGCTCGAACAGTTCGTAGCGCGGCAGGTAGAGCTTGGGCGCTTGTCGGTTGAAGGCATTGATGGCGCGCAGACGGCCTTGGTGGCTCCAGTCGCACAGCAACAAGTCGCCCATGCGCAGCATCAGCACGCTTTGGTTGGGCGCGATCTTGCCCAAAATTTGGGCGTAGCTCAGTTCGCCAGCGGGGTCGATGCGGGCCAGTTGGGCCGCTGCCTCTTCACCCAAAGCCACCCAGGCTTCGCTGATGTGGCCACCTTGCGAATAGGCTTGCCAAAACTGCCGGCGGTAGGGGCCAATGTCGTCTTGGGTGTGTTTCAGAATGTCAAAAAATGCGTCCAAGGTGCGCGCGGTTAACCAACGGCTGGCGGTGGCGATGGCCTCACGGCGCACGCCCAGCCACCCGGCATGGTCGTGGCGTGGGTCGCCCAAGGTGCGCAGCAGTTCCGACAGCAACGCGTTTTGCAACTCAGGCGGTGGCGAGCGCTCAAACCACGGCGAGAGCAAGTTGTAAGCAAAGTCGTCGCGGCACAGTGGGTAGCGAAAGCGGCGTGCGTCGGTGTTGGGCGCGTGGACGGCCCACTCGCACAAGCGCTGCACGTAGTCCAGGCTGCTGCGCACGTCTTCGGGTGCATCCAGCGCGTGCATGAAGGCTTGGCGGCAAAACGGGCTGAGCCAAAAGCCTTCGCTCAGGTCGTGTTGGCTTTGCCATTGCACCAAGCTGATGTGCGGCGGCAGGCTCAAGATGTCGCGGGCGATGTTGGCCGGACCGAGCTTGGGGTCAAACATGTCGAGTTCGGTGACCAGACGCACCAAGCCCGCCGATTGACCACCCTCCAAGGCTTGCACCACCCGAGGCTGTTTGAAAAAGGTACCGGCGGCTTTGGCGAGTTTGAGCAGCACCGGGTTTTCAAGGTCAAAGTGCTGCCAATAGGTGTGCAACATGCTGCGGCCCCAGCGCATAGGGCGACGGCTGCGCACGGTCTCGTGCAGCGTTTGGGTCAGGTAGCGATCGACCAAGGCCGTTTGTGTGTGCAAGCCTCGCCCTCCGCTGAGCCACAGCGCGTAGGGAATGTGACGCCAGTCACGCAGACGTGGCGTGGGTGTTTCTTCTTGGCCTGAGGCCAGCGCTTGCCTTGCGGCATGGGGTAACAAAGGCGCGAAGTTGACGGCTTCAAAGGCGGCGTAGGTGCGCTCGCCCACGCCTCTCAAATCGGGGTCGTTGCCAATGCCGTTGCCGCGCTTGACGCGGGCTGCCAGTGCGAGCTGGTCAAAGTCGAGGGGCAGGGGCGCAAACAACACAGTCATGCAGGCTTGGGCTTTCAGCGCACGGTTTCTTGCATCTTTTTCAAGGTGCTGCTGGCACCTTTGGCGGCCACGCTGTCACCGGCTTGGAAGGCCAGCACAAAGCGCAGTTCGACGCGGCGGTTTTGCGCGGCGTCTTTTTTGCTGCTGGGGCGTTCATCGGCGTAGGAGCTGATGCCAAAGACGGGCTGTTCGCGCTCGTTGCGAAAGTGTTGCATGGGGCCGGCATTGAGTTCTTTGTAGACGGCGCGGGCGCGGTCTAGGCCGAGGTGCCAGTTGCTGTAGTCACCGCGTTGCAGGGGCACCGAGTCGGTGTGGCCTTCAATCAGCACGGTTTCAATTTCGACATGCTGCGGGTTGGGTGGGCAATTGGCCGGCAATTGGCGGCGTTGTGAATAGATGTAGCACGGCAGCACCTGTTGCAGCTGCTCGGCCGATTGCCGCAGGGCGCGCACGCCGTTGGCCTCTAAGTCGGGGCGACCGCGCGCAAACAAAGTGTCGGTGGGCAAGGTGATGACGCCCGAGGCTTGGTCGATGGCCACGGGCACACCGGCTTTTTGCAAGCGACTGCCAATGGCTTGCACCACGCCTGCCAGCGGGTCTGGCGGGGGCGCTTCGGTGGGCAGCTCGGGCTTGCGGGCCAGCAACACCATCACCATGACGATGAAGATGAACAGTAGGCCAATCATCAAGTCACTGGCCGAGGCCATGTAGCCCGACTCTTCGACCTGTTCGTTGACGGCGGAGGGGCGGCGGCGTTGTATCAGCATGGTGGAGCGTGCAACATTCAGCGCTTGACGGGCAGGGCGTCGATGAATTCATCCAGCACTTCTTCCAAGTTGCTGATGCTGCCCCCGAGTTGGGTCACGGCTGTGGCCAAGTGCTGGTCCATCTTGATGTGCAGGTCGGCCACTTGGCTGGTGTAGCCCGATACGCCTTGGGTGATGGCGCTGACCGTGCTTTGCAAGGCTTCTTGCGCGTCTTGCATGTGGGTCCGCACTTGGCCCAAGGCCGAGTCAGCCGCTTGGGCGCTGGTTTGCAGGGTTTCCACCGTGCGGCCCAAGGCTTGGTTCATGGGCACCAAGGCGTCTTTGAAGTCGGTGGCGGCTGCGCGTTGCAAAGCCACCGAGTTTTCGATGGTGTTGGCGCTGCCCTTGAACGCTTCTGCCGTTTGTTGGATCAGCCCCACCGTGCCTTCTAAACCACGCATGGCGTTTTGCACCGTGGTGATGGTTTGGCCAAATTTGCTGAGCAACGACTCCAGCTGGATGGCACCTTGGTGGCCCGAATGGTTGATGCGCTCTAGGGCGGTGTCGAGTTCGGTCACGGTGCCGCGTGTGGCTTGCACGGCTTGGGTCAGCATGCCCACGGCGTCGTTGAAAGAGGTGAGTCCGCTTTCCATGCCTTGCGTGAGTGCAGCACCGGCTTTACTGAGTTCGCCAGCGGCTTGTGTGCCCGCGTTGCCAAAGCTTTGGCTAGACGTTTGAATGCTGTCAGCCAAGGTCGCGAGTTTGTCAAACGCGGGTTGCATGTTGCGCGCCAAGGACTCACCCACGGCATCTGCGAAGTCGTCTTCTAAGCGGCGCAGTTGGCCCACTTGGGTGCGGTTTTCGTCCAAGATGTCTTGGAACAGCGCGAGTTGCATGCGCACACTCGCTTCAGCTGCGTTGTCGGGCACGCGTGCGCGCAGGGTGTGGCACAGCGTGTCGATGCTGGTTTGCAGGTTTTCGAGCGAAATCTTGGCGCGCCAGTTCCACACCAGCGAGCACAACAGACCCGCAATGGAGGTAATGAACTTGCCGCCCGCTGTGGCAATCAACGATTGCAGGGCTTGGTCTTGCTGTCGTGCTGACACGTCCAAGGCGTTCAAGGCCAAACCGGCCTGTTGCAAGGCCACCGCCAAAAAGATGAAGGTGCACATCAAACCAAAGCCAATCAGCAAGTTGGGCATGGTCTCGAACAGCGACAAATTGAGTCGACCGCCCAGCACGCTGCGCACGGTCCACGTGTCGGCATGGCTGCGAAAGCTGTAGCTGGCGCGTTGGCCTGCGTTGGCCCCGCTGGGCATGCCTTGGGTTGCGGGCAAGTCGATCAAACCGGCTTCGGTTTCGCGCAGCAAAAACTTCAACTCGTTGTCTTGCGTTTGGCGTTCGGCTTTGAGCAAGGCATCGCGGCTGCTGCCGGTGGCGGCGGCCAACCAGTCGTTGAGCTCGCGCACCTGTTCGCGCACGCTGGAGATGCGAGCCGTCCATCTTTGAAAGTTCAAAATTGCAAAGACAAAAATCAGGGCCGCAATGGCCAGTGGCACAGCCAGCTGTTCGAGTTGGGCAAGGTAAGGATTCATGGGCATAGCGCTATTGTGTCTAAAGATCAGGGGGCTGATCGGCCCCTGCTGTCTGGGTGGTCCAAACCGCCCGAGCGCATCACGCGTCGGGCGCAAGCATTCCAAAGAATGCCCACGTTGGGGGCCCACAAGGTGAGGCGTTCTCGGGCACGGGTGAGGCCGGTGTAAATCAGTTCACGCGTGAGCACGGGCGACTCTTGGGCCGGCAAGGCCAGCAGCACATGGCGGAACTCCGACCCTTGTGATTTGTGCACCGTCATGGCGAACACGGTTTCCACGCTTTCTAAGCGCGAGGGCATGACCCAACGCACCGGCGAAGGTGGGGCTTTGGGCGCTTCTGAGGGGTCTGCGCTGGCTGCAAAAGCCACACGCAGCACACCGCGGGCATCGGGCAAGCACAGGCCAATGTCGCCGTTCATCAAGTTCAGCGCATAGTCGTTGCGCGTGACCATGACGGGGCGACCGGCGTACCACGCGCTGTCACCCAGCCCCAAGGCGCGTTCGACTTGGCTGTTGAGTTGCGTCACCCCCAAGGGGCCTTCACGCACGGCGCACAACACACAAAACTCGGTGAAGGCGTTCAGCAGCTCCCAAGCCTGTGCATCGCTGCAAGGGGCGGCGGGCCGAGTTTTGCTGGGGCGATGTGTCTCTAGCAAGGCCAGCCACTTGTGCCAGCCGTGGCGCAGGCCCACCGCCAACTGCGGGTCGCTGGCGCTGCTGAGTTGCAAGCGCGTCACATCGGGCTCGGGCATGTCGCCGTCCAAGCGCTGTTGCAAGGGCAAGCTGGCCAGCCAGTCGGGGGCGGCTTTCCACAAGGCTTTGAGCGCGGGCGTGTTGTTGGCTGTCGCGTGATTCACCGCTTGCGCCCATTGGCCAATGCCGCTTTGGGCACCAAAGCGGTGGCTGTGTGTGAGCGTGACGGTTTGCGCGCGCAGCAATGCGCCGGTGCACAGCTGCGACATCACCGCGCCGGCTTCGACGGAGGCCAGTTGGTCTTTATCGCCCAGCAAGATGAGGCGAGCGGTGGGCGGCACGGCTTGCAGCAGACGCGCCATCATTTCCAGGTCGATCATCGACGCTTCATCGACCACCACCACATCGGTGGCGAGTTGGTGGGCAGGGTTGGCACGGCTGTTGGTTTGCAACAGGCGGTGCAAGGTTTGCGCTTGGGTGGGAATGCGAGCCTGCAACTCGGCAGGCATTTTGGTCAGCGCGTTGCGGATGGATTCGGTCAACCGCGCCGCAGCCTTGCCCGTAGGCGCAGCGAGGTGAATGTGCAAGTCGTGAGGCGATGAGCCCACCAGCAAGGCCAGCAGTTTGACCACGGTGGTCGTTTTGCCTGTACCCGGCCCACCCGTGATGAGGGTGATGCGGTTTTGTGCCGCCACCTCGCAGGCCAAGCGCTGCATGTCGGGTTGGGCTCCTGTTGGTGCGTCGGTTGGGCTGTTCGGGGGGAACAGCGCGTCTAGGCGCTGTTGTAAATCGGTAGGCACGTCGCAAGGAATGGCCAGCCGCTGCGTGATGCGTTGGCGAATGGCTTGTTCTGCGCCCCAAGCGCGGCGCAAATACAGGCGCACGCGATGGGCGCTATCACCTGGCTTGTTGTCTTGCCCTTTCTCTGTGTCTTGTACCAGCACCAAGGGGCTGGCTTCGCCTTGCGTCCACGGCAACGTTGTCGCAGCTTGGCTCAGATCAGCTGGAAGAAGGGCCACTTGCTCGTCGCTCCAGCCCAGCAGCGCGGCGGCTTCGGAGGACAGGGTGGTCAAGTCCAAACAGGCGTGGCCTCGGCCCCATTGGTGGCTGGTGAGTGCGGCCAGCCAAATGTGGCGCGGGTCGTCACTGGGGTGCTTGCTTTGCAGCAGGTTGGCCAGAGATTTGTCTAGGCCTGTCAGAGGCGCGGACTGTGCCCAAGACGATTGCAGCAGAGGGGAGAGAGTGGGTGTGGTGGACATGCAATGCGACGCCGCACAGGCGGCTTTCGAGGGCAGTTTACTTGGAAGATGGCGCGACGCTTGGCGCGTGAGTTTCAAGTTTGAAGAGGCCTGGCTTGAATTTAAAAATCAAAGCCCATTTGCTGCTTGGCATCGGTGGCGGCTGACGCCGTCGACGCGCGTGAGGTTTTTCGTTGACCCATGGTTTTGCGTGAGGCGTGCTTGTCCACCACCGCTTTTTTGCCCGCTTTGACCTCTGCCGTTTGACGCCGCCCGTGTAATTGCTGCTTGGCCGTGCGTGTGGCCTCGGCCAGCGGCACGATGGGTTCGGCGATGTCCACGCCAAGCTGCACGCCAGCATGGGTTTGCACCATGGGCGGCATCAGCCAGGGTTCAAACAACCACGTGTCGGGCACGCGCCGCATGGCGGGCAGCCAGCGCCGCACAAATTGACCGTGCGGGTCGTGGTCTTGCGCTTGTTTGATGGGGTTGTAAACCCGCGTGGTGTTGATGCCGGTGGTGCCCGATTGCATTTGCAACTGGCTCCAGTGGATGCCTGGCTCGTAGTCCAGAAATTGCGTGGCCAGCCACTCGCCCACCGGCCGCCAGTGCAGCCACAGCGGGTAGGCCGCGACCGACACCAGCATGGCCCGCATGCGAAAGTTCAGCCAGCCGGTTTCGCGCAGCATGGTGACACACGCATCCACCATGGGCCAGCCGGTGCGGGCGGCTTTGAGGGCGTCAAAGAGCGCTTCATCAAAATCGTGCTCACGCAGGCCGTCATAGCCACGGTGCATGTTTTGCCACTCAATGGCGGGCTCGCTCTCCAACTTTTGAATGAAGTGACAGTGCCAGTACAAGCGGCTGATGAACGCGGTCAAACCCGCGCGGTGCCGTGTGGCCTGTGGCGGCAGTTGCGCGATGTGTGCCCGCGTTTGCTGCACGACCTCCCGCATGCTGATACAGCCCCACGCCAAATAAGCCGACAGGCGCGAGCACGCATCGGGTGCCGACAAGGGCGATGAAATGCCGCCTCGGTAACCCAAGCTGCGTGCCGTCAAAAAACTCTGCAACGTTGCCAGCGCCAAAGGCCTGCCGCCGCGCTGGCGCAAAGGTGGGTTGTGCTGCAAATGCTCGGGCGCTTGCATGTCCGACGGCGAGCACCAAGCGGGGCTGGGCGCGCTTGCGGGCTGCCAAAACTGCAAGGCGCCAACGTGATGCACGGGCGCGGCCATGTGTCGTTCCCAAGCTGCTTGCCACAGGTTGCGGTTTTTCAGCACGCGCACCACGCCAAACTGCGGGGTCTCGTGCCAACCCACGCCGTGGGCTCGGCACCAAGCGCCGACTTTCAGGTCACGCTCGTAGGTGAAGCCATTGCCTGTTTCTTGGTGCGCGTGCAGCTGTCGAAAGGGCGCGTGTTGCCAAATACGGGTCAGCACCTCGGGCAGTTCACCCGTGTGCACCTCTACGCAGCCACCTTGTGCACGCAAAGCGTCGTTCAGCGCTTGCAGCGATTCGCGCACGAACTCAAAGTGTTGCAGCGCGGCATCGGGCTGCAGCCAGAGTTCGGGTTCGATCACATAGATGCAGCGCACTGGCCCTTGTTTGGCCGCCTCAGCCAGCGCCGCATGGTCTTGCCAGCGCAAATCGCGCTTGAACCACACCAAGCTGTACGTCATGGCTGGGCGGCTGGCTTGGGTTTATTTTTGCGGCAGGCGTCGGAGCAATACAGCACTTGCTCCCAATTCTTGGCCCATGCTTTTCGCCACGTCATGTCACGTCCACAGGCGGCGCAGAGCTTGCTGGGCAGGCTTTGTTTGTTGCCTTTGAAAGACGACTTCACGGCGCAGGCTCGTTCAAGTCGATGCCTTCGTGGTGCGCAATCTTCTCGAGGGCGTTTTCAAACAAAGCGCGGGCTGAGCCAGAGATGGTGCGCAGATAGGCGTGGAGGTGCGCATCGTCGGTGCTTTTGTTCAAGCATTCTTGGCTGTACTGCTCAAAGCTGGCGAGTTGCGAAATCAGCTCGGCCACATGTCTGGGGCATTCACACAACACGTTGTTGGAAATGCCAGCCACGCGGCTGAGGGTTGCATCCGAGTACTTGCGTGCGGCGATCACGGGCCCTGCTGCGCCGAAGTCTGATGGGCTAGGCTGCGGCGCGCCCAATACCGACTGCAACAGTTCCGCCAACTCGTTGTCTGCCAAGGGCTCGCGTCGCACCGTCAGGCCAGACAGTGTCATGGCTTGAACCATCGCATCGGTCGCGAAGTGGTAGAGCACCACCGTTTGCGCGAACTTGTGTTTTTGAATCAAGGCTTGAATGGCGTCGTGCACCGCCATTTGCAAAGTGTTGACTTTGATCAGCAAGACCTGTGGTGTGTCTGATGCAGCCATGTCGGCCGCGCTCGCGGTGGCCAAATCGACCCACACGTGGGTGATGGGCAGGGTCTGGTGCCGCCAGTTCTGAGCGAACTTGCTGGACTCGAGACGATTCGCCATGCTCAGACCGACGATGGCCAGTGACATGGGCTGTCGAACTTCCGCCAAGCCGGGCGTTGTGAAGTTGGACCGAAGACTCATTTTGCGCAACTGGTCCAAATCCAAATTGGCAATCGCGCTGATGGCGTGCCCCGCTTGCGACAGCTGCTTGAGCAGCAAGGCCTTGGACACGTCTACCTCTTCAAACAAGCGTTGCTTGCCTTGCGTCTTTAACGGGCTGAAGGCGCCGTACCGCGTTTCCCACACACGCAAGGTGGACACCGGAATGCCCGTGGTTTTGGACACCGCGCCAATGCGATACAGCGGTGTGGAGCGGGCGTGTGTGGAATCCAAAATGACACCTTTGCGTAGAGGTTGCGTAGATTTTTTGTCGAAATTGCTTTCAATTTTAGAGTTCGCACCGTTTTGCGCAGCTAAGTGCCTAAAAATACCCCTTTTACGCAGCACCGTTGCGGCTTTTTGTCAGGTCGTTCATGCCCCACTCTTCCCGTCAACGTCTAGCCAGCTTGAGCTTGGGCGACCGCTCGGCCGTGATTCAAATGGCTTGGGAAGATAGAACTGCGTTTGAGACCATCCAAGCCCGTTTGGGCATCAGTGAACCTGAGGTGATTCGCTTGATGCGGGCTGAACTCACGCCGCGTTCGTTCAAGATGTGGCGCACGCGCATTCGGGGTCGCGTCACCAAGCACCGCGCGCTGCGAAACCCCGACATTAAATTTGACGACCATGCCGTGGCTGACCATCGCCGCGCTAATTGCTAACTCCTAAGCGACGAAGCGCCCCCTGAGTTCAGTCAGGTCTTGGTATCAGTTGGTAGGACAGCATTTTTCCTTGCACATCGACTTTTGCCAGCACCATGTCGCCAGAGGCGATGTTCTCGCCCATGTACGCATGGATGTTGACGTGGTGCGTGACCAAGATGAGCGCTTGAGGCCCCTTGCTTTGACGTTGCTCGGCAATGAACTTTTGCAGGGCTTGCGTTCGTTCTGGGGCTTTGTCCATCTCGTCAAAAAATGAGGCCAAGGTGGGCTCTACCTTGAACCCTTTGAAGTTCAGGCGCTGGGCCGTGTCTTTGCATCGACACCACGCGCTGCTGCGCACGTCGGCAGTTTTGAGCCCTTGTTTTTTCAACCAGTTGCCCACCACCACCGCTTGGCTGCGCCCCTCAGAACTGAGGTTGCGTTGGGTCTTGCAGTCGTCCAGTGTGTAACGCGGTGGGTCACCGACGCCAGGCGCGAGGGTGTGCCGCATCAACAGCACGTAATCGCCGGATTCAAGTTTGTCAGACAAGTCGCTGGCCTGCGCCCACAAGGCACAGAGGCCGCACACCGCGGCTAGCGTGAGATGTTTCAGGCGCATGGGGGCTCCGATGGTTTCAATCGTGTGGAGAACTCGGCCGCGATCAATTGGTCGAAGGCGGCAGCGAGTTCAAAGTCTAGGTGCGTTAAGCCATTGACGTCATGGGTCCACAGGCGCACGCGCATGCGGGTGTAAGTCGAGACAAATTCAGGGTGATGGTCGAGCCGCTCAGCTTGTGCACCGGCTTGTGCAAAAAAAGCCATGGCGGTCTGGAAGCTGTCAAACGTCCACGTTTTTTCGATGATGTGGTGGTCAGCGTCGAGCGTCCACGCATCCAACGTGGCCACACCGTCTTGAATTTGAGCGGCATTGAGTTTCTCGGCACGCATGCGTCAAGCCCTGCGCGTGAAGGACAGGGTGACATCGCCCAAATGAATGCCGAGCTTGGTCATGCGTGTTTTGTTGAGCATCACGCGGTCGTTCATCAGGTACATCCAGTCATCCATTTGCACGTTCAGCACCGTGCCTTCCACAGGCAGGGCCAAGGTGTAGCGCCAGTTGAAGGCGTTGCCGCGTGCCTGACCTTGCGCAACCCCCACCACATCGCCAGCCGTGCCTGAGTAAGCGCCGTCGCCCTGATCGGTCAGCTGCCAAATGCGTTTTTCTTGGGTGCCGTCTGTGTAAACAAAGGTTTCATCGAATGTGCCTTGGTTGCCTTGCCAATGGCACATCATCTCGACCGTGAAGCGTTTGACAACTTTGCCGTTGCGGTCGGTGAAGAGGCCCCACGCGTCCACCATGCCGTTGAAGTAAGTTTTCAAATCGAGCACCGGCTTCTGGCCCGCGTAGTCGTCCACCGTAGGGCTGGCGCAGCCGCTCAGACTGGCGGCGCTCACTGTGGTGGTGATGCCTGTGAGCAAAAGCAGTCGTCGATTCATCATGGGGAACCTCTTGGGTTGTCGAGTTATTTTCTGGCGAGAAAAACCAAGCCGGGCAGCGCCACCATCCAAGCGAGTGCGAGCGTCAGAAATGGAAAGCGCGCACCCTCCCATGATGCAGCACCCAGCTCAGCGCCTGCGTAATACGTGAGGGGCCCAAAAACAAAGCCTGCCAGCGCAGACAACGCCAGAGGTTTTGTTTTTAAAAAGGCGAGTGAGGTGTTCAGCGTCAGGGCGAACAACACCCACAACATCCACAACCAAAGCGGACTCAGCCCCCAGATGGACAGACCGTGAAACTGCATCACCGAAAAATATTGAAGCAGCGAGTCGGTGGCGATGCCCACGCCAAGCGCCCAGGCGGCCAGTTGCATGTCTTGCCGCCTGTGTTCGGTGTACACAAGATGCGCACCCGCGAGGCATGCGCCAAACATCAAAGCCGGAATTTCAAAGCCATGCGCCACCCCGGCCACACAGGCCCACCAAGCAGCTTGAAATCCAATAGCATTGATGAAACGATACATAACGCCATTTTAAAAATTACCCTTAACCTTTGAGTTTTCGTGGTGATGCGTTTTTTTTGATGGGCATAGACTGTGCATCGCCTTACAAAGGACCCACCATGCCACGCATCAACACAGCCACCGCTGCATCTCGCAAACGCCTTGTCAATCTGACCTTGAGCGAAGGCTTGCTGGCAGACCTCAAACGGTACACCTCAAATTTGTCTGCGACGGCTGAAGAGTTGCTCTCCGCCTGTGTCGTTGAGCAAAAGCTTGCGCGGCTCAACCGTCAACAAGAAGCTGATCAAGCTGTGGCAGGCTGGAATGCGTTGCATGCAGACGTTGGCTCTTTTGCCGATGAACATTCCACACTCTGATGGCTCAATTTGATCTTCACACAAACAAAGGACCGATAAAGGACACCATCCCCTACGTGGTGGTTCAGTCTTCTTTGTTTGACGGCTATCGCCGCCGTGTCGTCGTTCCCTTGGTGCGCCGCAGTGTTTTGCCTGCTGGCATCGCGGGCTCGCGGATGAACCCGAGTTTCAAAGTGCGTGGTGCAGTGCTGGTGTTGCACCCGCTGGACATGGTGTCTGTGGTCGTGGACCAGTTGGGCGAATGTGTGGGTTCGGTGGCAGACCATGGTCAAGACATTGCAGTTGCTTTGGATGAGTTACTTTCGCTGTCTTGGCATTGAGGCATAAACGCGCCTACCAACGGCGATCATGGTTTCGCTATCGCATTCGCGTTAGAGTTTATGCAGCCACTCGCTGAAGCAAAGCTTCTTGTGCCAACGTGTTGATCCTCTTGCCGTAAAAGTCTGCGCCGCCTGTGAGGCCTAGCATTTCACGTCTGAACATATCCAGTTCAGCGTCGTATTCAATTTTGGCGTTGTAGCCGTTGTAGGTCATCAAATTCATGGTGCGACTCCGTGTTCTTTATGAGCCATTTGTAAACAAATCATCCAGAGCTTCAATCAACGCCTGCGGCGGCCGATGCAAATGCACCCCCGCGCCTTGCGCGTGGATGCCGCGCAAGAATACATACACTGCCCCGCCCATGTGCTGGTCGTAGTCGTAGTTGGGCAGGCGCACTTTGAGTAAGCGGTGCAGAGCCAAGGTGTAGAGCACGTATTGCACGTCGTAGCGTTTGTGTAGCACGGCGTCTTGCAGGGTGGCGGGGTCGTAGCTTGGGAGTTTGTTGGACTTGTAGTCCACCACCCAGTAGCGGCCATCGTGCTGCAGCACCAAGTCGAGCGAGCCGGTGAGCATGCCTTGCATGACGCGGGCTTGCAGGGCAGGGCGCGGTGTGCCTTCAAACACATGGGCTTGGATGTGTCGGTCCAGCACGGTGGCGGGCACATGGCTGACCTCTAGGTTGAACTCCATCTCGGGCCACATGTGCTCGCGCGTCAGTTGGCTCAAGGTCAGCGGTGGGGCGTTGAGTTCGTCCAAAGGCAGCGGCGTTTGCACCACGGCTTGCAGCCAAGGCGTGAGTTGCGCGCTTTGTGCGTCGTCGAGTTGTAGCCAGCTGGCTTTGCGTGTGAGTAACTCGGCCCAAGCTTGTTGCGCCCACACGGGAGCATGGCCCTCGGCCACTGGCCATTCGTTTTGCGACAGCCAGTCCAACAAGTCGTGCAGCAGCGTGCCGTAGCGCGCGCCTGCGGGAAAGCTTTGCCACGGGCTGATGCTGTCGGGGTCAGGCGCAGGCGTGGTGGCGGTGGCTTGATTCGCCAGCCCGTCCGTCAACACGTCGTTCATGGCATCGGTCATCGCATCGGCCACGGCTTCATCGCGTTTGGATTCGGACACCAAGCCCCGCGTGATGGCGCTGAAACTCGCCGTCCACCACACACTGTGGTGCGTGCGTGTGGGGGTGCGTGCGTCTTGTGCGACGTTGGTTGTCGCGGGTGCTTGATAGGCGATGTGTTGCAACTCGGGCAGCGCTGACACTTGGATGTGCGGGCACGGGCCCCACACCTTGTGCAGTTGCTGGCCCAAGTCGCCACGCGCTTGGCGGTTGAGCAACTGCGACAGTGCGCTGCGCTTGAGGGTGCCTTTGTCGACGTTGCCACTCACATCGCTTTTGGTTTCAGCCACGCCCAGCCACAAACCGCGTTGGGCCCGCGTGAGGGCCACGTAGAGCAAGCGCATGTCCTCTTCGACCGAGGACGCTGTCGGGTCGCTGTCGTCCTCGGCTTCGTCATCTTGGGCGTAGTTGGTTTTTGCTTTTTTCTCGACGCTAAACGCGCCTGCAAACGGAACAAACACCAGCGGGTATTGCAAGCCCTTGCTCTTGTGGTACGTGATGATCTTCACGCACGAGGCATCGGTTTCTAGGCGTGCTTGTTGGGTGTCGCTGTCATGGTGGGGCGATTGAATTTGCTCACCCAAGTAACGCACCAAGGCATGCTCGCCTTGCAAGCTTTGCTCGGCGTGTTGCAACAGTTCGCCCAAATGCAGCAGGTTGCTCAGGCGGCGCTCGCCATCTGGCTGAGCCAGCAAGCGTTGCGCCACGTGTTGGCCATGCAGCCATTGGTGCAGCATCGGCAGCACGCCGTGCTGTTGCCACAGCGCATGCCAATGGTGGAACTGGTCGAGCAAGCGCTCCCAGGGCGCTTCGTCTTGTGTGGTGGCCTGAACCTCTTGCAAATCAAGTGCCCACAAACGGCTGCCTAAGGCTGCACGCACCCACGCCGTTTGGCGCGGTGAAGCCGCAGCGCGCAGCAAGCGCCACAGGTCTGTGGCCTCAGGCGATTGGTACACGCTGGTGTGGTCAGACAAATACACACTGGGAATGCGGCGCTCACGCAATGCACGGCGCACGGCATCGGCTTGCGTTTGGCTGCGCACCAGCACGGCCATATCACCGGGGGTGGCCTCTTGCGCATTCAGCAGGCTGGCCATTTGGTCGGCAAACACCGCCGAGGTGTGCTGCAAATAGCTGCCAATTGACACGGTGTCGCTGTCGCCTTCAGGGTGCATCTGCCACACGGTGAAAGGAGGCTGCTCTGCGCCATGGACCATGAGTGGGGCTTGTTGGCCTTGGGCCGACACCTCGACAAACGCAATCTCGCCTTGTGCCGATGCAAAGGGTTGATCGGTTTGCATGAACACATGATTCACCGCTTTGACCAAGCCCTCGCTGGAGCGGTGGTTGCCCGTGAGGGTGTGCAAGGCGTCGTTGTCATGCGTTGGCGCATGCGCCATGCTTGCTTGTGCATCTGCACGGGCTTGCAAGTACGTGCCCAAGTCTGCGCCACGAAAGCTGTAGATGGCTTGCTTGGGGTCGCCAATCATCACCAGCGCATTTGCGGCGGTGCAGGCTTCGGGGGCGTAGATGCGGTTGAGCGTGCCGTATTGCCAAGGGTCGGTGTCTTGAAACTCGTCCACCAACGCGACCGGATATTGCTGGCGAATGGCGGTGGCCAAGCGGCCGTCGTCCGCCATGACCGCGTGGTGCAGGTTTTGCAGCAGATCCGAAAAGTCAAACGCGGCGCGTTGCATTTTCGCCGTCTTGTAGGCCTCGCCCACCGCGTGTGCGGCGTGCAGGGCGATGAGCTTGGTGGTGCTTGGCTCGGCGCTTAAGGTGTCGATGTGGTCGGCCACGGCGGCGAAGAAGGCAAAGCCTTGCGCATCGCTCCAGCCTTTGTCTTGCAGCGCGGTGGTGGTGAAACGCTCCAGCACTTTGCGGTCTGCTTTCTCGCCTTGCGTGGCCCACGCTTGCAGCACGTTGAGCCAGTTGGCAAAGTAGTCAGCGCGCAGCCCTTTGATTTTTTTCTGTGCGCCTGCCTCTTGCAGGGCTTGCAACACGGCGTCGCTCCAGGCGTTGCGTGCGGCTTGGGCGGTGGCATCGACTTGGGCCTGCCATGCCATGTGTGCGGCGACGGCCTCGGAAGGCGTGGTGGCGGGCTCGAGCACAGCACGCGGTGTGCGCTCTTGTTCGCGCCACATCTCGCTCAAGGTCTTCAGCAGTTTGTTGGGGTCTTGGCCGATCAGCGGTGCAATGTGTTGCAGCGTGTCAGTGGGCAAGGGGTAAAACCAGGTACGCCAATAGTCTTGCACCAGCGTGAGTTTGAGTTCGGCGGCGTTGTCTAGCCGCGTTTGCTCGAACAAGTTTTGGCTCTCGAGCGCGTGCTGAGTCAGCATGCGCCGCGACCAACCGTGGATGGTGTAGATGGCGGCATCGTCCATCCACTCGGCGGCGCAGTTGAGTTGCAAGGCACAGCGGGGCCAGAGGGCTTCATCAAAGCTGTCGCGCAGTTCGATCAAGAAACCATCCACCTTCAAGCTCTCGGGCAGCGGGCGGCCTTGGGCGCTCAGGTCAAAGTAGGTGGCGGCTTGGCTGAGTCGTGTGCGAATGCGCTCGCGCAGTTCGGCAGTGGCAGCATCAGTGAAGGTCATCACCAAAATTTGCGGCGGCAGCAGCGCTTCGGTGCGTTCGTGGCCCAGCACCAAACGCAGGTACAGCGCGGCGAGCGTCCAGGTTTTGCCGGTGCCTGCGCTGGCCTCAATGACTTGCCGGCCCTGCATCGGCAGCGTATGTGGGTTGAGGGCTTTCACGCTTGGCCCTCCTGTGCGGGGGCGTTGGCGTCGAGGTGTATCACTTTGGCGGCGTTGTGCATGGGCGCGTACAAGCGCTCGGCCCATGCGGGCAGGGCGTCGGCCACATCGTCAAAGCGGCTGAACACACGTTGCAGGGCGGGTGAGTCTTGGTACTCGCCGCGCTTTTGGTGCGCGCCGTCAAACGTGGTTTTAGCTTTGGCTAAGGGGTCTTTGCCGTCGCCTTTCAGCGCCATCCAATAGGCACATGCTGTTTTGGCCGCGATGGGTAAGGGCTGTGCCCAGGCGTCTAGATAAGCGTCGCACAGGTCTTGCAATTGCGCTTGGGCGGCGTCAGCTGCGATGGGTTGAAGTTGCACGGCGGCATCAAACCCAATTTGCACGCTGGTGGTGGGCACACCGCTGGCGCAGGCGGCCAAGTGGTGCAGCCACAGGTGGCCCAAGGTGTCGAGCCGTGCTTGTTGGTTTTCTTTTTTGCCTTCGGTCACCGCACCCGGGCGCAGGGCCACTTGCAGCCATTGCGTGCTGGTGTTGGGTGTGTCGGTGTTGCTGCGCCACAAGGTTTGGCCGTTGGCCCACTCGGCGGTCAGACGGGTTAGGCCCAGTTGCCAATGGGCGGACTGCACGCCCAGCGTGTGCGGCCATTTGGGCAAGAGCACGTCGAGTTGGTCGCGCAGGGTGCTGCGGTCTTTGAGCAGCAGGCGTTGCTGCGCTTCCCCAAAACCGGCCAAGGCCAGCTGGCCACTCAGCCGCAGTTGGGCGATGGCTTGCTCGGCATCATTAGCTTGGGCAATGCTTTGGTTGAGTTTGTATTTCTCTAAGCCGTCCAGCGAGAAAGGCTCTTCTTGTTCGGCGGCTTCTTCGGGTTTGTCGAGGCGCAAACGCAAGCGGTCCACCAAGAACACTTCCACCGGTTGTTTGAGCAAGCGTTGCAGATGTTGCAGCGAGAGTTCAATCGGAGCGGTGTGGGTTGATGGTGCCGATGCTTCTTTTGAAGACGTCTGTGAGGTGTCGTCTGAGGGGCGTGCCCGCTGCCAATCGTCGGCATAGGTTTCAAACCCTGTGCCCTGTGTGAAGTACTTGGGTGAGAAGGCTTGCAGCGGTTGCAGCTGATGTTGGGTATCAAATGCCGGGTGTTTATGGCTGCCGTCTAGGGCGTCACCGCGTGACCACACCGCATTGAGGTAGTCCATCAGTTGCGCCACCAATACCGAGGGTGGTTTGATTTCGTGGTCGGTCGTGCGGCGGCCTTGCCAGCTGATGTAGAGCTTGTCGCGTGCCGACAGCAACGCCTCTAAAAACAAATAGCGGTCGTCTTCGCGACGCGAGCGGTCGCCTGCGCGCCAGTGTGATTGTGTGCTGCCTGCATGTGCTGCGTCGCTCATCAAATCAAAGTCGCGTGGGGTTTGGCTGCGCGGGTAGTCGCCATCGTTCATGCCCAGCAAGCACACGCACTTGAAGGGGATGGAGCGCATGGGCATGAGTGTGGCGAACTGCACGCCGCCACCAAAGAAGCGGCGTTGCATGGCAGGCTGTTGCAGTTGGGCCATCCAGTGTTCGCGCACCACTACTAATGGCAGTGGGCTTTCGAGGCGGGCCAGTTGGCATTCGGCCAGCCATGTTTCTAGCGGGGCCATCACGCGTTCTATCAGTCGCTCATCCGCTTCATCGCTCGGCTTAAAGAACAGCGCGACGAGCTGCTGCAACACCGCTACCCATTCTGTGGGCGTGTGTTCTTGGCGCAGTTTGATCAGCGCAATGTGTGTGTGGCGCAGCCATTGCAACAGGCCATCGACCACGCGTGCATCTAGCCCGCCCACGCCTGCTTGCGGCAGTGTGTCGGCCCACGGTGTGGCGAGGTAGTCGCTCGCACCCGTGGCGTAGCCCAGCAGCAATCGCTCGATGCCAAACAGCCAACTGTTTTGGTTGGCATCGGCCACGTCGGGCGCAATGCCCCACGGTTTGCGGTGTGGCCCGTCTAGGCCCCAGCGCACGCCGGCGTCAGCCAGCCAGGTGTCGAGTTGGGCCACGTCGTGTTCTTCTAGACCGAAGCGTTCGCGCACAGCGGCCACTTCAAACAGGCTTTGCCACTCCACGCGTGTCACGCGCAGTTGGGGCAGTTGCAGCAGGGTGTCAAGGGCCTGCACCAGTGGCTCGGTGCGCGGTGTGGTGTCGGCCACGGTGTAGGGCAGGTGGCGTGCATCATTGCTGGCGAAGCGCCCAAACACCGCATGGATGTGCGGCGCAAAGTTGGCCATGTCGGGCACCATCACCATGATGTCGGCGGGCTTGAGCGTGGGGTCCGCATCTAGCCACGCCAGCAGTCGGTCGTGCAGCACCTCTACCTCGCGCTGGGCCGAGTGCGTTTGCACAAAGCGCACGCTGGTGTCGTCTGCGGGCACGTTGATTAAGTGGTCGGGCAGTGGCGCAAGGTTGAGCAGGGACGACTGCAAGTGCTCCAGCATCGTGGGCTCGCGGCCGTCGTCGGCAGCTGTGTCTGCGGGGTCGACAAACACATCCACGCGGTTGAACTGGCCTTTGTATTGGTCCACATCGTCAAAGCCATCGAGCAAGTGCAAGTAGTCGCGGCCATGTTTGCCCCATGCAGCCAGCAGTGGGTGCGTGTCGGTGTGCAGGGTGTATTGGTCGGCCTCGGACAGCGAACCATCGTCTTGCGGGATGGGCAAACCGGCTTTGTGTGCTTGGCGTTGCTTCGAGAGTTTGGCTAATGGCACACGGCTTTCCACCACATGGCCCCAATAGTGCTGACAGGGGTTTTGCACCAGCATCAGCACTTGGCACACGCGGCCCAAAGCGGCCAGCGCCTGCACGGTTTGCATGGGCAGCGACGTCACGCCAAACAGCATGATGCGGTGCGGCACACCCGCAGGGCGTTGGCCTTCGGGGAGTGTGGCCATCTTGGCCATGAACGCCTCGTGCACTTTGGCGCGTGAGCTGTAGCTGTGCTGCAGCTCTGCTTTGACTTCGGCGTCAGCCGCCAAGTCGTCTAGCAAATCGCGCCACAGTTCGGGCTGCCAGCTTTGTGCGGTGGGCAGGGGTGTGGTGAATGCGGAAGCGTTTGTGCCTGCTTGTGTGCGCAGTGTGTCTTTGTGATTGGCCCAGTCTTCTAGCCAATCGGCGCGGTAGTTTTGGTAGCCGTCCAGCACGTCGGCCAGTTGCGCGGCCAGTTGATAAGCGCGGCGGTTCATGGGCGACGTGTCAGCCTCGGCTTGGCCTAGGTAGTTTTTCAGCGGCGCAAAGCTGGGCTTGGCCAACAAACTGGGGAGCAAACGCATGATGCGCCACACCAGTGGCGACTTGTCCAGCGGCATGTGCGCGGGCACATTGCTGGGGCCCAGCACGGCGC
>CANBRM010000034.1 GCA_947371915.1 Comamonadaceae bacterium | reverse complement strand
ACTTTCAAGAAAGCAGCACCGGCAACCCTAACGCCGACAAACTGGTGCCAGAGGGCATTGAAGGCCGCGTGCCCTACAAAGGCTCGGTGGTAGCCATCATTTACCAAATGGCGGGCGGTTTGCGTGCCAGCATGGGCTACTGCGGTTGCGCCACGATTGAAGACATGCACAACCAAGCCGAGTTCGTCGAGATCACGGCTGCGGGCATCCGCGAGAGCCATGTGCACGATGTGCAAATCACCAAAGAAGCGCCGAACTACCGCGCTGAATAACCGTTAATTCTTCAAGCGCAGGCCACCCCTCGGGGTGGCTTTGTTTTTTGAGACAATAACAACCAAGGCCATTTGACGGCCATTTTTTATTTATGTCGCACCAAAAAATCCTCATCCTCGATTTCGGCTCTCAAGTCACCCAACTCATCGCTCGCCGTGTGCGCGAAGCCCATGTGTTTTGTGAAGTTCATCCTTGCGACGTTACCAGCGACTGGGTGCGCGACTACGCCAAAGACGGCAACCTGAAAGGCATCATCCTTTCAGGCAGCCACGCCAGCGTGTACGAGGTGGACGACCGCGCACCTGACGCCGTGTTTGAACTGGGTATTCCCGTGTTGGGTATTTGCTACGGCATGCAAACCATGGCCACCCAGTTGGGCGGCAAGGTGGAGGCGGGCACCACGCGTGAGTTTGGCTATGCCGAAGTGCGAGCCCACGGCCACACCGAATTGCTCAAAGGCATTGAAGACTTCAATACACCTGAGGGCCACGGCATGCTCAAGGTGTGGATGAGTCATGGCGATAAAGTGACCCAGCTGCCCGAAGGCTTCAAAGTCATGGCCTCGACGCCAGCTTGCCCCATCGCCGGTATGGCCGATGAGGCGCGCAAGTTTTACGCGGTGCAATTCCACCCCGAAGTCACGCACACGGTGCAAGGCCAAGCTTTGTTGAACCGCTTTGTGCTAGATATTTGCGGTACACGCCCCGACTGGATCATGGGCGACTACATCGAAGAAGCGGTCGCCGCCATTCGCAAACAAGTGGGCGACGAAGAGGTCATCTTGGGCCTGTCGGGTGGCGTGGATTCATCCGTGGCCGCAGCCCTGATTCACCGCGCCATTGGCGACAAACTCACCTGCGTGTTTGTGGACCACGGCCTATTGCGCCTGAACGAAGGCGACATGGTGATGGACATGTTTGTGGGCAAGTTGCACGCCCATGTGATTCGCGTGGACGCGAGCGACCTGTTCTTGGGCAAGTTGGCTGGCGTGAGCGAGCCAGAAGCCAAACGCAAAATCATCGGCGGCTTGTTTGTGGACGTGTTCAAAGAACAAGCGGCCAAACTCAAGGCGGGCGACGGTGGCCACAAAGGCGCCACATTCTTGGCTCAAGGCACGATTTACCCAGACGTGATCGAGTCCGGTGGTGCGAAGAGCAAAAAAGCCGTGACGATCAAGAGCCACCACAACGTGGGCGGCTTGCCCGAGCAATTGGGCTTAAAGCTCTTAGAGCCATTGCGCGAATTGTTCAAAGACGAAGTGCGCGAACTCGGCGTGGCCTTGGGCCTGCCACACGATATGGTGTACCGCCACCCGTTCCCAGGCCCAGGCTTGGGCGTGCGCATTTTGGGCGAAGTGAAAAAGGAATATGCCGACTTGCTACGCCGTGCCGACGCGATCTTCATTGAAGAGTTGCACAACTTCAAAGACGAGGCCACGGGCAAATCTTGGTACGCCCTGACCAGCCAAGCCTTCACGGTGTTCTTGCCCGTCAAGAGCGTAGGCGTGATGGGCGATGGCCGCACCTACGACTACGTGGTGGCCTTGCGCGCCGTCCAAACCAGCGACTTCATGACCGCAGACTGGGCCGAATTGCCTTATGCGCTGCTCAAGAAAGTGTCTGGCCGCATCATCAACGAAGTGCGCGGTATCAACCGAGTGACATACGACGTGTCTTCAAAACCACCGGCGACCATTGAATGGGAATGACCGAAAGTGCACGCCACGTATCAAATTGACGCCGGCGTTCTGAACGTCGGTTATGCAGATCTAGGCCCAGCGGATGGCCCTGTTGTGTTTTTGCTGCACGGTTTTCCTTATGACATTCAGGCCTATGCCGATGTCACACCTTTGCTGGTTCAAGCAGGCTGCCGTGTGATCGTGCCTTATTTACGCGGATTCGGTTCGACGCGCTTCAAAGACGCCAGCACGCCGCGTTCTGGCGAGCAAGCCGCTTTGGGCGCGGACTTGTTGGCTTTGATGGATGCTTTGCAGATTCAAAAAGCGGTTTTGGCAGGCTATGACTGGGGCGGTCGTGCCGCTTGTGTGGTGGCGGCTTTGTGGCCTGAGCGTTGCCAGGGCTTGGTGTCGTGCAACAGCTACAACATTCAGAACATTGCTCGCGCCTTGGAGCCCGCAGCGCCAAAGCGAGAGCATTTGCTGTGGTACCAATATTATTTTCACAGTGAGCGTGGTCGTGCAGGTTTAGAAGTTAACCGGAACGAACTGACGCAGTTGTTGTGGCAACAATGGTCCCCAACTTGGTCGTTTACTGACGAACAATTTGCCCGCACAGCGCCTTCCCTTGACAACCCCGACTTTGTGGATGTGGTGATTCACTCTTATCGGCACCGCTACGGTTTGGTGGCCGGTGACCCCGCTTTTGTTGACATCGAACAGCGCTTGGCTGAACAGCCCCCGATCTGTGTGCCGAGCATCACATTCGATGGTGCGGATGATGGAGTCAACCCTGCGCTACCCGCTGTGGCGCAGGCCCTTTACTTTGCAGGCCCCCGTGACCACCGTGTTGTGGCAGGCGCTGGGCACAATGTGCCGCAAGAAGTCCCAGAAATTTTTGCCAAAGCTGTGCTCGAACTGGTTCGCGCTTAGAGATCAGGCACGGCATTTGTTGCCTATGATGTGAAATCGTCAAATTTGATACAACCTTAAGGTGCCTTAAACATGGACAACGGTCAGTACGAAAAATACCGCTTAGAAAACCCTGTGGTCAACACCCCGTTGTCCACGTACGACCACGTTGAAGTGTTCGTGACACACTTGACCAAGGTCGAACTGGTGGTGTGTATCGTTTTCGCAGTGATTGCGGGGTATGCGGTTTTTCGCGTCATCCAGAAAATGTTAAAAAAGTAGCCAGTTTTTGGCTGGCTTTCAGGCGTTGACAGCACCTCGGCATCGCTGTTTCGAACGTCAGACTTAAACGACCTACAATCCAACACTTGAAACAAGACGCGACGCAGGTCGCGTTCTTGGTTTTTTGCCCCAATTTTGGGGCTCCTTTTTTTAGTTAAAGAATTTCTAGTACATGGCCAAAGAAGAAATGATCGAAATGAAGGGTGTCGTACACGAGGTCTTACCTGACTCTCGTTACCGCGTCACCTTAGAAAACGGTCACTCACTGATCGCATACACCGCCGGCAAAATGCGTCTGCACCGCATTCGCATCATCGAAGGTGACAAAGTGACGGTCGAACTGTCCCCTTACGACATGAACAAAGCCCGTGTGACTTTCCGTCACATCGAAGGCAAGGGCCCTGGCCCCGCAGTCAAACGCCGTTTCTGAGCGTTGTTGTTTGAAGGTGTTTGCTCACGCGATTGAGCATCACCTGTTTTCAGGGAGACACATCGCGTGTACTTGCCGCCACAGTTCAACCCCAAAGACGAAACCCATGCATTGAATGTGATGCGTGGGCATCCTTTCGCCAGCCTGATCAGCACGGATGACGACGGGTTTCCTTTCGTCACGCATTTGCCCTTGCACCTGACGCAACGCGACTCCCAACACGTTTTGCTCGGGCACTGCGCCAAAGCCAATCCGCATTGGCGCTACCTGCAAGCGCGACCGCAGGCCTTGGTCACGTTCATGGGGCCACAGGCCTACATGTCGCCCAAGGTTTACCCAGATTTGGTCCGTGTGCCCACTTGGAGTTATGTGGCCGTGCACGCCCGCGTGGAAGCTACCTTGATCGACGAGCCGCAAGCCAAAGACCGTCTGCTCAAGCAACTCATTGGTGACCACGAGCCGCCATACGCAGCGCAATGGCGTGGGCTAGAGACCGACTATCAACAGAAAATGCTGAGTGGCATCGTGGCTTTTGAGCTTCGCATCACCGATGTGCAGTGCAAGCTCAAACTCAACCAGCACCGTCCCGAATCGCACGTGGCCATGCACGCCGCTTACGCACAGGGAACGCCAGACGAGCAAGCCTTGGCCGAGTGGATGGTCACGCTGGGCATGGTGCCTGCACACGCTAAACCTCCGGCGCAATCCGAGCGCTCATGACTCAAGACACGTTGCCCAATGACGAGCGCTTTATGCGGCTCGCATTGGCACAGGCGCAAGCCGCCGCTGAGGCAGGCGAAGTGCCGGTCGGGGCTGTGGTGGTTCGGGCAGGGCAGGTGGTGGCGTCTGCACATAACGCGCCCTTGAGCCAAACCGACCCCACCGCGCATGCTGAAGTGAATGCCATGCGTGCTGCCGCTCAAGTGCTGGGCAATTACCGCCTCGACGATTGCACCTTGTATGTGACGCTAGAGCCCTGCGCCATGTGCAGCGGTGCGGCCCTGCATGCCCGATTCAAGCGTGTCGTGTTTGGGGCCGTCGAGCCTAAAACAGGCGCGGCGGGATCGGTGCTGAATGTCTTTGATTACCCCCAGCTGAATCATCAAACCGATGTGACCGGCGGGGTGCTGGCCGCCGAATGCGCGCATACGTTGCAGCAGTTCTTTGAAGCGCGGCGCGCCCACCAACAGCTGCATAAAACCCCGCTGCGCGAGGACGCCTTGCGCACGCCCGACAGCGCGTGGCAAGGCTTGAACTTGCCCGCGGACCTGTCTTGCTTCACCACTGATTTACCCGCTTTGAATGGCTTGCGCTTGCATTGGTTTGACAACCGAAAACTCGCAAGCCCACGCACAACTCAGCCCCCGGCATTGCAGGCCCTTGACCCCGCACACGCTGACTCACTTGAGGTCTACCTGCATGGCCCCGACGGTTGGAGCGCCACCTATTTGACCGAGCTGGGCGGTCCACGCCCCGTCATCGCCGTGGATTTGCCGGGCTTCGGGGCTTCGGACAAGCCTAAAAAAGAAAAGTCGCACAGCTTGGCTTGGCACGCCCAAGTGCTGGTCGAATTTTTGGCGCAACTGCAACCCGCGCCAGTGGCGCTGCACGCCCCACACAGCATGACCCCCTTAGTTCATGCAGCTCTGGCACTTTGGCAAGGCCCAGTGGCACCCATGCGTACGCATTGGCACACCCCCGCGGCCTTGACGCCCGTGCTGCGAGATGCGCCTTACCCCGATGCCGGTCACCGTGCCGGTCCGCGCGCCCTCAGCGCCTTGTTGGCCACGCCTCCGCCTACGCCACAAAGTTAACCATGACCCAAGCCCCCGCATTCCCTCTCGGTTACGACGTCAAGTTTCAGAGGGTGGGTGTAGGAGGCGGGGCTGATTTGCAAATTCGTTCCTTGCTCGACAAGCAGCAATTCAGCGATCCATTCGGGCTGGCTCTGGCGGCTGGCATTTCATCGGCAACTTGGCCTTTGTTTGGCTTGGTGTGGCCATCGGCCCAAAAACTGGCCGACTTGATGCAAACCTGGGACCTCAAAGGCAAACGGGTGCTGGAACTCGGCTGCGGTTTGGCATTGGCCAGCTTGGTGGTGCACCGGCGCGAGGGCAACGTCACCGCCAGCGATTGCCACCCGTTGACCGAAATCTTTTTGAAAGCCAATTTGCATTTGAACGCGCTGCCGCCGTTGCCTTACGAAACTGGCAACTGGGGCCGTGTGAACCTTGGGCTGGGCGCGTTTGACTTGCTGATCGCCAGTGACGTGCTCTACGAGCGCAACCATCCCGCGCAGCTGTCAGGCTTCATCCAAGAGCACGCCGCAGACGGGGCCGAGGTGCTCATCGTGGACCCCAACCGCGGCAACCGCAGCGCCTTTCACCGCGACATGGCGCGCATGGGGTTTTCGGTCACTGAGTTGCTGATGAATGAGCCCTTGCAAGACCTGAGTCGTTACCGCGGGCGCTTGTTGCACTACAAACGCGATGCGGGGTGAATCGGCCTCTGAATTGCCACGACAATTCAGGCATGGCTCATATCTACATTTATTCCCCCAGCGGCGCAGTGCGCGACAAAGCAGCTTTCAAACGTGGCGTGGCACGCCTCAAAACACTCGGGCACGAGGTTGAGTTAGACGCGGACGCCCTCAGCAGCTTCACCCGCTTTGCCGGCGACGACGCCACCCGCGTGGCTGCCATTCACCGCGCGGCGGCCAGCGGCGCTGATGTGGCCTTGATCTCGCGCGGCGGCTACGGCCTCACGCGCATCTTGCCGCAGATCAAATACAAAACAGTGGCCAGAGCCATCGCCAAAGGCACGCAGTTTGTGGGCTTGAGTGACTTCACCGCGTTTCAAAATGCCTTGCTAGCCCAGACCGGTGCCGTGTCATGGGCGGGCCCCGCGTTGGGCGAAGACTTTGGCGCGGAGCAACCCGACGACATCATGGAAGCCTGTTTTGACGACATGGTGAGCGGGCAAGGCGAGGGCGCAGGTTGGCATTTTTCAACACGTTGTGCCGAGGCTTTAGCGCAACGTCGCGCAGGCGTGTGGGCACAAGACGCGGTGTTATGGGGCGGCAACTTGGCGGTGCTGGTGTCGTTGCTCGGCACGCCATATTTCCCAAACATCCAAGGCGGTGTGTTGTTCTTGGAAGATGTGGGCGAGCACCCGTACCGCATTGAGCGCATGCTGACGCAACTGTTGCACGCGGGTGTCTTGGCGAAACAAAAGGCAGTGGTGTTGGGTCAATTCACCAACTTCAAACTCACGCCGCACGACAAAGGCTTCAAGCTGCAAACCGTGGTCGACAACTTGCGCAGCCAACTCAAAGTGCCCGTGTTGACCGATTTACCGTTCGGTCATGTAACAACCAAACTCTGCTTGCCGGTCGGCCAAAAAGTGAGTTTGGTGGTGGAGGACCGCGATGCGTTGCTCTTGTGGGCGCACGGCGATCACTGACCGCGTGACGCACCCACCGGCGTCCAGCGGTCGGCATGACCGCTTAGCCAAGAGGCGGCAGCAGTGGGTGAACCCACATCGTTCGGATGAAAGTCTTTGCGGCGGTAGGCCCACAGGGGCCTAGCCACACGCCACACCAAGCCATGCGAGCCAAACGTGAACTTGAAGGCCGACCACCAGGTGGACGGCTTGTGCAGAGTTTTGTCATGCCACAGGTTGTTAACGGTTTGTCGCACGATGTCGATCGTGAATTGAACCGACACAAACGTGAACCACTGCAAACGCCAAGTGTGGTTGCCGCCTAAGCGCTGGTACAAATCGAAGGCCACAGTTTTGTGCTCAGACTCTTCGGCGGCGTGCCACCGCCACAGAGTTTTGAGTGGGTCCTCGGCATGCGCAAACATGTCACCCGGGCCATCCAAGTCTTCTAAAGTGAGGTCGCCAAAAATGGCGGTGTAGTGCTCAAACGCAGCCGTCACGGCCAACATGTGCAGGTAAGGCTTGTCGCTTTTGCTGAAAAAATCTTGGTGTGCTTTGGCGATTCGCTTGGCTGCGCGGGGCTCCCAGTTGTTGTGCAAACCTTGCTTGAGCAAATGTGCGTTGTACTGCGCGTGCAGATGTCGGTGAGTGGCCTCTTGCCCAATAAAACCCTTGGCGGTTTCACGCAACGCGGCGTTGGCGGGCGTGTCGGGCAAGGCTTTGAGGCCGGCCTTCACGGCGTCAACAAAAAACTGCTCGCCCGTAGGAAAGCTCATCGACAGGGCATTGCAATAGGCGGTCAAAAATGCGTCGCCACCATTCCAGTGCCGGCTAAAGCCTTGGGACAAGTCAACGCCTAATCGGCGAACTGTCAGCTTGACGGGGTTTGATGCACCCAAAGCCGCAGTGTGAGAGGCGGCTTGATGCGAGGATTGAGGGGAGGGCGTGGGGCTGTTTTGCATAGAGGCTGCATTATCAGCATTCCTGAAAGTCCTCTGTGGCGCCCTGTCATGTGCACTTTAATACAGGGAATTCACCGACCGATCGGTCGATAAAAATGTACTATATTGCAACTTTTGCAACCGACGGGCACTGACATGACGCACTACACCGACCACTACATCAACGGCCAATGGGTCAAAGCGCAATCGTGTAAAACCTTCTAGGTGCATGACTCCACCACTGAAGAGGTGTTTGCCACCGTGCCCCAAGGCACCCGTACCGAGGCCGAGCAAGCGGTGTTGGCGGCGCGTGCGGCGTTTGACAGCTGGTCGCAATTGCCGGTTGAAACCCGTTGCGAATACATCGACAAAATTGTGCAAGGCCTGAAGGACCGCACCGATGACATGGGTACCGCCATCGCCCGCGAAGTGGGCATGCCCATCAAGCTCGCCAAGATGATTCAAGTGGGTGGCCCCGTGTTCAACTGGGGCAATGCGGCCAAAGTGGCGCGTCGTTTTGTGTGGGAAGAAAAAGTGGGCAACTCGCTGGTGGTGCGCGAGCCCATTGGCGTGGTGGGTTGCATCACGCCTTGGAATTTCCCGCTGAATCAAATCACGTTGAAAGTGGCGCCTGCCTTGGCCGCCGGTTGCACCGTGGTGTTGAAGCCCAGCGAAATCGCGCCCATCAACGCCATGATCTTGACCGAAATCATCCACGCAGCGGGCTTGCCTGCCGGCGTGTTTAACTTGGTCAACGGCACAGGCCCCGAAGTGGGCGAGGTGTTGGCCAGCCATCCTGAAGTCGATATGGTCAGCTTCACCGGCTCCACCCGCGCGGGCAAACGTGTGGGCGAGTTGGCCTCACAAAGCATCAAGCGCGTGGCGCTGGAGTTGGGTGGCAAGTCGGCCAGCCTGATCTTGCCCGATGCCGATTTGGAAGCCGCCGTCAAAGGCAGCATCTCGGCATGCATGTTGAACAGCGGTCAAACCTGCTCGGCGCACACCCGCATGTTGGTGCCTGAGTCGCGTTACGAAGAAGCCAAAAAGATCGCACAAACCGCGATTGCCAAACTCACCCTCGGCCCCAGTTTGGACGAGAGCACCCGCTTGGGGCCCTTGGTCAGCGCAGCCCAGCGCGACCGCGTGATTGGGTTCATTGAACAAGGCATTCAAGAGGGCGCCGAAGTGGTGGCCGGTGGCCCACAAAAGCCACCGTTCGACAAAGGCTACTTTGTGCAGCCCACCATCCTGCGCGTAAAAGCCACCGACACCTTGGCCAAAGAAGAGATCTTCGGCCCCGTGTTGGTCATCATCACCTACGCCGACGAGGCCGAAGCCATTCGTATTGCCAACGACACCATTTACGGTTTGGGCGGCGGCGTGTGGAGCAACGACGAAGCACACGCGGTGGCCGTCGCACGCCGCATTCGTACCGGTCAGGTGGACATCAACGGTGCCCCGTTCAACAGCAACGCGCCGTTTGGCGGCTACAAACAATCGGGCAACGGCCGCGAAAATGGTAAGTTCGGGTTTGAAGAGTTTTTGGAGTTCAAAGCACTCCAATTCAAGCCCGCCACCCCTTAAACAGAAAGCCCACCTATGACGCGCTGGTTGAAACGAATTGCCAAATTCCTTTTGCTAGCGCTGCTGGCCTTGGGGGCTGGATTTGGGGTGTGGGTGTTTCACACCTTGCCCATGGTGGATGGGGCGTTGAAGGTCGCAGGTCTGAGCCAACGCGTGCAGATCAACCGCGACACCGACGATGTCGTGCACATCCAAGCGCAATCAAGCCGCGATGCGGCGTTTGCCTTGGGCTTTGCACATGCGCAAGACCGCAGCTGGCAACTGGAGTTCAACCGCCGTTTGATGCACGGTGAGTTGTCTGAAATTTTGGGCGAGGTCACGCTGCCGACCGACAAGCTCATGCGCACGTTGGGGCTCATGCAAGCGGCGCAACGTCAATACGACAACTTGCCTGCGGAGGTGCGCGAGCAGTTGCAAGCCTACAGCGACGGCATCAACAGCTTTCATGCGAATCGGCCACAAGGCTTGCCGCCTGAGTTTGCGTTGCTGCGCACCAAACCCGGCGGCACCTCGGGCAAGCCTTGGCAGCCCATCGACAGCGTGGCTTGGTCCTTGGTGATGGCGCTTGATTTAGGCGGGAACTGGGGCAACGAGTTTGCCCGCCTGACCGCGGCGCGCACCTTGAGCACCGAACAACTGTGGCAGCTTTACCCGCCGTACCCCGGTGAAAAACCGGCCACTGCCGTTGACTTGGCGCAGCTCTACCGCAACATGGGCGTTTACAAGCCAGCAGGGGGCTTGAAAACCTCGCTGTCGTTGCCCGTGGTGGGCGAGCCTGGGTTTAACGAAGGGCGGGGCAGCAACAACTGGGTGGTGGCTGGCTCGCACACCACATCGGGCAAGCCGCTGCTGGCCAACGACCCGCATTTGGCTTTGAGTGCGCCCGCCATTTGGTATTACGCCCATTTGCAAGCGCCCGATCTGAACGTGATCGGTGCGAGCTTGCCCGGCCTGCCGTTTGTTGTGTTGGGCCGCAACGAACACGTGGCTTGGGGCTTCACCAACACCGGCCCTGATGTGCAAGATTTGTATTTGGAGCAGATCGATCCAACGAATCCGACGCGCTACAAAACGCCCACTGGCTGGCAAGCGTTCGAAACACGGCAAGAAACCATCACCGTCAAGGGCCAACCCAGCGTGACGCAGGTGGTGCGCAGCTCGCGACATGGCCCCGTGATCAGCGATGCCCAAGCCTCGCATGCCGAGGTGCTGGATTTGTCGCGCTTTGTGCTGGCCTTGCGGTGGACCGCGTTGGACTCGGACAACCGCACCTTGGCCAGTGGTTTCAAGGTGCCCAAGGCTAAAAACGTACCTGAACTCATCGCTGCTTTTGCCGACAACCATTCGCCGACGCAAAACATCGTGATGGCCGACAGAGAAGGGCGCATTGCCTTCAAAGCGGCTGGTCACGTGCCATTGCGTCGCGCAGACAACGCCTTGCGTGGCGTCGCCCCCGCGCCCGGTTGGGATGCGCGTTATGACTGGACGGGCTGGATTCCCTATGCCGAGATGCCGCATGACGACGGCAAAAAAGGCTGGGTGGCCACGGCCAACCAGCGCATCACAGCGCCGGGCTATGCCCACTTTTTAGGTCAAGACTGGACCGCCCCTCACCGATACGACCGCATTGAGCAGGTCTTGAGCGCCAAGCCTCGCCACAGTTTTGCCGACATGCAAGGTCTTCAAAAAGACGACGTGTCTTTGTCGACCCTCACTTTGCTGCCTGTGCTGAAAGCCACGCCATCTCAGCACCCCTTGGCGGCACAAGCGCGCAAGACCTTGGATGGTTTCGATGGCCGCATGAGCGCCGATTTGCCTGCGCCTTTGCTGGTATCGGTCTGGGCCGATGAACTCACGCGCAGCTTGATTGAGCCCAAGTTGGGCGCTGACACCTTCAAAGCCCAATACGGCAAACGTAATTTCAGGGTGTTTCTTGAAAACGTGATGCGTCAGCCCAACAGCCCTTGGTGCGCTCCGAAAAGCTGCGCCGAACAATCCACCGCCGCACTAGACCGAGCCTTAGACCGAATCGCCGTTTTACAAGGCAACACGCCTGCGGATTGGCGTTGGGGTCGTGAGCATGTGGCGTTGAGCACGCATAGGCCCTTTGGCCAAGTGCCTTATTTGCGCGACGTGTTTAATGTGAGTGTGCCGTCCGATGGCGACCCGTTCACCGTCAATGTCGGCCAGTACTGGCCCGGCGAAAAATACATGCCCTTTGCCAACCGCCACGCGGCGTCCATGCGTGCGGTGTACGACTTGTCGGATTTGGAGCAGTCGCAGTTCATCTACCAAACGGGGCAAAGTGGTTTGGTGTGGAGCGCAAACTACCGAGATATGAAAGATAGCTGGGCGAGGGGGCAAACCCGTGATTTGCGCTTGACCCCTAAAGTTATGGCGCATCAATTGACATTGACGCCTTGATCGCTCAGGACTGAGCGTCGACCTCTTACCCTTTTACGCTCAGATGTGGCTGATCAAGGCAGCGAGTTTTTGCAAACCTTCATCCGCCTGCGCTTCGCTGGCGTGGCTGAAGTTCAAGCGCAGTTGACCGCAGCCGGTCGTTTCAAAGGGTAAAAATGGCTCGCCAGGCATGAAGGCAACGCCTTGTTCAATCGACAATGGCAACGCGCGGCGCGTGTCGATGCACCGGTTGAGCGTGAGCCAAAAGAACAGGCCGCCCGGCGGTTTTTCCCAAGTTGCGAGGTCGCCGAAATGGCGATGCAAGGCCGCTTCAAAGGCGTCGCGGCGTTGGCGGTAGTGGTCGGCCAAGGTCGCTAATTCTGATTTGCGGTTGGGGTTGTTGAGTTGCTGCAACACCAGCCATTGACTCATGCGGTTGCTGTGCAGATCTGCCGCTTGCTTCAAACGCGTCAACATCGGCAACAACTCCGGCGAGGCCACCATGTAGCCCAAGCGCAAGCCTGGGGCCAAGCTCTTGGAAAACGAGCCTTGGTAAATCCATGGTGCATGTTGGAGTTGGGCACACACAGGGCTGCGGTCACAGTCGTCGTAAACCAAATCACGGTAAGGATCGTCTTCAAACAGAGGCGTGTGGCTTGCATCGCAGGCTTGGGCTAATGCTGAGCGCTCAGCGGCGCTGAGGCAGCGGCCGCTCGGATTTTGAAAAGTGGGAATGCTGTAAGCGAAGGCTGGCTTTTCAGCTTCGAACTGGCTAGCCGTGACGTGCTGAGCGTCAAAAGGCACGAATCGTGCCCCATAAAAGCGGAACACCTGCAGTGCTGCCAAATACGTGGGCGATTCCACAGCCACGGCAGTGCCTGCATCGATGAAGAGCTTGGCCACCATGTCTATGCCTTGTTGGGAGCCAGACAAAATCAGCACTTGTTCAGCGGTACACAGCAGACCAATTTCAGCCAACTCAGCAGCGATCTTTTCACGCAATGGCCAATCGCCTTCACTGGCACCGTATTGCAGCACCGCTTGTGGCATGTCCTTCAGACTGAATTTTGGGAACGTGTCGACAGCAGGTAAACCCCCAGCAAAGGAAATCATCCCTGGGCGGTCAATCACCGACAAAATTTCTCGAATTGGGGATGCATGCAAATCTTGCGTGCGTGAAGACAACTGCAGCTGTGGCTTGTTCGAACTTGTGGGCATGATGTGGAGTCGTTGATTGGTTTCGATCAGTCGATTCATCTTAATTGGACGGATTGTGGGTTCACATCACATAGATCGCTCGTGGTACTCATTATTCGTTTTATACTATGTATATTATGTAAAGTTAAATGACAACGTACAGACGGCAATCAGAAAAGCTACATAGACTCAGATAAATATCACCTCCGCCACCTTGCACCAGAAGAAAGAACATACCCCATGGCACTAAACACAAACCAGCAAGCACGGATGACGCCCATCGCACGAATCCTTAAGCATTTTGGAAAATCGACGCTCACCGTGGGTATGCTGAGTGCGCTGCTGTTGGCAGGATGTGGCGAGGTGGCAACTTTGCATCCAGGTGCAGACATAGGGCCTAACCCATCACTTGTGACACCTGTGTCTGCGTTGATTCCAACGGTTCAGATTGCAACAGCCGTCGGCTGGCCTCAAGGCACTGGGCCACAGGACGTCGCTGGCACCCAAGTAGCAGCCTTTGCGCGCGACCTTGACCACCCACGCTGGTTGCATGTGCTGCCCAATGGCGACGTGTTGGTGGCAGAGACCAACGCGCCGCCAAAGCCTCAAGACGGTTTAAGCATCAAGGCGTGGGTCACGCGTCTGGTCATGGCGCGGGCAGGCGCTGCAGGTGTCAGCGCTAACCGCATCACGTTGTTGCGCGACACCGATGGCGATGGCGTGGCAGATCTGCGTACCGTGCTGCTAGACGGACTCAACTCCCCTTTTGGTATGGCGCTGGTGGGAAACAGTTTGTTTGTCGCGAATGCCGATGGTGTGCTGCGCTTTCCCTACACGGAGGGTGACAACTCGCATTCAAGGCGCGGGGACGCTGCTCACGGCCTTACCTGGTGGCCCGCTCAACCATCACTGGACCAAGAATCTCATTGCCAGTCCGGATGGTCGCAGTTTGTATGTGGCCGTCGGCTCCAACAGCAATGTGGCCGAACATGGCATGGCGGTCGAGGCCGAACGTGCGGCTATTTGGCAAGTGAATGTGGCGACGGGCGAGCACCGCATTTTGGCGTTTGGACTGCGTAATCCTGTGGGCATGGCGTGGGAACCGCACAGCAGCGCCCTGTGGACCGTCGTCAATGAGCGCGACGAGTTGGGCAGCGATTTGGTGCCCGATTACCTAACCGCGGTCACCGATGGCGGGTTTTACGGCTGGCCCTACAGCTATTACGGTGCGCACGTCGATGAGCGTGTGACACCGCAACGCCCGGATTTGGTCGCACAAGCACGGCAGCCAGACTATGCCTTGGGTGCGCACACGGCATCGCTGGGCTTGGCCTCATCGGAGGGCACCACGTTGCCTGCAGCTTTAGCGCATGGCATGTTTGTGGGGCAACATGGTTCTTGGAACCGCAACCCGCGCAGTGGTTACAAGGTGGTGTTTGTACCGTTTGCCAATGGGCGACCCATCGGTTCGCCGCCCATCGATGTACTCACAGGGTTTTTAACTGCCGACAGCAAAGCGCAAGGCAGGCCCGTCGGTGTCGCGCTTGACAAACGTGGTGCGCTTTTGGTGGCCGATGATGTGGGCAATGTGATTTGGCGCGTGAGCACTATGCCCTTGCGTTGACTCTGCTTGAAAAGCAGAGCATCACTCCCCTGCTTCCTTGATCTCCCAAGCTTCGGTAAAAGCACGCAGGTAATACGCGCTTTGCTTGCGTTCGTTGGCCAACGCCATATCTAAAGCCGTTGCTTTGGCTTGATTGCGCAAAGTGGGATCGGCGCCTTCTTCGAGCAAGAGTTTCACAGCCAAAGGTGGCGCGTAGTAAGCCGCCATCATCAGCGGCGTCGTGCCGTTGGGCGACTCGGCGTCAATGTAGGCGCTGTTTTCCAGCAGCAAGCGCATCATGGCAATGTGGCCGCGGGTGGCCGCGTAATGCAACGGGGACCATCCTTTGCGGTTGACCTCGGCACCGCGTTCAATCAACACCGTTGCTACTTCGAGTTGGTTGTTGATGGCCGCCATCATCAAAGCCGATTCGTTGCTGGGGTTGCTCACTTCCACACGCGTTTGAGGCTCTTGCGCCAAGAGGATGGCGGTTTTGAATGAACCCGATTGCAGCGCAACCAACAGCGCGGGCACGCCTTTTTCGTTGGGCGAATTCGGGTCAATGCCGCGTCTTAGAAGCTTCTGTACATCTTGCACTTGGTCAAAGTGAATCGCTTTGAAAAAGTCATCGTAGGAGCCTGCATTGACGGTAGAAAATCCAATGAAAACAAATAGATAGACAAGGTACTTAAAGAATAACTTCATTTCAAAACAGCCTTGAACAACTGGTCAAAATTGCGGCTGGTCGCCTCCGCTACGGCTTCCACGGTCAGTCCTTTGAGCTCGGCAATCTGCTTGGCCACAAACGGGACGTAGGACGGGTTGTTGGTTTTGCCTCGGTGCGGCATGGGCGCCAAGTAGGGGCTGTCGGTCTCAATCAAGATGCGGTCCATGGGCACAAAGCTGGCCACGTCACGCAAATCTTGGGCATTTTTGAAGGTCAAAATGCCTGAAAACGAGATGTACAGCCCGAGGTCCAAGCCTGCGCGAGCCACCTCGGCTGTTTCTGTGAAGCAATGAAACACGCCCCCTGCACTGCCGGCTGAGCCGTCTTCGCCCTGCTCTTTCAAAATGGCAAGGGTGTCTGCCGAGGAGCTGCGGGTGTGGATGACCAAAGGCAGTTGCGTTTGTTGCGCGGCTTGAATGTGGATGCGAAAGCGGTTGCGCTGCCACTCCATGTCGGCCACAGTGCGCTCGCCCAAACGGAAGTAATCCAAGCCCGTTTCGCCAATGCCCACCACGCGTGGCAGTTGGGCGCGGGTCAGCAAATCATCGAGTGTGGGTTCTTGCACGCCTTCGTTGTCGGGATGAACGCCGACCGTGGCCCAGAAGTTGTCAAACTGAGTAGCCAGACCGTGAACCTCGGGAAACCGCTCCAGCGTGGTGCTGATCACCAAAGCGCGTGTAACTTGCGCCTTGGCCATGTCGTCACGAATGGTGTGGATGTTTTCAGCCAGCTCTGGAAAATTGAGGTGACAGTGGGAGTCAGTAAACATGAGTCTTTGAGCAAAAAGGCGTTGTGATCGCGAATGAATGGAGCGAGAGTAGTTGGTTTGCTGCCTAGTTGGCTAGCTTTGGGGTTCAGTCTTTTGCGCGTAAAGCCGTTTGGGCCCGTGCGACCAAGGCCTCAAACATCAAGCCTGGGTTGTAGGGGTGCTCGGAGGTCCGTGCGCCCTGCATCAAGTCTTTGGACCATTGCGTGAGCGACGACACTGTGCCCGCAGCGGGTAAATCGGCAGCCATGAAAAATCGCGGTTCAGCGCCGGTGCGCACGGCCAACAGGTCGTGACACAGCTTTTGCAGCATGGCAATGGCCTGTGAGGGCGTGGCGTCAGACACCGCGCTCACATCCCCACGCAACACGGCTTTGGGCAAAGAGGCCCAATGCGTTGCTTTCAAACCGTTGTTGGCCAAATCAAGCGCGTCTTCAGGTCGACCGCCTGCGGCGCGCAGCAAAACGGCAGCATCGGCGTTGGGCACGCCCTGTTCTTTCAGCCAAGCCATCGACTCGGCTTCGCTGGGCCACACCATGGTGTGGGTTTGGCAGCGGCTGCGAGTGGTGGGCAGCAACTGGTGCGAGGCTTCGCTGGCCAACACAAAGCGGGTTTCGCCAGGCGGCTCTTCCAAGGTTTTCAAAATGGTGTTGGCCGTGACGTGGTTCATACGCTCGGCGGGGTAGACAAACACCACTTTGGTGGCACCGCCCGAGCGAGTTTGCTGCGTGAAGGTGACCATTTGGCGGGCACCTTCAACACGGATTTCTTTGCTGGGTTTGCGCTTTTTGTCGTCGAGGTCTTTTTGCGTTTTTTCGTCCAGGGGCCAGTTCAGCGCCAAGGCCAAGGTTTCAGGCATCAAGGTGCACAAATCGGCATGGGTACGCACGTCCACGCTGTGGCAGCTGCGGCATTGGTAACACGCGCCTTGCGGTGTGGGCTGTTCGCACAGCCAGGCGCGGGCCAGCTCTAGCCCCAAGGTGTATTGGCCCAAGCCAGAGGGCCCTTGCAACAACCACGCATGGCCGCGCCGTGCTAACAAGGTGGTGAGTTGGCCTTGCAGCCACGGGCTCAACGCGGGACGCACGGCAGAAGATGCGTCGCTCATGCTGGCAACCAACCGCGTTGCACAAAATGCTGCGCCAATTGCTGCCAAACAGCATCGCGGGTTTGTGCCGCGTTGAGGCGCACAAAGCGCAGCGGATCGGCCTCGGCGCGTTGGGCGTAACCGTCTGAAACTTTTTGAAAGAAGGCCACAGGTTGCGATTCAAAACGGTCTGGCACACGGGCACCTGCTAAACGCTCGGCGGCAATAGCGGGGTCGAGTTCAAACCACACGGTCACGTCGGGTTGGCGCAAGCCGGTGGCCGAATTGCTTGCGAGGCCTGGCGGCAGGGCTTGCACCCACGATTCCAGTTGCTGCAACACCGCCAAATCAAAGCCACGCCCGCTGCCTTGGTAGGCAAAGGTGGCGTCGGTGAATCGGTCGCACAGCACCACGTCGCCGCGCGCCAAAGCGGGTTCGATTACGTTTTGCAAGTGGTCGCGTCGGGCTGCAAAGATCAACAAGGCTTCACACAGGGGGTCCATGGCGTCGTGCAGTACCATGGCGCGGAGTTTCTCAGCCAATGGCGTGCCACCGGGTTCGCGTGTGAGCGTGACGTGACGGCCTTGGGCCTTGAATGCCGCAGCCAAACCGTCGATGTGGGTGGATTTCCCCGCACCGTCGATGCCTTCGAAACTGATGAACAGGCCTGTATGTGTCATAGCCCGCTATTTTGCCTGCGATGCATCACTGTCCAGACGCGGCTGGTGCGGCTGATGCGCGACGTTGGTAGCGATTGACAGCGGTGTTGTGCGCGTCCAGCGTCACGCTGAACTCACTCGTGCCGTCACCCCGGGCCACAAAGTAAAGCGCTTTGCTGGCTGCGGGCTGCACGGCGGCCAGCAAGGCGTTGCGACCAGGCATAGCGATGGGCGTGATGGGCAGGCCTTTGCGGGTGTAGGTGTTCCACGGGTGGTCGGTGCGCAAGTCGACACGGCGCAGGTTGCCGTCGAAGGACTCGCCCAAGCCATAAATCACGGTGGGGTCGGTCTGCAGCGGCATGTCGATGGCCAAACGGTTGTGAAACACCCGGCTGATCGTGGTGCGGTCGCTCTCGCGGCCCGTTTCTTTTTCGATGATGCTGGCCAGAATCAGCGCTTGCTCTTGCGTTTTGACTTGCAAGCCGCCTGCACGCTGGCCCCACGCCGCTGCCAATTGCTTGACCATGGCGTTGGCTGCGCGTTGCATCACATGCAGCTCGGACGCGCCTTTGCCGTAGGTGTAGGTGTCGGGGAAAAAGCGGCCTTCGGGCGCCACATCGGGCAAGCCCAGCTTTTCCATCAACTCGCTGTCGCTGAGTTGGCGGGTGTCGTGTTTCAAGCCTTCGGCTTTGTCGAGTGCGGCGCGGAATTGGCGAAAGGTCCAGCCATCTATCAGGGTGATGGCTTTGAGGCTTTCTTCGCCTCGGGTGAGCTTGCGCAACACATCCAGCGCCGTGTTGCCTTGGGTAATTTCATAGCTGCCCGCACGCAGTTTGCGCGATTGACCGCTGAGGCGAAACAAGACATAAAGCAACTCGGGTTGCACCTCAATGCCGGCCTCCACCGCGGTTTGCGCGATGCCACGCACCGGCGTTTGCGGCGCAATCGACAGATCGACCGTCGGCGTGGCCAAGGGCAGCGGGCGAAGCACCCACCAGCCAACCGCCGCGCCTAGCAAGAGCGACAGCAACAGCAAGGTCAAAAAGATGCGCTTGAGCAGTTTGATCACAACCCTAGTTCCAACGTGTTGAATGAAGCGGGCATGATAATTCAGCCATGTCTACCCCCGCCTTCGCCAATCCCCCCGCCCCTCACTTCGACGTGCCCTTGTCGGGCCTCAGCGCCCTGCCTCACCTCGGCGTGATTCGCGCCACAGGTGCCGACGCCGCCAGCTTTTTGCACAACCAACTCACCAACGATGTGCTGTTGATGAAAGACGGCGAGTGCCGCTTAGCAGCGTTTTGTAACGCCAAAGGACGCATGCAAGCCAGCTTTGTGGTTTACAAGCGCAGCGCCGAAGAAGTGCTTTTGATCTGCCGTCGCGACTTGATCGCCCAAACCGTCAAGCGCTTGTCTATGTTTGTGATGCGTGCCAAAGCCAAATTGAGCGATGCCACCGCTGAATTTCAGCTGCTTGGCTTGGCGGGTGAGTCAGTCGGCCTTGTGCTGGGCGATACATCGCTCACGGCCCAAACGCTGCCTGCATGGCAGCGCCGCGTGTGGGCCAGCCCGCTGGCTGCGAAGACAGAAGCCGTTGCCGCCACTGCGGATGTGCTGACGCTTTACCCCGCCTTGAACCAGCCGCGCGCTTTTTGGATTGCCCCTGTTGATGTGCCGCTGCCTGCCCATGCAGGCCCTGTGCTCAACCCGGAATTGTGGCAAGTGGGTGAAGTCATGAGCGGCATTGCGTGGGTGGAACAAGCCACCTTCGAAGCGTTTGTGCCGCAAATGCTCAACTACGAATCAGTGGACGGTGTGAACTTCAAAAAAGGCTGCTACCCCGGCCAAGAAATCGTGGCACGCAGCCAGTTCAGAGGCACCTTGAAGCGCCGCGCTTTCATCGTGCAAAGCACGGCGCCCATGACGGCGGGTCAAGAAGTGTTTTCAAATTTGGATGCCACGCAGCCTTGCGGCCTGATCGCGCAAGCCGCACACGATGGCACCGTGTGCGTGGCGATTGCGGAGTTACAGCTCGCCGCGACTGAAAACACCACCTTGCATTTAGGCGCTATCGATGGGGCAACTTTGCAACTGCTGCCGCTGCCTTATGCGTTGCGGGACGATATTTGACGACTCAGGTCAGCCCCATGCGCATCTCGATGTGCGCAATGCCCACTTCATCGAACGGTTCGCCATGGCTAGCAAATCCTTGGCGCCCATAAAACCCCTGTGCACTGCGTTGGGCGTGTAGGCGTATTTCACGGTCGCCTCGTGCGCGGGCTTGTTGCACCAGCGCTTGCATCAGTTGTTGGCCCAAGCCTGAGCCTCGCATCAACCGTGTGACGGCCATGCGTCCAATTTGCGCCACGCCGGGTTCGGGCTGCAGCAGGCGGGCTGTGCCCAAAGGTACGCCGTAACCATTGCACACCACCGCATGAACAGCCGTGGCATCGGCTTCGTCCCATTCGTCTTGCGCGGCAATGCCCTGCTCTTGCACAAACACCTCGGTGCGCACGGCACTCGCGTTGAGTTGCAGCGCCTGCCAGGTGCCGACTTGGCACTGCGTGACGGCTTCGCCGGCCTCAAAGCCCAAAAAGATGTCGCGCAAACTGGCTGGCACTGGCAGCGAGGTTTGTGTGGCGGGGTTGGCGTAAACGTAGATCAACTCGCTGGTGATGAGCAGCTGCTCGCCACAAAAAATAGCGCCCATAAATTGGATGGACGAGGTGCCGATGCGTTGGCATTTCA
>CANBRM010000033.1 GCA_947371915.1 Comamonadaceae bacterium | reverse complement strand
GGACATTTCAGTGAATTCAGAAAATGAATTATCTAACGCTAGAAGATTCAATTGGTAACACCCCCTTGGTGCGTTTGCAGAGAGTGGCTTCTGAAAACTGCAAACCTAAGGGCAACGTCATCCTTGGCAAACTAGAAGGCAATAACCCGGCGGGTTCAGTGAAAGACCGGCCTGCACTCAGCATGATTCAGCGCGCACAGGAGCGCGGTGAAATCAAGCCCGGCGACACCTTGATTGAGGCCACCTCGGGTAACACCGGTATTGCCTTGGCCATGGCTGCCGCGATTAAAGGTTACCGCATGGTGCTGATCATGCCGGAGGACTTGTCGATTGAGCGCGCGCAAACCATGAAGGCTTTTGGCGCTGAATTGATCTTGACGCCCAAAAGCGGTGGCATGGAGTACGCCCGTGATTTGGCGGAACGTATGGAAAAAGAAGGCAAAGGCCGCATGCTCGACCAATTTGCCAACGAAGACAACCCGCGCATCCATTACGAAACCACGGGCCCTGAGATTTGGAACGACACCCACGGACGCATCACCCATTTTGTGAGCGCCATGGGCACCACGGGCACGATCACGGGCGTGTCGCGGTATTTGAAAGAGCAAAACCCAGCGGTGCGCATCATTGGCGCCCAACCCAGCGAAGGATCGCGCATTCCTGGCATCCGCAAATGGCCAGAGGCTTATTTGCCCAAAATCTACGACGCCAAAAACGTCGATGAATTGGTCTACGTCAGCCAAGACGATGCCGAAGAGATGTGCCGTCGCTTGGCGCGGGAAGAGGGCATTTTTGCGGGTATTTCAGCGGCGGGTGCCTGCTGGGTGGCCTTGCAAATTGCACAGCAAGTTGAAAACGCCACGATTGCTTTCATCGTGTGCGACCGTGGTGACCGTTACTTGTCTACAGGAGTGTTTCCCGCATGAGTGAATTCCGTTTTTGCCCCAGCTGTGCCACCCCGTTGGCGTTGATTGAACGAGAAGAAGATGGCGGCTTGGTGCAACGCTTGCGTTGCACGGCCTGCGATTGGACGCACTGGAACAACCCCACACCCGTGCTCGCAGGCATCGTGGAATACCGAGGTCAAATTTTGTTGGCGCGTAATGCGGCTTGGCCGGGGCGTCGATTCGCCTTGATCACGGGGTTCATGGAGGCCGGCGAAACGCCGGAAGGTGGCATCACCCGTGAAATTGCCGAAGAAACCAATTTGCAAGTGAGTGCGCTCAAGCTCATCGGTGTGTACGATTTTCAGCGCATGAACCAAGTCATCATTGCCTACCATGCGGTGGCCGATGGCGACATTCAGCTGTCACCCGAACTCGCTGAGTACAAACTTTACAACCCCGCTGACGTGATTTGTTGGCCAGCCGGCACGGGTTACGCCATGGCCGATTGGCAGCGCACCCAAGGCATTGAGCCGCGCTTCATGGAATGGGCGCAGCGCGAGGCAAAAGGCTTAGACTGACACCATGCACATTGACCAAGAAATCGATACACGCGGTTTGAACTGCCCCTTGCCCATTCTGAAAGCCAAAAAAGCACTCACCGCGATGGAGAGCGGGCAGATTTTGAAAGTGGTGTCCACTGACACAGGCTCGGTGCGTGACTTTGCGGCCTTCGCCAAGCAAACGGGCAACGAGCTGTTGTCGCAAACCACCGAAGGCAACGACTTTGTGCATGTGTTGAAGCGCCGCTGAGCCGCTTCAACAAGCGCTGAGGCCTGCGCTTTCGTGGGCTTTAGGCGAGAGTACAGCGTCTCAGTCGTTCAGCTTCAATCGAGTTTGAACTCTTTCAAGTAAGCGCGAAATTCGGCGCCCACTTCTGGGTGTTCTAAAGCCAGTTCGACGGACGCTTGCAAAAAGCCTTGTTTGCTGCCGCAGTCGTAGCGCTTGCCTTCGTACGAGAAGGCCAACACTTTTTCGGTGGCCAACAAACCGGCAATGCCATCGGTGAGTTGAATCTCGCCTTGTACACCACGCCCGCCAGCACGGATGCGGTCAAACACAGCAGGCGTCAAGATATAACGGCCAGCCACGGTGGTGCGTGAGGGCGCCACGTCAGCCTTTGGTTTCTCCACCATTTGTTGGATGTCGATCAAACCGTTGCCCAAGTCTTTGCCCGCCACCACGCCGTAGCGGTGTACATGCTCAAGTGGCACTTCTTGCACGGCCAACACCGATGATTGGGTGCGCGCAAACACCTCGGCCATTTGCTTTAAGACGCCCGGTCCACCCGCTTTGCCGCGCATCAAATCGTCCGCCAACAGCACCGCAAATGGCGCGTCGCCCACCAAATGCTCGGCACACAACACCGCATGCCCCAAGCCCAGCGCGCGTGCTTGGCGCACGTAAACGCATTGCATGTCATCAGGCTGCACGCTGCGCACGATGTCGAGCAAGGCTTGTTTGCCTGCGGCTTCGAGTTCGGTCTCTAACTCGTAGGCCATGTCGAAGTGGTCTTCGATCGCGCGTTTGCTGCGGCCTGTGACAAAAATCATTTCACGAATGCCTGCCTCGTAGGCCTCTTCCACCGCGTATTGGATGAGCGGCTTGTCCACCACCGTCAGCATTTCTTTGGGGCTGGCTTTGGTGGCGGGCAAGAAGCGTGTGCCCATGCCGGCGACGGGGAACACGGCTTTGGTGAGAGGTTTATTCATGTGTGTGATGTTGATTGTTTTGCCAAGCTTAACGGTGCTTTATTTCCCCAGCTTGACAAGCTGCTCTTGCACTTTGGCCAAGGTGGCCGTGAAGTCGGCCACACGCTTTTTGGCTTCTTCAATCACGGCAGGGGGTGCCTTGGCCACAAAAGCTTCGTTGCCCAACTTCGCGCCGGCCTTGGTGATCTCGCTTTGTAAACGGTCCACTTCTTTGCCCAAGCGAATTTTTTCAGCAGCAACGTCCACTTCGATGAACAAACACACACGCAACTCACCCACCACAGCCACGGGCGCGGCTTGTGCGGCAGCCGACCATGCGGCTTCGTCATCAAACACTTTGACTTCGCTCAATTTGGCCAAGGCTTGCAAAACGAGGGCTGCGCTTTGCATGAACGCCAGTTCGTCGGGGTTGCCCGCCAGCGCAAACAAGGGCATGCGGTTGGCGGGTGAGACGTTCATCTCACCGCGCAAATTGCGGCACGCGTCGACCAAGGACTTGAGGCGGGCCACATGGGCTTCTGCCGCCTCGTCGATGCGTTCGGGCTGGCTCACAGGGTAGGCTGCGATGCTGACCGACTCGCCCGGACGGCCTGCGACCACCGACACTTTTTGCCAGAGTTCTTCGGTGATGAACGGGATGATCGGGTGGGCCAGACGCATGATGGTTTCAAGCGTGCGGATCAGGGTGCGGCGGGTGGCGCGTTTTTCAGCGTCGGTGCCGGTGTTGATCTGGACTTTGGCGATTTCGAGGTACCAGTCGCAGAACTCGTTCCACACGAAGTCGTAAATCGTGTTGGCCACGTTGTCCAAGCGGTACTCGGCAAAGCCTTTGGCCACCTCGGCCTCGACACGTTGCAGGTGCGAGCTGATCCAGCGGTCGGCTTGGCTAAATGACAAATAGCCGTGCACCGGGCCTGCGGCCGTGGCTTGGCCGCTCACATCGACGCCCGGCGCAGCGCATTCTGCCTTGGTGTGTTCCTTCAGGCCGCAGTCTTGGCCCTCACAGTTCATCAGCACAAAGCGGGTGGCGTTCCACAGCTTGTTGCAGAAGTTGCGGTAGCCCTCGCAGCGCTTGGAGTCAAAGTTGATGCTGCGGCCCAAGGATGCCAGTGCGGCAAAGGTGAAGCGAAGCGCGTCTGCGCCATAGGCCGGGATGCCTTCGGGGAATTCTTTTTCGGTTTGCTTGCGGACCTTGGGTGCAGTCTCAGGTTTGCGCAGACCTTGGGTGCGTTTGTCGAGCAGGGGTTCGAGCGTGATGCCGTCGATCAAATCGACCGGGTCAAGCACGTTGCCTTCGGACTTGCTCATCTTTTTGCCTTGCGCGTCGAGCACCAGACCGTGAATGTAGACGTGTTTGAAGGGCACTTTGCCGGTGAAGTGCGTGGTCATCATGATCATCCGGGCGACCCAGAAGAAGATGATGTCGTAGCCTGTCACCAGCACAGAGGAGGGCAAGTACAGGTCGTAATCGGGTGTTTTCTCTGGCCAGCCCATGGTGCTGAAGGGCACCAGTGCGCTGGAATACCAAGTGTCCAGCACATCGTCGTCGCGCTTGAGTGTCTTACCCGGCGCTTTGGCTTGGGCTTCCGCTTCGTTGCGGGCCACATACACCTTGCCGTCTTCGTCATACCAAGCCGGAATCTGATGACCCCACCACAACTGGCGCGAGATGCACCAGTCTTGGATGTTGTTCATCCACTGGTTGTAGGTGTTGACCCAGTTCTCGGGCACAAAACTCACTTCGCCAGACTGCACCGCATCGATGGCTTTTTGCGCGATGCTCTTGCCGGTGGCGTCGCCTTTGCCGACTTGGTTCATGGCGACGAACCATTGGTCGGTCAGCATGGGCTCAATCACTTGGCCGGTGCGGGCGCAGCGGGGCACCATGAGTTTGTGTTTCTTCACCTCGACCAAATGGCCAGCGGCTTCAAGGTCAGCCACCACGGCCTTTCGGGCCACGAAGCGGTCGAGGCCCCGGTATTTCTCAGGCGCGTTGCAGTTGATGGTCGCGTCGAGGTTGAGCACGCAAATCATGTCCAGCTTGTGGCGCTGGCCGACTTGGTAGTCGTTGGTGTCGTGCGCAGGCGTGACTTTGACCACGCCGGTACCAAAGGCCTTGTCCACGTAGTCGTCGGCAATGACGGGGATGGTGCGGTTGCACAAGGGCAGGTTGACCTGCTTGCCGATGAGGTGCATGTAGCGCTCGTCTTCGGGGTGCACCATCACGGCCACGTCACCCAGCAGGGTTTCGGGGCGGGTGGTGGCGACGGTCAAGCTGCCGGAGCCCGCAGCCGCAAGGCTGCCATCCGAGTCCACCAAGTCATAGCGGATGTGCCACATCGAGCCGTCTTCTTCTTCGCTCTCGACTTCGAGGTCAGACACCGCGCTCATCAGCACCGGGTCCCAGTTGACCAGACGCTTGCCACGGTAGATCAGGCCTTGCTCGTACAGCTGCACAAAGGTTTCGGTCACGGTTTTCGACAACTTGGGGTCCATCGTGAAGTATTCGCGGCTCCAGTCCACGCTGTCGCCCATGCGGCGCATCTGGCTCGTGATGGTGCTGCCGGACTCTTCTTTCCATTCCCAGACCTTGCTCACAAAGTTCTTGCGTGCTTCGGCAGGGCTGGTGCCCATGTCGTGGCGGCTGATGCCTTTGGCCTGCAGCTGGCGCTCCACCACAATTTGCGTGGCAATGCCTGCGTGGTCAGTGCCCGGAATCCAGGCGGTGTTGAAGCCCGACATGCGGTGGTAGCGCGTCAGGCTGTCCATGATGGTTTGGTTGAACGCATGGCCCATGTGCAGCGTACCGGTCACGTTGGGTGGCGGCAGCTGGATGGCAAAGGCGGGTGCGTCTGCAGTGGAGGCACCGGTGCCTCGGAAACCGGCCACGCCGTAACCGCGTTTTTCCCATTCGGGGCCCCAATGGGCTTCGAGGGCGGCGGGCTCGAACGATTTGGACAGGCTCTCAAGGCCGGGTTGATTCACGGGAGTGGCGGGCGCGTTGCTCATGGGGGACTTTGACAAAAAAGAAGAACGGCACGCACGTCGGGTGCACAGCCGTTGGCGCTAAAAGCGGGATACGGCATTTTACCTAGGGTGACTCTGGATGAATTTCAGCACTGCACCTGGCTTTTGTCACAGGAGATTAGGTGAGAATCAAATCCTTGGTTTTCAATCTGAATATTGGATGTTTTATGAAGTATTCAATTATTTTTCGTCTCCTGCGGGCGTTGCCTCTCGCCTGTTTTGTGCCCCTGACGTGGGCCAGCAGCCAAACGTTGGTGTTTTGCTCAGAGGGCAATCCTGAGTTTTTGAAGCCGAGCTTGAACACCAACACCACCTCGTTTGATGTGACCGAGCAAATCTTCGACAAGCTGGTCACGTTCGAGTCTGGTGGCACACAGGTCATCCCTGCCTTGGCTACCCGCTGGACGGTGTCGCCTAACGGGTTGGAATACACCTTTCATCTGCGCCGTGGCGTGAAGTGGCAGTCCAACGCCTTGTTCACCCCTCGCCGCGACTTCAATGCCGATGACGTGCTGTTCACCTTTGAGCGCCAATGGCAACGCGACCACCCGTTTTATGCGGTGACCAGCGCCAAGCATGCTTATTTCAACGATGTGGGCATGCCGGAAGTGTTGGCGTCCCTGAAAAAACTAGACGACCACACGGTGAAGTTCACCTTGAAGCAACCCGACGCTCCGTTTGTGGCGAACTTGGCCATGAGTTGGGCGGGTATCGAGTCGGCTGATTACGCGCAGGCCATGCGCCAGGCCGGAACCCCCGAAAAAATAGACCAAGCGCCCTTGGGCACCGGTCCTTTTCAGTTGCAGCGTTTTGAAAAAGATGTGGCCCTGACCTATGACGCCTTTGCCAAACACTGGGCGGGCAGGGCCAAGCTGGACCGTTTGGTGTTTGACATCACGCCCGACGCGGGGCAGCGTTGGGCCAAGCTGCAATCGGGCGCATGCCACGTCATGGCCTACCCCAACCCTGCAGACTTGCCGAGCATGCGCGACGACTCACGCATGGAGGTCATGAACCAAACGGGTTTGAACGTGGGGTATGTCGCCTACAACTTGCGTAAAAAGCCATTCACCGATGTGCGTGTGCGCCGCGCCTTGAACATGGCCATCAACAAGCGGCGCATCTTGCGCGTCATTTATAAGAACACGGCCGTGCCGGCGATCAACCCGATACCGCCTATCGTCTGGTCCTACAACCGAGAGGTCGAAGACGATGTATTCGACCCTGCGGCTGCCAAAAAGCTGCTGGCCGATGCCGGCTACCCCTCAGGCTTTGCAACCACGTTGTGGGCCATGCCTGTGCAACGTCCTTACATGCCTGACGCCATGGGCGTGGCCAAACTCATTCAAGAAGATTTGGCAGAGGTGGGCGTGACGGTGAAGATTGAGAGCCCCGATTGGGTGCACTACGTGAGCGGCATGCAAGCCGGTGAGCACGAGATGGGCATCTTGGGTTGGACCGGTGACAACGGCGACCCCGACAATTTTTTGAACACCTTGTTGGGTTGCACCTCACTCAATGGCTACAACGTGGCCAAGTTTTGTTACGCGCCCTATGACGATTTGGTCAAAAAAGCGAGAGCTTCTTCCGAGCAGGATGAACGCGCCCGTTTGTATCAGCGTGCTCAGGCGGTCTTTAAATCGCAGGCGCCTTGGTTCACCTTGGCGCACACCGTGCAGTTCAAAGTCTTGCGTGCCAACGTGCAAGGCTTTCAACTCAGCCCTTTGGGTCTCCACGCCTTTTATGGGGTCTCCTTGAAACCCTAAACTACGTGTTTTGAAATTCACACTCGTTTGATCGAGAAAGACACGTATGGCACCACTGAAAGGCTCGCGCACTGAGCAATGTTTGAAAGAGGCGTTTGCGGCAGAGTCCCAGGCCAATCGCCGCTATTTGTACTTTGCCAATCAGGCGGACATTGAAGGCCAGATGGATGTGGCGGCCTTGTTTCGTTCCACCGCCAATGGTGAAACCGGCCATGCCCACGGGCACCTCGAATTTTTAGCCAAAGTAGGCGATCCGGTGACGGGTTTGCCGATTGGTACCACGCGCCAAAACCTCATGTCGGCCATGGCCAGCGAGAACCACGAATACGCCGAGATGTACCCGAGCATGGCCCAAATCGCCCGCGATGAAGGCTTTGACGAGATCGCCGATTGGTTTGAAATCTTGGCCAAAGCCGAGCGATCACACACCAGCCGCTACCAAAAGGCCCTCAACGAGTTGGCAGATTAACGATGCTGTTTGTTCTCTCTCCCGCCAAAGCCCTCGACTACGACACACCCGCCGGTGATGTGCCCCACACCCAGCCCTTGTTTGTGAAGCAGTCCGTCGAGTTGATCGACATCCTCAAAGAAAAATCTCCGCAAGACATTGCCAGCTTGATGCACCTGAGCGATGCGCTGTCGGCCTTGAACGTGGCCCGGTACCAAGCATGGCGTCCCAAATTCACAGCCCAAAATGCCAAGCAAGCGGTGCTGGCCTTCAATGGTGATGTGTACGAAGGCTTGGACGCCAAAAGTCTTGCGCCTGCTGACTTGGCGTGGGCGCAAGACCACGTTGCCATCCTCAGCGGGCTTTATGGCGTGTTGCGACCATTGGATTGGATGCAGCCCTACCGCTTGGAAATGGGCACGGCCTTGGCGAACGACAAAGGCAACAACCTCTACAAATTCTGGGGCACCCAAATTGCCGATTATTTGAACGCGCACTTGAAAAAACAAGTCACAGCGCGGGCAGATGACGCACAGCCGGTCCTCGTCAACTTGGCTTCGCAAGAGTATTTCAAAGCGGTGGACCGCAAAGCCCTTCAAGCCCGTGTGATCGAGTGCGTGTTTGAAGACTACAAAGGCGGCAAATACAAAATCATCAGTTTCAACGCCAAGCGCGCGCGTGGCTTGATGGCCCGCTATGCGGTGACGCATCGCGTCACTTCGCCGAAGGGTTTGCAGGGTTTTGACGCAGAGGGCTACGCCTTTGACGCCGCTGTCTCTGAACCCGACCGACTCGTCTTCCGCAGAAAGCTCGCCGCATGAACGCCCCTGAACAATCACAGCTGGGCAAGACCTCGGCCTACGTGGACCAATACGACGCATCTTTGCTGTTCCCAATTCCGCGACAAACCAAGCGCGATGAGATTGGCGTCACAGGCCAACCCCCGTTTTTTGGCGCTGATTTGTGGACGGCCTATGAGTTGAGTTGGCTCAACCCGCGCGGCAAACCCCAAGTGGCCTTGGCGCGCATCACCGTGCCTGCCGAGTCCACCCACATAATCGAGAGCAAGTCGTTCAAGCTCTACCTCAACAGCTTCAACAACACCCGTCTCACAGATGCGGCAGAGGTGCAAACGCGCATGCGTCAAGACCTGAGCGCAGCGGTGTGGCACGGTGGGTCCATGATGGCCGGCGTGGGCGTGCAGTTGGTGTTGCCCGATCAATTCGACCGTGAGCCTGTTCATGAGTTGGATGGTTTGAGTTTGGACCGTCTTGATTTAGATTGCGACATTTACCAGCCGACGCCCTCACTGCTGAGCGCCTCATCGGGCGAGGTGCCCGTGACAGAAACCCTCACCAGCAATTTGCTCAAAAGCAACTGTTTGGTGACGGGGCAGCCCGATTGGGGCAGTGTGCGCATCAAATACACCGGCCAGCAAATTGACCAAGCGGGCTTGCTGCGCTACATCGTGAGTTTTCGCAACCACAACGAGTTTCATGAGCAATGCGTGGAGCGCATCTTCATGGACATTTGGCAGCAGTGCAAACCCTCGCGCTTAGAGGTTTATGCGCGCTACACCCGACGTGGCGGCTTGGACATCAACCCGTGGCGTACCAGCCACCCGCAGGCCGCACCGTCGAACGTGCGTACAGCGCGGCAATAAGTGTTTAGGCCATCAACGCGGGGATGGCTAAGAGCTCCCGGGTGTCAACTTTCATCGCCTCTTCAAAGCGCCAAGTGAATTAGTGGTTCACCCTTGTAGTGGGTGTGGTCTTAAGGCGCTTCCTCGCCAAACAGCGACTCGGTGTAAGGATGCTTGGGCGTTTCTTGCGCTTGCAAGCCCTGAGCCAGCCATTCGTCTTTGCGCATCAACGAGCCCACACGCACGCCCAACAGGCGCAAGCGACGCGACAAGTCGACGCGCTTTAAGAGCTGGCCCGCGGTGTGCCGAATGGGTGAGGCCAAGTCCAAATAGGTGTCCACGGTCTGGTCGCGGGTGACGCTTTGGAAGTTGTCGTAACGCAGCTTGATGCCGATGGTTTTGCCGACATAACCTTTACGCTGCAAGTCGGCCGCCACTTGCTCGCAGAGTTTGGTGAAGATGGCGCTGAGCGCTTCGCGGTCTCGCACGGCGTGTAAGTCGCGCTCAAACGTGGTTTCACGGCTCAGGCTTACGGGCTCGCTGCTGGTTTCCACAGCGCGGCTGTCTTGGCCGTGGGCGGCGTCGTGGAGCCAAGCACCATAGCTTTTGCCGAAGTTCTCCATCAGCCAAAGGCGCTCGCGGCTGGCCAAATCGCCGATGGTGTGTATGCCTTGGGCCGCCAGTTTCGCCTCTGCTTTGGGGCCGATGCCATTGACCTTGCGGCAGGGCAGCGGCCAGATCATGGCTTGCAAGTCCTCGGCTTGAACGATGGAAATGCCGTTGGGCTTGTTGAACTCGCTGGCCATTTTTGCCAGCAGTTTGTTGGGGGCTACGCCCACAGAGCAAGTCAGCCCTGTGTCGTCAAAAATGGCTTTTTGAATCAAGCGCGCCAGCACACGGCCGCCTTGGCGTTGCCCACCAGGCACTTGGGTGAAGTCGATGTAGACCTCGTCCACGCCTCGGTTTTCCATCACCGGCGCAATGTCGGTGATGATGGCTTTGAAGCGTTGCGAGTACTGGCGGTATTGGTCAAAGTCAACCGGTAAAAGGATGGCGTCAGGGCAGAGTTTGGCGGCTTTCATCACGCCCATGGCTGAGCCCACGCCGAATTGGCGGGCCGCATAAGTCGCGGTGGTGATCACGCCGCGGCCGGTGTAGCCAGACAGGCGGGGGAAGAAATCCAGGGGAATCTCGGCCAAATTTTCGGCAGACCATGGTTGTTCTGGGTAAGCCAAGCGCAATCGCCCCAGCAAGTCGTCTTCTCGCCGGCGTGAGCCGCCAATGACCACCGGCAAGCCTTTGAGCTGCGGGTAGCGCAGCAGCTCGACGGAGGCGTAGAACGCATCCATGTCGAGGTGTGCAATGCGACGCACAAGGGGGGTGGCGGGTGTAGAAAGACTCACAAGCGCCAAGCATAATCGTTGTCACTTTTAACCACTGGAGACCCTCATGCCCACCATCCGCGTTGAACTCATGGAAGGCCGTACCCCCGAACAAAAACGTGATTTGGCCAAAGCCTTGACCGAAGCCACCTGCAAGACCTTGGGCAGCAGCCCTGAAGCGGTGGATGTGCTGTTCTTTGACATCAAAAAACACGATTGGTCGACGGGCGGTGTTTTGTGGAGCAACAAAACGAGCTAACGCTCAGGCATCTAGCCAACTAGCCATTAAAAAAGCTGCAAGCGCTTGGCGCTATGCAGCTTTTTTTGTTTCAGCGAAGTTTGGGCGCTTGGCGCCGCCCTGGTGGATGCTGGCGCTTAAGCCGTTGGGAACGTGCCGGGCAACAAGATCGACTGATCCACTTGGCCCATTTGCGTGCGACCGCAAAAGGCCATCGACAAATCCAGCTCGTTGTGGATGATTTGCAGCGCTTTCGTCACACCTTCTTCACCCATCGCGCCCAACCCGTACAAGAACGAGCGGCCGATGTAAGTGCCCTTGGCACCCAAAGCCATGGCTTTGAGCACGTCTTGGCCGCTACGCACGCCGCCGTCCATGTGCACTTCGATCTGCGAACCCACTTCGGCCACGATGGCGGGCAGCGCCTCAATGCTGCTTTGCGCTCCGTCCAGTTGACGTCCGCCGTGGTTGGAGACGATCAAGGCGTCTGCCCCTGATTTGACGGCCAAGCAGGCATCTTCCGCGTCTTGAATGCCTTTCAAAATCAGCTTGCCGCCCCAGCGCTCTTTGATCCACGCCACGTCGTCCCAGCTCAACGCGGGGTCGAACTGTTGGGCCGTCCACGACGAGAGGGAACTCATGTTTTCCACGCCGCTGACATGGCCCACGATGTTGCCGAATTCGCGGCGCTTGGTGCCCAACATGCCCAGCGCCCAGCGGGGTTTGGTGGCGATGTTCAAGATGTTGGCGAGGGTGAGTTTGGGCGGCGCAGACAGGCCGTTTTTCAGGTCCTTATGGCGCTGCCCCAAGATTTGCAAATCAAGTGTCAGCACCAAGGCTTTGCAATTCGCGGCTTTGGCGCGGTCGATCAAGCGTTCAATAAACGCGCGGTCTTTCATCACATAGAGCTGAAACCAAAAGCCTTCACCGGCATGTTGCGCCACGTCTTCGATGGAACAAATGCTCATGGTCGACAGCGTGAAGGGCACGCCAAACTTGCGGGCCGCGCGGGCTGCCAAGATTTCGCCGTCCGCATGTTGCATGCCGGTCAGTCCAGTGGGCGCAATCGCCACGGGCATGGCCACGTCTTGGCCAATCATTTGGGTGGCGGTGCTGCGGCCCACCATGTTGACCGCCACGCGTTGGCGCAGTTTGATCTTTTGGAAGTCGCTTTCGTTGGCTTTGTAGGTGCTTTCGGTCCAGCTGCCGGAGTCGGCGTAGTCGTAAAACATGCGGGGCACGCGTTTTTGCGCCAAAACGCGCAGGTCTTCGATATTGGTAATCACGGGCATGGGCAAGTCTCCAAATTTGATGCTGTGCATCCTAGCCGCCCGCCACCGCTTGGGCTGTGATGCCTGCGACAGCGCATGTGAAATTATTTACATCCAGACGAGGTTCGTCGACCGGTGCGAGGTCGATTTGATGCTCACCCCTTAGAAATGTTAAATACAACTTAATTGATAAAGTTGTGAAATTCAAATAAAATAATGCCCATTGAGTAGACGTAGTTTTGGTTCGTTGTCGTGCCAGCGTCTGCGTGAGTAAGCGCATCATGATGACGACTAAAAATTTTGATATGCACTTTGGTATGGTGGTTCAGGTCGCTAAAGAGCACGGCCATGTGACTCGTCACGCCTTGTGTGAGATGTTTGGCTTGAGCCAAGTCGAATCCAGTCAGTTGATTCGAGAGGTGATTCAGCGCCATCCCGAGTTATTCAGCTGGGACCCCTCCACCGGTGCACACCGTGCGGAGTTGACGGCCTTGCAAAGAATTGAGGCTTCTTTGCAGTTGGCTCCTAAAGCCGCATAACGACGCTCAAACCGGCTGGCAGCCAGCCACCTTCATCAGGTCAAAAACGTCAACCGCTTGGCACAGCGCCGTGCCGGGTGCCAGCAACGCTGCGGCACCGGCGGCCATGCCGGCTCGAAACGCGGTTTCTAGCGTTTTACCTTCGCTCAACGCCCACACCATGCCACCCACAAAGCTGTCGCCTGCGCCGATGGTGGTTTGAACGTTGACGCTCAAGCTGGGTGCTTGCCAAGCTTGTGTGGCGGTGACCAAGATCGCGCCTTCTTCCCCCAGCGAGACGGCGACCACCTCGGCTTGGCCCGCATGAATCAGCTGCTGCGCGGCCGCTTTCCAAGAGGCGGCATCGGGCAGTGCTTGCCCTGTTAAATCGCGTAACTCTCGCAAGCTGGGTTTGAACAGAAACACACCTTCTTTCAGTGCCGCGTGCATAAAAATCGGTGGGCACACCGGGTGCTAAGCCGCCGCTGATGACCAAAAACTGTTGGGGCATGTGCTGCGCGATGAAGTCAAAGCACGCTTCGTATTCGTCCATTGAAACGGTCGGTCCGGGCAACACAAACCGAAAGTCGTGGCCGCTGCTGAGTTCGTGGGCTGAGAAGCTCTCGCGTGTTTCTTCTGCGATCGGCACCAAATGGCAGCGCACTTTTTCATCACGCATCAACTGGTGATGGCACTCGCCCGTCACCCCACCTGCCAAATACAGCGCGACACAGTTGGCGCCCAATCGGTGCAACACGCGCGCCACGTTCACACCGCCGCCACCCGGGTGCTTGAGCGCTGGGCCACAGCGCATTTTGTGGGTGTCGGACACACGGTCAATCGTGGTCAGTACATCCAAGGCGGGGTTCAGGGTGACGGTCAGGATGTTGCTCATGGTTGTGCTTTCTGCGTTTGACGCTGCCACAGCGCGTGCACCAAATAGGCCACGATGGCGGCATTTAACGCCACTACGCACGCGTTGACCCAAGACAGTTCATGAATTAAGTGCACCACTTCGAAGGGAATGTAAATGCCCCCCGAAAACGCGCCCAAATATTCACCCCAAGCTTTGCTCAACCACAAGCCAGCGGCCTCTAAGAATCGAATGGCAATATAGGCCGAGCCCAAAGCCACCAGCATGTGTAGGTCGGTATTGGGCAGCAAGTCGGCATAGTGCAGCAGCAGCGACGGGTATTGGGCTTCGGGGTTGAGGCCAAAGCGGCCGATCAAGGTCATTGCCACGGCGCGCACATCGTGGTGCAACAGATCGAGGATGCCAATCAAGCCTGCCAAAGCGGCAAGTCCTTTGACTGCTTCAAACACCGCGATGGCTTGGAGAGTGCTGCGCTGCTTGGTGGCTGGGTTCATCTGGGGAGTTTAGGGGGTTGGCTTAAGCCAACCGCACACGATGCCGCGCAATCTGCAGCCGCACTTGCGCAGGCGCCGTACCGCCCAAAGTGTTGCGGGCGTTCAGAGACCCTTGCAGGCTGAGCGGCCCGAACACATCGGCTTCGATGCGGCTGTCGAACTTTTGCAGTGTTTCGAGCGGCAGCTCGGACAAGTCCACACCCAAGCCTTGGGCGGTCTTGACGGCGTGGGCCACCACTTCGTGGGCGTCGCGGAAGGGCAGGCCTTTTTTGACCAAATAGTCGGCCAAGTCGGTGGCCGTGGCGTAGCCTTTTTTCACGGCGGCTTCCATGGCGGCGGCGTTGACGGTGATGCCGCCTTCTTTTTGGCCTGTGGCGGGGTTGACCTGACCGCCGACCATTTCGCTGAAGATGCGCAGGGTGTCTTTGAGCGTGTCCACCGTGTCGAACAGCGGCTCTTTGTCTTCCTGGTTGTCTTTGTTGTAGGCCAGGGGCTGGCCCTTCATCAGGGTGATCAGGCCCATCAGGTGACCGACCACGCGGCCGGTTTTGCCCCGTGCCAGCTCGGGCACGTCGGGGTTTTTCTTCTGCGGCATGATGGACGAGCCGGTGGTGAAGCGGTCGGCAATGCGCACAAAACCGAAGTTTTGGCTCATCCACAAGATCAACTCTTCCGAGAAGCGGCTGATGTGCACCATGCACAGCGAGGCTGCGGCTGTGAATTCGATGGCAAAGTCGCGGTCGCTCACGCCGTCCAGGCTGTTTTGGCAGACCTGCGGGTTGCCCGCCTCATCGACCATGCCCAGGGTGCGGGCCACGCGTTCGCGGTCCAGCGGGTAGGTGGTGCCCGCCAAGGCGGCGCTGCCCAGCGGCAGGCGGTTGGTGCGGCGGCGCACGTCGCTCATGCGCTCGGCATCGCGTGAAAACATTTCCACATAGGCCAGCAAATGGTGCGCAAAGCTCACCGGCTGGGCCACTTGCAGGTGGGTGAAGCCAGGCATGATGACCTCGACGTTTTGCTCGGCCACATCGACCAGCGACTTTTGCAAATCAAACAACAAGTCGATGATCAGGTCCATCTCGCTGCGAAGCCACAGGCGCACGTCGGTGGCCACTTGGTCGTTGCGGCTGCGGCCGGTGTGCAGGCGCTTGCCTGCATCGCCCACCAGTTGGGTCAGGCGCGCTTCGATGTTCAGGTGCACGTCTTCCAGGTCGAGCTTCCACTCAAAAGCGCCGGATTCGATCTCTTGCGTGATTTGCGCCATGCCACGCTGGATGTCGGCCAGGTCGCTGGCGCCGATGATGTTTTGCGCGGCCAGCATCTCGGCGTGGGCCAGGCTGCCGGTGATGTCGGCTTGCCACAGGCGCTTGTCAAAGAACACGCTGGCGGTGTAGCGCTTGACCAACTCGCTCATGGGTTCAGAAAAGAGCGCGGACCAGGCTTGGGATTTTTTGTCGAGTTGGTTTGTCATAGGGGTGATATTTTATCGGTCTGCCAGTCTCGACGCCCAAGGACTGACAACCTCCTGATCGGTTGATGCTTTGTGTCCACGAGATGCCTGTCCGGTATGAGGGTGCCTGCTAACATTTACGCAATTGAATCGTGCTCTTTCACCAGCGAGTTTTTGTTTTGTCCACTGCCTCCACAACCCCCGTTTCCCTGACCATCGCCACCCGCGAAAGCCGTTTGGCCATGTGGCAGGCCGAGCATGTGCAAGCTTTGCTGCAAGCCCAAGGCCACAGCGTGGCGTTGCTGGGCATGACCACGCAGGGCGACCAAATCTTGGACCGTAGTTTGAGCAAAGTGGGTGGCAAAGGCCTGTTTGTGAAAGAACTCGAAGTAGCGCTGGAAGAAGGCCGCGCCAACTTGGCGGTGCATTCGCTCAAAGACGTGCCCATGGATTTGCCCGAAGGCTTTGACCTCGCCTGCGTGATGACCCGCGAAGACCCGCGCGATGCGTGGGTGTCGTCCAAATACGCGCACCTGAATGATTTGCCACACGGCGCGGTGGTGGGCACCTCCAGCCTGCGCCGCACCGTGTTGCTGCGCGCCTTGCGCCCTGATTTGAAGATTGAGCCTCTGCGTGGCAACCTCGACACCCGTTTGCGCAAGCTCGACGAAGGCCAGTACGACGGCATTGTGTTGGCCGCTGCGGGCTTGAAGCGTTTGGGTTTGGGCGAGCGCATTCGCCACATTTTTGAAACGACCGAAATGTTGCCTGCTGCAGGGCAGGGCGCTTTGGGCATTGAGGTGCGCAGCAACCGTGCCGATGTAGCCCAAGCCTTGGCCCCGCTGGCCGATGCGGCCACGTGGTTGACGGTGACGGCCGAGCGCGCCGTGAGCCGCGCCATGGGCGGCAGTTGCTCCATGCCTTTGGCTGCGCACGCCACCTTGACCGATGGTGTGTTGCGCTTGCAAGCTGCTTGGGGCGACCCCGAAGGCGCGCCCATTCTGTTGCGTGCCGAAACGCAGCAAGCTATGAACGCTGCCGACCCCGCCTCGCGCGAGTTGGCCCGTCAATTGGGCGAAGCCGTGGCGGCGCAATTGCGAAGCCTAGGCGCGCACTGATCGGGGCGTTTCAGACCATGCGTTTGGTCATCACCCGACCTGCTGGCGACGCTGCGTCGTGGGTGAGCGCTTTAGAAGCGGCGGGGCACGAGGCTTGGGTGTTGCCTTTGATCGACATCGCGCCCGCTGCCAATCCGCAGGCTGTGCAGCAGGCGTGGGCGCAGTGGCCCGACTTTCAAGCGGTGATGTTTGTCAGCGCACAAGCCGTGCGCTATTTCTTTGACAGACAACCCGTGGCCCTGCTTGCTGATGCGTGTCAGGCGATGCGTCCGGATGATGCGAGCGGTCCGCGCTGCTGGGCCACAGGCCCTGGCACGCGCAAGGCCTTGCTGAACGCAGGCATTCCCGCTGCGCGCATCGACAGCCCGCCCGAGAGTGAAGCGCAGTTCGACTCGGAAGCGCTGTGGCGCGTGGTGGCGTCGCAAGTGCAGGCGCTAACCCTTTTTGGCTCAGATGAGCCTAGTCAGCGGCTAACTTCCGAGCAAGGCGCTACCCGTCCTGACGTTCCTGATCAACCTGTTGTGTTGATCGTGCGCGGCAGCGACGAAGGCGCATCTGCGGAGCAAGCCAAGAGCGGCTCCGGTCGCGATTGGTTGACGCAGCAATTGCAAGCGTGCGGTGTGACGGTCGCGTGGGTGGCCGCTTACGCGCGCAGCGCGCCGGTGTGGACGCCCGCGCAATGCCAGCAAGCCACACAAGCCGCGACCGACGGCAGCGTGTGGTGTTTCAGCAGCTCGCAGGCGGTCACGCATTTGCAGCAGCTGTTGCCCGGGCAAAACTGGGCCTCGGCGCGATGCATCGCCACGCATGCGCGGATTGCGCAAACGGCCGACGCACTTGGTTTTGGTGAGGTTCACACGGCACGGCCTTTGGTGGCGGATGTGGTGGCCTCATTAGAATCACTGGCATGAAGCCAGAGCACGTCGAACCCCCTCCCATTCCCGCCTCTACAGAGCCCGCCACTGACTCGGCGTCAACGGCTGCAGTCGCGCCAGAAACCAGCTCCGCATCGTCTGCTTCCATGCCTGTCTCCAGCAACACGCCTTGGTTGCTACGCGGCGTGGGTGTGGTGGCTGTCATCGGCGCGGTGGGTATGGGGCTGATGTGGTCCAAGCTCAACGGCATTCAAGAGCAACTGGCGCTGCAAAGCGCGGACACGGGCAGCAAAGCGGTGGAAGCCAAAGCCGCGTCTAAACAAGCCGAAGAATTGGCCCGCGAAACCGCCGCGCGTTTGGCGGTGACCGATGCCAAGCTCAGCGAAGTGGCGCTGCAACGCACCCAGCTCGAAGAGTTGATGCAAAGCTTGTCACGCTCACGCGATGAAAACTTGGTGGTCGACATTGAGTCGGCCATTCGCTTGGCGCAGCAACAGTCACAACTCACCGGCAGCGTGCAGCCTTTGCTGGCTGCGCTCAATTCTGCCGAGCAGCGTTTGAACAAAGTGGCCCAGCCTCGCTTGGCCCCGCTGCTGCGCGCCGTCACGCGCGACATTGAGCGCATCAAACAATCGGCCGTGGCAGACACGCCCAACTTGCTGTTCAAACTCGACGAGTTGGTACGCGTGGTAGACACCTTGCCTTTGCTCAATGCCGTGGGTGCAGCGGCACCCAAACCCAAAGCGACAGAACCTGTGCCTCAAACCACGTGGGCCCGCGCCATCAGCATGAGTTGGTGGGAGCAGGTGCTGGCCGATGTGTGGGACGACGCACGCAGCTTGGTACGCGTGAGCCGCATCGATCGTCCCGAGGCCAGCTTGTTGGCCCCGGATCAGAGTTTTTTTGTGCGTGAAAACTTGAAGTTGCGTTTGCTCAATGCGCGCTTGGCTTTGTTGGCCCGTCACTTCGATGTGGTGCGTTCCGACTTGGCGCAAGCTACCGACGATTTGGGGCAGTACTTTGATACCAGCAGCCGCAGCGGCGCGGCCACCTTGGCGCTGGCGCGTGAGGTGCAGGCTCAGTCCAAGCAAACGGAGTTGCCGCGGGTGGACGACACCTTAGCCGCACTCACCACAGCTGCAGCGGGGCGTTGAGATGCGAGCCGCTCTGTGGTTGATTGCGCTGTTCGCTGTGGCCGTGGCTTCGGCGTTGTTGGCTGGTGGTAACAACAGCACGGTGACCGTGTTTTGGTCGCCCTACCGCGTCGATTTGTCGATGAATTTGGTGTTGCTGTTGTTGGTCGTGTTTTTCACCGTGGTGCATTTCGCGTTGCGGGCCTTGTCGGCTTTGTTTGAGTTGCCGCACCAAGCGCGACGCTGGCGTTTGCAGCAAAAAGAGCGCGCCATGCACGCCATGCTGTTGGACGGGTTGACGCAGCTGATGAGCGGGCGATATGTGCGTTCGGCCAAGTCTGCAGAGCAAGTGCTGCGCTTGGAGGTGTTGCTGGCGCAGACGCGCACGAGCGACGATGTTGCGCCGCGTCATGTGCAGCAGTTGCGCGTGTTGTCGCACTTGATTGCGGCAGAAAGTGCGCAAGCCTTGCGTGACCGCGAAGCGCGCGAAACCCATTTGCAAGCCGTGTTGGACGAGGCCAAAGGCAGCACCAGCGAAGCGGTGTTGGAAGTGGTGGAGGCGGCGCAACTCAGCGCCGCCCGTTGGTCGCTGAGCGACCGCGATGCACCTGCCGCTTTGCGTTGGTTGGATGGTTTGCGGATGGGCACGGCGCGTCGCACTTTGGCGCTGCGCATGCGCCTCAAGGCCTCGCGCATTGAGCACAAATTTGAAGAGGCGCTAGACACGGCACGCTTGCTGTCCAAACACGGTGCGTTCACCGGCGTTGCTGCGCACAGTTTGTTACGCGAGCTGGCCGTGGCCAGTTTGAACAACGCGCACGACAGCGCCCAATTGCAAAGCGCTTGGGATGGCTTGGAGCGTCAAGAGCGCGAGTTGCCCGAGGTGGTGCTGCACGCGTCAGACCGCATGATGCGCCTAAGCGGCGATGCCAACTTGGTGATGCCCTGGCTGACCCCGCTTTGGAACCGCATGGTGCAACAGCCCGACAGCTGTGCGCCCGACATCCGTCTGCGCGTGACACACATGCTGGCGCGCGCCTTGGTGTTGCTGCCTGCGGACGCCGAATGGTTGGCCAGCATTGAGCGTGCACGCCAAACCTACCCGCGTTGGGTGGAGTTGTCGTATTTGGCGGGCATGGTCTGTTGGCACCACGCGCTGTGGGGCAAGGCGCAGCAAATGCTGGAACAGGCAGCACCTCAGTTGTCAGAGCCTGAAATGCAGCGTCAAGCTTGGCGCACCTTGGCTCTGTTGGCAGAACACAAAGAAGAAACGGCGCGTGCCCAGCTGTGCTGGAAACGCGCCGCTGAAGTGGCTTTGACCTGATTCTTGATGCCAAACAAAAACGGCCTAGAGAGTGATCTCTAGGCCGTTTTGTTTGGGGCTTGCATCACCCCTTGCGGGGTGATTGGGTTTACAGATCCTTGCGGGTCTCAACCAGCACCAGAGGGCCTTCGTCCACGACCACAACAGGTGGACGCTCGCGTGGCACATGCACGGGCTTGGGCTCTGCAGCGATGGCAGCTTGAACGGCTGCGACGCGGTCTGCATCTGAGTTCACCCATTCCAAACCGCTGCCTTGGGCAATGGCGTGCAACTCAGGCAAAGACAAAGCAAACGCTTGCACCTTGGGCATGCCGTTAACGGCAGCAGGTGCAGTTTGTGCAACAGCTGCTGCAGGCGCAGTCGATGTCTCAGGTGCTTCACGGCGAGGAGCGCGCTCTTCACGAGGTGCACGGTCTTCACGCGGGGCACGCGCTTCGCGGGGTGCACGTTGTTCGCGAGGCTCTTGCTCGTGGCGAACTTGGGGTTCGCGACGCTCGTCTTGCTCACGTTGAACAGGCGCTTCGTGGGTGC
>CANBRM010000032.1 GCA_947371915.1 Comamonadaceae bacterium | reverse complement strand
GTTAAAACTGGGAATTTCACAAATTTTTAGTTAACGTATTTTTGCCATTTATTCTAGAAAATACGCCAACTAGCGTACGTATTTTCACGTAATTACCCCTGTCTGCAACCCAAGTTAAGACACGATGGCGACGCGGCCTAGGCTGGGCTTGCCTTAAGCTGAAACCATGTCTGCTCCACCTGCTACGCCAACACGTCTCTCAGTCACGGCTTTTGCCACGCTGTTGCTCATCGCGCTGATGATGGGCTCCAACCATGTGGCCGCTCGCTTTGCGTTTCAAAATGGTGTGGATGTCGCCACCGCCGTGACCGTACGCAGCGGCATCACGGCCTTTGTGGTGGCGTGCCTGCTGTGGCGACACCGCGTTTCCATGCGTTTGACACAGCAACACAAACGCGGCTTGCTCGCTGTGGGACTGCTGGTTGGCATACAGAGCCTGTGCTTGTATTCATCTGTGGCACGTTTGCCCGTGGCTTTGGCCTTGCTGGCCTTCAACACGTACCCCTTATGGACAGCGCTCTGGGCGCGTCTTGTTTACGGGCACAAAGCAGATCCAACGTTGTTACGAGCCATGCCTGTGATGCTTTTGGGCCTAGCCTTGGCGCTCGACGTCCTCGGTGCAGCCTCAGGTCTTGGCGCGCAAGCGCAGTGGGCGGCCATTGGCATAGGCGTTGCATTTGCCCTCGCCGCAGCCGCCACCTTTGGGTTGGCCTTGGTGTTCACGCAACATGAAGCCGGCGATTTAGATGGCAGACTGCGCACCTTCAGCACCATGAGCTTGGTGTTTTTGCTCAGCAGCAGCGTCGTGGTCGCCCAAGGTGGACTTCATCTGCCCACGGCCACAGCTGGGTGGTGGGGCTTGGCAGCGTTGACGTTTTTGTATGGCACGGCGTTCACCATCATGTTCACCGTGCTTCCACGACTGGGCGTGGTGGGTAACTCTGCCATCATGAATGTCGAGCCGGTGTTTGCCTTGGTGCTGGCTTGGGTCATGCTGGGCCAAGCGATCGCACCCGTTCAGGTGATCGGCGGGTTGCTGGTGGTCGCCACCGTGATGTTTTTAGGGCTTCGCAAACGATGAAGCGCCGCATGACAGGCTCTGTCCATGCACCCACCCATCGCTGGGTCACGCGCAAATTCACAAGCGCGTGCCTAGGCGCGTGGCTGCTACACAGCATGTTGCACGCACAAACGCTGCCACGCACGCCAGAACCAGCCCCCAGCGCAGCGCTCGTCGAGGCAGGATTCAAAACGATCCTTGATCGTCAACTAGGCAACTGCCTGACGTGCCACGCCTTAAGCGCCGCGAACCACCCACAGCACTTACCCAAAGCGTTGGGGCAACAAGGCAATTTTGGCCCCTCGCTGGATGGCGTTGGTACGCGCCACAGCCCAGCAGCTTTGCTGCAATGGGTGACCGATGCACGCAAGATCAAGCCCGACACCCTGATGCCGCCCTACGGCAGCCTCGAAGGCGTTCACCAGCCCAACGCGGCTCGCCCCCTGCTCGAACCCGAGCAGCTGCAAGCAGTCGCAGCCGCCTTGAGCACCTTGCGATAAAGCAGCCCCCATGCAACACGACTCCATCCACCGCCGTCAACACCTGGTCCAGCTCGCGGCGTTGAGCGCCAGTTTGTACGCTGCAAGCGCTGCAAAAGCTGAGGCGTTGACACAGACCCAGTTGAAATCACGCGACCTGTCCGCCCAAGGCATGGTCATCGATCTACCGCCGTTGTCTGACAACAGCAACGCCATTCCCCTTCAGATCGCGATGCAAGCCCCCGTGGGCCGGCTGATTCAAAGCTTTGACATCATCGCGCCCGAAAACCCCAACCCCCTCATTTTGCGACTCAAGCTGCAGCAAGCCCAAGCTCGCTACACCTTGAGCACCCGCATCCGACTGGCCATGACGCAAGACGTGTGGGTGATCGCCACGCTCGATGACGGCCAGCAATTGGGCAAGGCGTCGCCCATCATCGTGACCGCCACCGCTTGCTTTGACGAGACCTGACATGGCCACCACTGCGCTTCAAATCCCCGTGCGATTGACCTTGGCGGGACCCATGCGTGCACACAGCGACGTCGAAGTTCGGCTCATGCTGGGGCACGACATGGAAACGGGGTTCAGACACAACAGCTCAGGCGTTCGCGTGCCCAAAAACATTTTGGAAACCCTCACCGTCAAGCTCAACCAAACCCTGATTTTTGAAGCCACGTTAGGTACGGGCATGTCGGCCAACCCCATGCTGTTTTTCCCGCTCACCTTACCGCCCGAAGGTGGAACCTTGGTGGTCACTTGGATGGACGACCAAGGCCGCAGCGGCAGCACACGCAAGCTCTTGGTTTACGAATAAGCCCATGCGTGTCCGGCGACTTCCCCTCTCCACTCTTTTGACCCTGTTCTTGCTGCTGCCCTTAACAGGGGTAAGCAACGCCCAACCAAGGCAAAGTGGCCTGCTGTTTTTAACGCCGCAGTTGCAAGCCATGCAACGCGACCCCGACACCAACCCCATCAGCCTGTGGCGTGACCAAGGCCAAGCGCTTTGGTCTGTGCAGTGCACGGGATGTCACCCTAAAACTGAGGCCATGAAAGACGTGGCCACGCATTACCCCAAGTTGGTCGCCATCAACGGCGTACATCAGTTGCGGAACTTGGAAGATCAAATCAATGTGTGCCGCCAGCGCACCGAACATCCCGCCAAAAGTTTGGAAGATGCCGACACCTTGTCGCTCAGCACATGGCTACACGCACAAGCCCAAGGCCTACCCATGGACGTGCAGCCGCCCGCGGCTGACCCAACATCTCAGGCAGCTTGGCAAGCCGCATTGGCCCAAGGCACGCAGCGTTATGCCACCCGCCTAGGTCGCATGAACTTGGCGTGCGTGCACTGCCACGATGGCAAAGTGGGCGCGCAGTTGCGCGCGGAGGTGGTCAGCCCTGCACACCCCACGGGCTTTCCTATTTACCGCTTGAATTGGCAAACATTAGGCAGCATGGACCGCCGTTTGCGCGCTTGCTACTCAGGCGTGCAAGCCCAAGTACCCGCCCCAGGCAGCGCAGAACTGCGCCAACTGGAGCTGTACTTGAAAGTGCGCGCCAACGGCATGCCATTGGACGGACCTTCGATTCGCCGCTGACGCCAGCACATAGCCGGAATCAGCGCAGCCTTAGACCAAGGTCAAGCCGTGGTTGCGCAAGGGCAAGTCACGCGGTGCCTTACCTGTGGCGGCATAAATCGCGTTGAGCACCGCAGGGCCCACCACGCAAATCGTGGGTTCACCCACACCGCCCCAGAAGTCGCCGCTCGGCACCAAGACTGTTTCCACCTTGGGCGTGTGCTGCATGCGCATGACGGGGTAAGTGTCAAAGTTGCGCTCTTTCATGCGGCCCTTCTCCACCGTGTTTTCGCCCATGAAGACTGCCGACAAGCCCATCACCACCGAGCCTTCAATCTGCGCGCGAACTTGCGCAGGATTCACCACATGGCCCGAGTCCAACGCAAACACCATGCGGTGCACGCGCACCTCGCCTTTGGGCGAGACCGACACTTCAGCCGTGGCTGCCGAGTAACTGGCGTACCCCATGAATTGCGCAATGCCACGGTACACACCCTTTGGCAACGGTTTGCCCCAATCACCCTTTTCAGCAGCCGCATTGAGCACCGCCAAATGCTTGGGGTGGTTTTTCATCAGCGCACGACGAAACTCCAGCGGATCTTTGCCCGCCGCTTTGGCGCACTCCTCGATGACGCACTCCATGTAAATGCCGTTTTGGTTGGTGTTCACGCCACGCCAAGGCCCCACCGGCACATGGGTGTTTCGCATCACGTATTCGGTCAGCAAGGTGGGGAAGGTGTAACCCAATTGGGCGTCACCGGCCTCCTCCCAAAATCCCTGCATTTGGCGCGTGTCCTTGTTGTTCTTGATCGACATGGGCGACAACAACGCGTTCAACGATTGACCCGCCACACGCACTTGGAAACCGGTCATCTGACCTTGTGCATCGATGCCAGCCGACATCTTGGCCATCGAGATGGGGCGGTAGAAGTCATGCGTCATGTCTTCTTCACGGCTCCACACCAACTTGATGGGCTTGCCAGGAAACTTCTTGGCCACTTGCGCCGCTTGGTTCACATACTCTTGGTGACCGCCGCGACGGCCAAAGCCGCCACCGAGGTCCATCTTGTACACATCGCACTTGGCCAACGGAAAGCCCGTGGCTTCGGCCAAAGCGGCCAACGAGCCCTCGGCGCTTTGTGTGGGCACCCATGCCTCGGCACGGTCCCCGGTGATGCGCACGGTGCAGTTCATCGGCTCCATCGTGGCATGCGCCAAGAACGGGCTGGTGTAGGTCGCTTCAACCTGTTTCACGGCCCCTTGAATGGCAGCCGGTGCGTCACCAACTTTGCGTTGCCAAAAATCGCCCTCGGCCTTGAGACCTTCACGCAACATGGCGTCAATCGTGGCGCTGGAGGCGTTGGCGTTCACGCCGTCGTCCCACACGATGGGCAGAGCAGCTAAGGCGGTGTTGGCACGCCAAAACGTGTCGGCCACCACGGCCAAGGTGCTGTCGTTGATTTTGACCACGCCTTTGACGCCACGCATCTTCGCGATCTTGCTTTCGTCGTAGCTGACCAACTTGCCGCCAAACACGGGGCTCTGTTTGACCGACGCGTTGAGCATGCCCGGCAATTGCAAGTCAATGCTGAATGTTTTACGGCCATCCACTTTGTCTGCGGTGTCCAAGCGACGCATGGACTTGCCAGCAATGCGCCACTGGCTGGGCTTTTTGAGCACCAAGGCTTTGGCGTCTGGCGGCGTGAGCTTGGCGGCATCGTCAGCGACTTTGCCGTAACTCAAACTGCGACCCGATAGGGCGTGAATGATGAAGCCCTCTTTGGTCATCACTTCAGCCACGGGCACGTTCCAACGGTTCGCGGCCGCTTGCATCAGCATCAGGCGCGCTGCTGCACCGCCTCGGCGCACGTAGTCGTGCGAGGTGCGAATGCCGCGACTGCCGCCTGTCGACATGTCGCCCCAAGCACGGTTGCGGGCCAAGCTTTGGCCAGGCGTTGGCATTTCGGTGGTCACCTTGGACCAATCGCAATCCAGCTCTTCGGCCACCAATTGGGCCAAGCCCGTGCGCGTGCCTTGCCCCATTTCAGAACGGGCCACGCGAATCACGCAGGTGTCATCGGGCTTGACCACCACCCAAATATTGATTTCGTTGGGCGACAAAGTCGTGTAGACCGCTTGCGCCATGGCATCTGGGGCGAAGCTCAGGCCCAAGGCTAAGCCACCACCCAGTGTGGCTGTACCCATCAAGAAAGATCGGCGTGAGGTGTTGATGTCAGTCATGGTCTTCTCCTCAAGCCAATTGGCTGGTGTTAACAGGGTCGTAAGACGCCAAGACGTCGCCCAACTTCGCTTGCCCTGCGGCGACGTGAATCGCATCGCGAATGCGCTGATACGTTCCGCAGCGGCAGATGTTGCTCATGGCTTCGTCGATGTCTGCATCGGTCGGTTTCGGGATGCGATCTAACAAAGCGGCCGCCGCCATCACTTGGCCCGACTGGCAATAGCCGCACTGCGGCACGTCCAACTCGGTCCAAGCTTTTTGAACCGCATGCGTGGCGTTCTTGGACAAACCCTCAACGGTGATGACTTTCATTTGGCCCACCGCAGACACCGGGATAGAGCACGAGCGCGCGGGCTGCCCGTTCAGATGCACCGTACAAGCGCCGCACTGAGCCACACCACATCCATATTTGGTACCGGTCAGCCCCAGCTCTTCGCGCAAGGCCCAGAGCAGTGGCATTTGAGGTTCAACGTCCAAGCTGCGGACGGTTCCGTTCACGTTCAATTTCATCGCTGTCTCCTTATTTCACATTCATGTTTTCGGTCAACGCAGCACGGCGCTGGCATCGGCCGCTTGAATCAGCGCTTGCGCATCTTCAGGCAATAAAAAACCTTCTTTCACAGCACGCTCGGTCGCTTTGCGAACGGCTTGCACATAGCCGTCGTGCGAACCATAGCGTTCTTGCAAAGAAGGTCGCACATCTTGGTTGGCCTGACGTTCTTGCGCTGTGCGCGCAAACGGCACCATGCCACCCACGTAATTGCAAATCTCGTTTTGATGGAAAGGCTTGGCACCGCCAGCTGTCACATTCCATCCCAAATAGGTGCCCAAAGGAGCGTCGAGCAACACCACGGGCACGCCGCCGCGCTCGTTGCCATCGGCGTCCACCTTGGGTGCGAACATCGTCAGCACTTGTTTGATGCGAGGCGGTGCAAGGGACGGTACGCCTGACCCGTCCAAGGCATTGAAATCTGGGCCCCAGTCGTAATCGTGCACAGGCATGATGAAGTCGCGCTCGGGCACCGTGGCACGCAAACCGGGTAAACGGGGGTAACCCAAAGCGTCTTTGCTGGCAACGGCCAATTCGCCACGCGCCAAGGTGGGGTAACGGCTGGCCGGAGGCTCTTTGCCCTGCATCACCCAGTTGCGAAAATGCACGCGCAAGGCATTCACGGTCTGTGTGTGCGGCACAGGGTTGGCAGGCAAAACGCCTTGGCCAAAGTTATTGCCAGGGCACATCGGGCCACTCTTGGGCAAGCCGACACCCGGCAAGCTGGTATCAAACCCGCCCGCACCACCCCCGTGGTTGCTGCTGGCAATGTAGTAACGCTTGACGTTGGCAGGCAAGGGCAAATCTTGTTTGCCATCGGTGCCTACCCATTCAGGGGTGAGCTTCAAAGCCCACACTTCGGCCGAGCCAAAGTGCTCCACAATTTTGGGACAGGTTTGGGTGCGGGTACACCGGTCCAAAATGCCCGCCGAGGGCAGGCCACGCACGGGGTCTGCGTGCGGCAACCACCACTGCGGCCCTTCACTGCCCGCTTGGTACAACTCCAGCACGCCATCGGGCTGTGCCCATCTGAAGTTCAAGGCAATGCGTCGTCCAGCAATGATGGGCCAAAGACCTTCATGCACCTGCTTGCCGGCTTCGTCTTGGTTAAAGCCCAAGTGCAACCACCCGCGCAAATAGTTGCCCGACTGCGACACGCCTCTGCCAATGCTGTGCTTGACGGTGTTGGCAATGGGGTTGGGCGTGCCTTGGTCATCCGTGCTGGCGTGTTTGAAGAAAACACCCACATCACGCCAAGCTGCAAAGCCCACACCCAACACATAAGGATCGGCAGCGGTGAACACCACTTGGTAAAGGCGCTTGGCATCAAAGCCATGCTTCAAACAAATTTGTGTGGGGTCTGGTAATCCAGGAAACGGGTTTTGGGCATCACATTTGGCCCAGGCCCAATCGGCAGCGGCGATGGTTTGCTCATCCGTCACCTCACCCCGCATATTTTCTGCACCGCGTGATGTCAAGGTGGCTTTGGAGGTGTCCAAGTCCAACGGCTTGTAGGGCACGGGGTTGTTTTGCACGATCAAGGGCTGCGAGTTCGGTCCCGTTTGGTTGACGATGCGGCCCAACACTTGGCCGGTCACGCGCGAACCATCTTTGTGCTTGGCCACAGGCACTTGCAAGAACTGCATGCCTGACACCGTGGCCTTCGGCTTGATCGCCGTCCAGCCTGCGTTGTCGCCCTGCCAAGCGCTGGCCAATTCGATGTCGCCAAAAGCTCGCTCTTGCACGGCAAACGGGTAAACACGGCCACGGTTGGGCACGTCGTGCCACATCAGGCCGCTGGCTTGCTTCAAGTCCACTGGTTTGTAGATCACAAAGGACGCCATGTAGCGCACTTTGCCGTCGGCATCTTTGGCCAATTCAATGTCTTGAATAATGGCGTTGGCAGGAAGCTTGGCATCCAATTCGCCAAACGCGCGGCCAGCGATTTGCTCATAAGCAACGTCCGAACCTGCCGCAGCAGGCATGGGCTGCGTTTCGTCAATGACGATGCGTGTCACACGCGCTTGCGCGCTCATGTGAAGCGCACCCAAGAGGCCACAGGCCAACATCCAAGCAAATTTTTGCATCGTCAATCCTTCACGCCAAAGTAGGTTCACCGCGGGTTGATCAGCGCGTCATGCGAGGCGCGGCTTTGAGCAAAGCCTCGACCTCCGACTTCCACCACTTGGCTTGCCCCGTCGTGCCGTGACCCGCAGTTTGGTCGCTGGCAGGAATCAAGAGCAAGCGTGAATTGGGAATGCGTTTGAGCACTTTGTCCATCACGCCCAACTCAGGCGGATTGCGCTCGTCATCGGCCGAGTTGATGGCCAAGACGGTGGCTTTGATTTTTTCTAAGTTCGCCAACGGGTTGTAGTCGCGCGATGAGTCCCATTGGTACAGGTGATCATTGGCGTCGCCTGGAAACGCTGCCTTCAGGCGCTGGTCCAGCATCTGATCGGCCTTCTCACGTGTAGGGGCGAGACGTTGCAAGGCTTGGTTGCCGCCGCTGGTGGCCGTTGAATAAAAGACCGAGGCAAATTGCCAGCTGCGGGGCTGGGTGGTGTAGTTGCCGCCCATCCATTCGGGGTCATTGCGGATCGAGTCAATGATGAGTCGGCGCATCATCCAATTGCGGCCCGACATCTCGCTGGGCATGGACGCCATCGGCACCATCACATCCATGAACTCAGGGTGCGTCATGCCCCACAGCCACACCTGCATACCGCCCATCGAGTTGCCCAAAATCAGGCGCACATGTTTGACGTTCAAGCCTTCGGTGAGCAAGCGAAACTGCGCGCTCACCATGTCATCGTAGTTGTAACGTGGGAACTTGGCGCGCAACCCATCCGACGGTTTGCTGGAGCGCCCCGTACCAATCGCGTCAGGCAAGATCACAAAATATTTGCTGGCATCCAAGGCTTGGCCTGGGCCGAACAGCTCACCACCGAAAGCGGAGTTCAACATACCTGTGCCTGTGCCAGTGGTGCCGTGCAAAATGACCACAGCTTCGTTCGCGGGATCGCCCAACGTGGTGTAGCCCACTTTCAACTCAGGCATCACCTCCCCTGTATGAAAGCGAAAGTCTTTGGCAACCCAAACGCCTTCTTTGCGGTTGGAAAAGTTTTGCGCATCTGCGCTGGCCAAGAAAAACGTCAAAGCGAGCCCCAAAAATAATGAGAAAAAACGGGTCATCAAAATCACCTTTAAAAGCAGTCACAGCGGAATGAACACGCCCACACCTTGCTGATCGCGCGACTCTAAGGCGCGCCCAAGCCACGCTGTGTCGCGCAGGTGGCAACCCTTAAAAAGAACCCAAGCCGGCAGCAGTGCCAATCGCCTTGGTGACTCGACGACTGGAAATTTCGGCTTTAATCCTGCACATCTTTAGGAGACCTTCGTGAAACTTCACCGCTTTAATCGCACTTTGCAAAGTGCCACCCTCACATTGGGCATGGCCCTGAGTACATTGGCTATGGCACAAGCCCCTGCTGCTGCACCCGCTGCTGCAGCCATTCCACCCACTTGGGCACAAGGCCGCACGGCTGAACAGGCGGCGCTGAATTTGGTGCCTCATCCTCCGGGCATGACCGCTTTGCCTGTCAGCGATATTCCTACGGACAAGCTCAAAGTACCCGCTGGCTTCAAAGTTGAACTGTGGGCCTCTGGCATGCCTAACGCACGCTCGATGGTGCAAACACCCAACGGCACTTTGTTCGTGGGCACCCGTTTCCCAGGCAACGTGTATGCCGTGGTTGAAAAAGACGGCAAGCGTGACGTCAAAGTGATCGCCAAAGGCCTGCACCGCCCCAACGGCGTGGCATTCAAAGACGGTTCGCTGTATGTGGCCGAACTGTCACGCATCATCCGCTACGACAACATCGAAGCCAACTTGGACAACCCACCTGCGCCTGTGGTCGTGTTTGACGCATTGCCCAAGGACGAGGCCCACGGCTGGAAGTTCATGAAGTTGAGCCCAGACGGCAATTACTTGTATTTCCAAATTGGCACGCCCGCCAACATCACGGTTCAACCCGTCACACACGCTGTGATCGTTCGCTTGAACCTCAAGACCAACATCTTGGAAACCGTGGCTCATGGCGTGCGCAACAGCGTGGGCATGGACTTCCACCCCGTGACCAAAGAGTTGTGGTTCACCAACAATGGCCGTGACTGGGTGAATGACGATCTGCCCAACGACACGCTGAACCGCATCACGCGCAAAGGCATGAACTTTGGCTACCCCTTCTGCCACCAAGGCGACTTGCTGGACATCGACTTCGGCAAAGGCCGCTCGTGCGATGAGTTCGACAAACCCGTGTCAAAGATTGGCCCTCACGTCGCCGCCTTGGGTATGCGTTTCTACACAGGCAAGCAATTTCCTGCTGAATACACCCACAACATCTTCATCGCTGAACACGGTTCATGGAACCGCACTAAGAAAACCGGTTTTGATGTGGTGCGTGTGGCACTCGATGCCAAAGGCAACGTGACCAAAAAAGAAGTGTTCATCTCTGGCTGGATTCAGGGAGATGACTTCTGGGGCCGCCCTGCCGACGTGCACGTCATGAAAGACGGCTCGATGCTGGTGTCTGACGACGTCGCTGGTGCCATCTTCCGCGTCTCACACAGCAAATAATGTTTTCCAACGTTTCAAAGGCCATTCCTGGAATGGCCTTTTTTTTCTCAGCACTCACCACCTCTTACGCCACTGCAGCACCTGATGCGGTGGCAGGTCAAGCCAAAGCGCAACTTTGCGCAGCTTGTCATGGAGAGAACGGCGTATCGGCGATTCCCGGCACGCCGCACTTGGCTGCGCAACCACAGCTGTCGATCTTTTATCAACTGCTGCAGTTTCGCGACCAACGACGCAAAGGTGGCGGCATGGAAGCCATCGCCGCCACGCTCAGCGAACAAGACATGCGCGACATCGCGGCGCACTATGCCCGTCAGCCTGCGCCCCCAGCGCACACCGGTGGCGACGCGGCACACATTGCTCGCGGTCAGCAAATTGCCCAGCAACAATATTGCTCGTCATGCCATGGCGCGCAATTGCAGGGTCAAAAGCATGTGCCTCGCTTGTCGGGCCAATCCGGCGAGTACTTCGTGACGCAACTGCGTAATCTGCGTTCTGGCGCACGCGCGGACATGGACGGCACCATGGCCAGCGCCGCACGCAGCTTGACGGATGAGGAAATCGAAGCCATGGCGGCGTACGCACGCAGCCTGCCCTGATACGCCAAAGAAGCACGCTTGATTTACATCAAGCGTGCGCGCATGATGCCAAGGTCTAATCCGGTAGACACTACTTAGGAGAAATTCATGACATCAAATGTTGGCGGCATTGACCGCATCTTGCGCATCGTGGCGGGTCTGGCTCTGATTGGTCTGGCTGCTGCCGGTCAAGTCGGCGCTTGGGGCTATGTTGGGGTGATCATTTTGGCCACGGGGCTGTTTAGTTTTTGCGGCGCTTACACCTTGTTTGGTTTCAGCACTTGCCCGCTAAAAACAGAGGAAGACCTTAAAAGCTAAGCGCTCAGGGCCTCTTCTTTCTCAAGATACTTTTGGGTCTGACGAAGACCTGAACTTGAGCCACAACAAGCCCGCCCCCGTCACAGCAACGGGGAGCAACGAACCCCAGTTGAGCCAAGCCCAACCTTGGCTGGTCACCAAAGCACCCGAGGCAAATGACGTGAATGCCATGGTGGCGAACACGCAAAAATTGATGGCAGCTTGTGCGCGATTTTTCTCAGCAGCGGTGTAGGCCTTCATCGACAGCGTGGTACTGCCGGTGAACAAGAAGTTCCAGCCCACGCCCAGCAAAAACAAAGCCAATAAGAACTGATGCAAATCTGTGCCCGACAAGGCCACAGCAATACACGCCGCGTTGAGCGCCACGCCAATGCCCATGATCGTCAAAACGCCAAAGCGTTTGATCAAATGCCCCGTGAAAAACCCTGGGGCAAACATGCCGATCACATGCCATTGCAGCACCCAAGCCGTGTCTTCAAAAGGCAAACCACAGACTTGCATGGCCAAGGGTGTGGCCGCCATCAGCAAGTTCATCACGCCGTAACCCAATGCTGCCGCCAAGGTGGCAATCACAAACACGGGCTGACGCATGATGACGCTCAAGGGGCGTCCCCCTGCATCGTCCGCTTTGGCCACAGGGACGGGTGGAAATTCAATGTTGCTCATAACAGCCATCGACAAGGCAGCCACGACCATCAGCGCCACATACGCGCCGGCAAACGGCATGCCAAACAAACTCTTGGTTTGAATGGCTAAGTTGGGGCCAATCACAGCGCCAATCAACCCCCCGGCCATCACCAACGACACCGCTTTCTCACGGTAGTCAGGCTTGCACAACTCAGCAGCTGCGAATCGGTACAACTGCCCGTTGGCGCTGTAATAGCCGGCCACCACCGTGGCCGTGACCAACAACCAAAACGATTGAGTGAGCACCGCAAACGCGCCCAACGCTGCCGACAACAAGGCCACCAACAAACCCAGCTGAAAAGAGCCCTTGCGCCCAAACCGTTGCTGGGATTTGGCAACTAAACCTGTGCTGAGTGCGCCGCCCACCACATAACCCATCACGGGCAGCGTGGCCATCCATGACACCGGGGCCAAACTCAACCCCACCAAGCCATTGATCGCAATGAAGGTCACGTTGTTGGTCAGAAACAGCCCTTGGGCAATGGCAAGTAAAAACAAATGACGGTTCATGGCGACCTCAAACGAGAGAGATGAAAAAATACAGATCTAAGCCAGAGTATCCCAAGCTTTGAGAGTTTCAGCCGCATACATCAAGGCAGGACCACCTCCCATGTAAACGCAGACCGCCAACATTTCTTCAAGCTCTTGGCGGGTGCAACCCAATTTAAGCAATGCTTTGACATGAAAACCAATACAACCCGAGCAATGTTGTGTGATGCCGATGGCCAAGGCCATCAACTCTTTGTGTTTGGTACTGACCGCACCTTCAGCCATAGCGGCTTTGGCAAGCTGCCCAAAGCCTTGCATCGCATCGGGCTGGGCTTTGCGAAATAGTCCCAGCGACTCGTTGATGCCTTGAATCAAGTTGGCATGGTCAAAAGTGCTCATCAAAATACCCCTTTGTAAGTGAAAAAATCGGATCGTATCGCTTGAATTCGAGACACAAATTTTATGATTAAATCATTACATACTTATATTTAAAGTCGCCACATTTGATCGACGTCAAAATGCATGGATATGCGCTGACTCGGCGACCAATCAGCACAATTCAGAATAAGCTCTGCTTCACTTTCATCGACCACCCCTTTAGGAAACCCATGAACTCAAACTTCATTCAAGACACCCAAGCGCTGCTCAACCACGATGGGCAGGCAAGCGCTCAACCCACACGTCGTTTGGCCTTGCAGTCTGCGCTGGGCTTGGGCTACGCCGCAGCGGCCATGCCTTTGATGGCACAAACAGCCATCAAAACCTCGGGGGAGGGTTTGGTCGAAGGCGAGGTGATGATTGATGTCAACGGCTTTCAAATGCCCGCCTACCGCTCAGCCCCAGCCGGAAAAACCAATTTGCCTGTGGTGTTGGTGATCTCAGAAATATTTGGCGTGCATGAGTACATTGCCGATGTCACACGACGCTTCGCCAAACTGGGCTACTTGGCGATTGCACCTGAACTGTTTGTACGACAAGGTGACCCCAGCACTTATGGCGAATTGGCCAAGCTCATGAGCGAGTTAATTGCCAAAGTACCCGACGCACAAGTGATGGCCGACTTGGATGCCACCTTGCAATGGGCCGGTAAAAATGGCGGCAACACGGACCGCGCAGCTATCACCGGCTTTTGCTGGGGTGGTCGCATCACCTGGCTTTATGCCGCGCACAACCCCAAACTCAAAGCAGGGGTCGCTTGGTACGGTCGCATGGAAGGTCAAACCAATGCCAACAACCCCAAGCATCCCATCGAGTTGGCTAGTGTGTTGCAAGCCCCCGTACTGGGCTTGTACGGTGCTGCAGACACGGGCATTCCCGTGACATCGGTGGACGCCATGAAAGGAGCCTTGGCGCAAGCGGCGGCCAAAGGCAACACAGCAGCCAAGGCGTCTGAGTTTGTGGTGTACCCAGATGCGCCGCATGCGTTTCATGCCGACTACCGCCCCAGCTACCGTGCAGCGCCTGCTGCGGATGGCTGGAGCCGCGCGGTGGCTTGGTTCAAGCACTACGTCTGAGGCAAACGCAACCTCTGAAACGGCTAGAAGTTAGGTCACAAACACCCGCGCTTTGCGCGGTGTGAGCACCAAGGTCTCACCCTCTGTCAAGCCCTGCTCGTAGAACTGCGATGCAGGAATTTGCGCTTCAATGATCTGCTGATCTGACGTGCCGTCGCCTTCAGCCGCCACCAGCTCTAAGCGCGCAATCGGGCCCACCACAATGGCGCGCGTGAGTTGCGCCACGATGCCGCCTTCGTCGTCTCTGCCGGTTGTGTAGCGACGCACATCCAAATCGTGAGGGCGCACATAGGCAAAGGCTTTGGCGTCTTGTGCGGCATGGTGCTCTGGGCTGGCCAATCGAACGGTTTGGTCTTCCACACCAATGTGCATTTCGCCTTCGTGGGCACGGCCATGGAACAAGTTCACATCACCTAAGAAACCATACACAAACGGGCTGGCTGGGTGTTCCCACACTTCTTGAGGGCTGCCCACTTGTTCGACATGGCCTTTGTTCATCACCACCACGCGGTCGGCGACTTCGAGGGCTTCTTCTTGGTCGTGCGTCACAAAGATGGTGGTCACATTCAAATCGTCGTGCAAGCGGCGCAACCAGCGACGCAGTTCTTTGCGCACCTTCGCGTCCAAGGCACCGAAGGGCTCGTCCAACAACAACACTTTGGGCTCCACCGCCAAGGCGCGTGCCAAGGCAATGCGTTGGCGTTGACCGCCTGAGAGCTGTGAGGGGTAGCGGTCGGCCAACCAATCGAGTTGCACGAGACTGAGTAAGTCGTGCACCTTCTTTTTAATTTGCTCTTCGCTGGGGCGCTCGTTGCGCGGCTTCACGCGCAGGCCAAAGGCCACGTTTTCAAACACGGTCATATGGCGGAACAAAGCGTAGTGTTGAAACACAAAACCCACTTGACGCTCGCGCACATGCACGTGCGTGGTGTCTTCACCGCTGAACAAAATAGTGCCTGAGTCACCCGTTTCCAAACCCGCAATGATGCGCAGCAAGGTGGTTTTGCCGCAGCCCGATGGGCCTAATAAAGCGATCAACTCGCCAGAGTGAATGTCTAGACTCACATCGCCCAGCGCTTGGAAGTCGCCAAACTGTTTGTGGATGTTTCTGATTTCGATGCTCATGATTCGGTACTCGTCTTCTTAAATTCTGCGTCAGCGCTTTTTATGCGTGTGGATTCTCGGGAGGAAGATCAGCCGTGGCTTTGAGCTCACACGCATGACGCCACTCCACCGTGGACTTGATGGCCAAGGTCACCAAAGCCAACAAAGCCAACAACGAGGCCACGGCAAACGCCGCCACCGATTGGTATTCGTTGTACAAAATTTCCACATGTAAAGGCATGGTGTTGGTCTGTCCGCGGATATGGCCCGACACCACCGACACCGCGCCAAACTCGCCCATAGCACGGGCATAACACAAGATCACGCCGTAGATCAAACCCCACTTGATGTTGGGCAGCGTGACATACCAAAAGGTTTGCCAGCCTGTGGCACCCAACACGATGGCCGCTTGCTCTTCGTCATTGCCCTGCGCTTGCATGAGCGGGATCAGCTCACGTGCGATGAAGGGAAACGTGACAAACACGGTGGCCAACACAATGCCAGGCACCGCAAAAATTATGCGAATGTCATGCGCTTGCAGCCAAGGGCCAAACCAGCCCTGTGCGCCAAACATCAACACATAAATCAAACCCGCCACCACGGGTGACACCGAGAACGGCAAGTCCACCAAGGTGGTCAAAAACGCCTTGCCTGTGAATTCATATTTGGCAATGGCCCATGCAGCCGCCACACCAAAAATCAAGTTCAACGGCACGGCAATGAGAGCGGTGATGAAGGTCAAACGAATGGCTGACCATGCATCGGGCTCTTGCAAGGCCACCCAATACGCGTCAAAACCTTTACGCAAGGCTTCGGTAAAAACCGCCGCCAAAGGCAAGACCAAGAAGAAAAACATGAATATCAGTGCCACACCAATCAAGCTGTAGCGCACCCATGCGGGCTCAGTCGTGCCGGATTGAGCACGACGCTGTGAAGGGTTCATCGTTGTACTCATGCTGCGGCTCCTGTGCGGCTGCATTGCCAAGCTTGCAAAGCGTTGATGACCAGCAGCAACACAAACGAAATCACCAACATCACCACAGCCACGGCCGTGGCGCCGGCATAGTCGTATTGCTCCAACTTGCTGATGATGATGAGCGGCGTGATTTCAGACACCATGGGCATATTGCCCGCAATGAAAATGACCGAGCCATATTCACCAATGGCACGCGCAAACGCCATGGCAAAACCCGTCAGCAGCGCAGGCGCGATGCTAGGAAAAATCACGCGCGTGAAAGTTTGCCAACGCGTGGCACCCAAGCAAGTGGCGGCCTCCTCGAGCTCTTTCTCGGCATCTTCCAACACCGGCTGCACGGTACGCACCACAAAGGGCAAGCCAATGAAGATGAGCGCAATCACTACGCCGTTGGGATTAAAAGCGAGCTTGATGCCCATGGGCTCCAAGTACTGTCCAATCCAGCCGTTGCCCGCCAACAAGGCAGTCAGCGAAATACCCGCCACGGCGGTAGGCAAAGCAAAAGGTAAGTCCACCAGCGCATCGACCACCTTCTTGCCAAAGAAGTCATAGCGCACCAGCACCCACGCCACGAGCAGGCCAAACACCACGTTGACCAAAGCGGCGATCAACGAAGCGCCAAAGGTCAAGCGGTAAGAGGCCATCACGCGCGGGCCGGTCACCGCGGCAACAAATTGGTCCCACGTGAGCGTGAAAGTTTTGAAAAGTAACGCGGAGAGCGGGATCAGCACAATCAAACTCAAGTAGGTGAGCGTGAAACCTAGGGTGATGTTGAAACCTGGAAGAACGCGCGCAGGTCGATAAGTGGTACTCATGCGATTTGAAAATCCAAAGCTGAACCCGACGTCAAATTGCTCGGTGAAACATGGGGAGTCAAAGGTGTGCCCACCAGAGACTGCAACAACGCCAAACCCAAAGGCCATTCACCAAAGCCGGACTCGACGTTGATGTGACCCGCGTTTTGCAAACGCACAAACTCACTGCCCCATGCACGGGCATAAGCACCCGCAGTGCGCACAGGGCAAAACGGATCATTGCTGCTGGCCACCAATACGCTGCGATAAGGCAAGGCTTGATAAGGCACAGGTGCGAAATCAACCAAAGGGGCTCGACGATCAGGATCAGCCGGTGCCACCAGCAACGCACCTTGAATATGTGTCGCGACCTCGGACGGTAAATGTGTTGTGGCAATGCAGCCCAAGCTGTGTGCAATGACAACGACTGGTCCAGACTGCGCCAAGATGGTGTCGCTGATGCAGCGAACCCAAGCCTTGCGCGTGGGTTGCATCCAGTCGTCTTGCTTGACGCGCACCGCACCAACCAAAGATTCTGCCCAAAGAGTTTGCCAGTGACCGGGGCCAGAGTCGCGCCAACCGGGCTCGATGATGAGGGTGGGTGTTTGAGACATGGCCGCGATTGTGTGCAAGCCCTCGCCAAACACAAACTACAGTTTTGTAGTTTGTTAATAGCCAATTGATCTATACCGCCGCAGCCTGCATCAGGCCAAAGGTCTTGAGGTTTGACGGACAATCCCTCAGTTCCATTTTTCCTTCAGGAGACCCTATGCACTTCCCCCTGACGCCTCGCCCGTTGCACACCGTAGCTGCCTTGGTTTTACTAGCCGCTGGCTCAGTCAACGCATGGGCAGGCAAAACCTTGGACACCGTGAAACAACGCGACCAAGTGGTGTGCGGGGTCAACACGGGCTTGGCTGGTTTTGGCGCAGCCGACAGTCAAGGCAAATGGACCGGCTTGGATGTGGACGTGTGCCGCGCCGTGGCCGCCGCCGTGTTGGGCAATGCCGACAAGGTGCGCTACGTGCCACTGTCTGCGCCCCAACGCTTCACGGCCCTGCAATCGGGCGAGGTGGATGTGCTCTCACGCAACACCACGTTCACCCTGACACGCGATGCCTCTATGGGTTTGCATCAAACCGCCGTGACGTATTACGACGGCCAAGGCTTCATGACGCCCGCCAAGAACAACCTCAAAAGTGCCAAACAACTCAAAGGGGCCACCGTGTGTGTGCAATCGGGCACCACCACTGAAAAGAACCTGACCGACTTCTCACGCGCCAACAAACTTGACATCAAACCTGTGGTGTTTGAAAAGTTTGATGCCGCCAATGCCGCCTACTTTGCGGGCCGCTGCAAGGCCTACACCACCGACGCCTCAGGATTAGCCTCCATCCGCGCCAAAGAGGCCAAGACACCGAAAGACCACGTCATCCTGCCCGAGCTGATTTCCAAAGAGCCTTTGGGCCCCTTGGTCCGCCGAGGTGACGACGAATGGCTGGCCATCGTTAAGTGGACGGTGTATGGCTTGATTGAGGCGGAAGAAGTCGGCATCACGGCAGCCACGGTCGACAAACTCAAAGCTGAGAGCACCGACCCCGTGGTGCTGCGCTTGCTTGGCAAATCCGACGACACCGGCAAACTTTTAGGCCTAGACCGCGACTGGTTGGCGCGTGCTGTGAGCGCTGTGGGCAACTACGGCGAAATGTTCGAGCGTCATTTGGGTGAGCAAACGCCCATGGGCCTCAAGCGTGGTTTGAATGCGCAGTGGAACAAAGGCGGTGTGCAATACGCCATGCCCATCCGCTGATCACGCGCTAACGAACTTCTGTTCTCGCCATGCCCCTGCACAGCCGCCGTACACGCGCCCTGCTCTACCAAGCTCTATTGGTCTTCCTGTTGGTGAGCTTGGCGTATTGGCTGTTCAACAACACGCTGACCAATTTGCGTGCGCGTGGCATTCAAAGTGGCTTTGGATTTTTATTTGACACCGCAGGCTTTGACATCGGCGAGTCGATGATTCCCTACGACTCAACGCAAGCCTATTGGCAGGCGTTCTTGGTTGGCCTGCTCAACACCTTGCGCGTCTCGGCGTTGGGGATGGTGATCTGCACCGTGTGGGGTGGCCTGTTGGGCTTGGGTCGTGTGTCCAACAACGCGTTGGCGCGTGGTCTTTGCTACAGCTACACCGAGCTGTTTCGCAACATTCCCCTGCTGCTGCAACTCTTCATGTGGTACGTCTTGCTGGTGGAGTTCATGCCAGACACGGACGCACCGCTGCACTTGAACGACTGTCTGTTTCTGAGCAAAGGTGGGTTGACCCTGCCTTGGCTGGTTCATGCCGATGGGTCTTGGATGTGGGACGTGCCAGTTTGGCGCATCGTTGAAGGTATCGGCGAAGTCACGGGCGGTGCCAGCGTGACGCCCGAATTCTTGGCCTTGACGTGGGGCTTGAGCTTGTACACCTCAGCCTTTGTGGCGGAGTTGGTGCGTGCAGGCATTACCGCCGTGCCGCGTGGCCAAACCGAAGCGGCTAAAAGCGTTGGCTTGTCCGCTTGGCAGACACAACGCTTGGTGGTGTTGCCCCAAGCCATGCGCGTGGTCATCCCGCCCTTGACCAACCAGTATTTGAACTTGATCAAAAACTCATCGCTGGCGGTGGCCATTGGCTACCCCGACTTGGTCAACATCTCCAACACCGCCTTGAACCAAACCGGCCGCGCCGTGGAGTGCATCGCCATCGTGATGGCGGTGTACCTGAGCTTGTCGCTGCTGACCGCTGCGCTGATGAATATGTACAACCGCCGCATGGCGTTGAGGGCAAGGTGATGCCCAGTCACGGCACCAACCACCCTTGGGTGTCGGCCAGACCGGCGCCCGTGACACAACGCACGCTTTGGCAGTGGTGCCACATCCATCTCTGGCCCACAAAAAGTCAAGCCGTGGTGAGTGCCTTGCTGCTGACGGCCCTGATGTGGTGGCTACCGACGGCCCTCAACTGGGCACTTTGGCGGGCGATATGGCAAGCCGATGCCGAAAGCTGCCAAGCCCTCCGCGGTGTCGGTGCTTGTTGGGGCGTGGTGAGCGAAAAATACCGACTCATTTTGCTGGGTCGTTACCCGTTTGAGGCGCAATGGCGGCCTGTGGTGGCCACACTGATGTTGATGTCGGCACTGGTACTGAGTTGTCTGCCGGTCTTTTGGCGGCGCAACTTGGCACTGATGTGGCTCGCCGTGTGGTTGCTATTTTTTGGTTTGATGGGCGGCGGCACTTGGTGGGGCATCCCGACCGACTTACAAGCGGTACCCAGCGACCAATGGGGTGGCCTGCCGCTGACCTTGATGCTGGCCACACTTGCCATCAGCTTGGCGTTTCCACTGGGCGTGTTGCTGGCCTTTGGACGACAAAGCACACTGCCCGCCTTGCGCAGCGTGTGCGTGGGCTACATCGAGTTGGTGCGCGGCGTGCCTTTGATTTCGGTGTTATTCATGGCCAGCTTTATGTTTCCGCTGCTCTTGCCCAGCGGCACTTCGCCCGATGTGTTGTTGCGCGTGTTGGTGGGCATCACCTTATTCTCAGCGGCTTACACCGCCGAAATTGTTCGCGGTGGTTTGCAAGCGGTGCCCCTAGGACAAGTGGAGGCCGCCGCCACCTTAGGGCTCAGTTATTGGCAAACCCAGCGCTTGGTCGTTTTGCCCCAAGCCTTGACGCATGTGGTGCCGGGGCTGATGAACAACTTCATTGCCATCTTCAAAGACACCTCCTTGGTGACCATCGTGAGTTTGTACGAACTCTCGGGCGCTTTGGGGCTGGCCATCAGCGGCGATCCAAACTGGCGTCCTTTCAAAATCGAAGGCTATCTGTTCATCACGCTGATCTACTTTGTGTTTTGCTTCGCCATGTCACGCTACAGCCTGTGGGTTGAGCGCCAACTCGCGCACCGCTGATGGCGCCCCAAGGAACCCCCGTGTCTGACCCTATTCTGAGTTTCGAGAACGTCAACAAATGGTTTGGCGATTTTCATGCGCTGCGCGACATCAACTTGCGCGTGCAACGTGGTGAGCGCATCGTGATTT
>CANBRM010000031.1 GCA_947371915.1 Comamonadaceae bacterium | reverse complement strand
ATCTCTGTAACAGGTATGCCAGCCTCAGAGCGCTTGATTGCGTCCATGATCTGGCTGTCGGTAAAACGTGATTTCTTCATTTGTAAAACCTCTCTCCGATTTGAGAAATTCTACTTTAGACGCCTTTGGTTCTAGGGGACGATTACCATATGACATTTTAGGCATATCTGAAATCTCAGAAAGCATCCTATGCAGATGCTTTATCCTTCCATAAACTCGCGCTCATTGTTCAGAAGCATCGGTGGTCGGTGCCATATATAGAAGGAAAAACTATGAGCTTTGTCAGTTTTGAAATTGCGGGTCAACAGACCTATGGCCTCTGGATGGATGAGAGCAACTGGATACAGGTGCCTCAAGTATTTCAAGCTAAATATCCAGATTTGAAGTCTGTCATTGCTGCCAACAAACTCGATGAATGTGAAGCCTTGACAAGCCAAAGCGGCAAGGGCGTAACAGCTTCACAAGCGCAACTATTGCCGGTGATTCCTAATCCCAGCAAAATTTTCTGCATCGGCTTGAACTACAAAACTCACGTTGCTGAAACCAAACGCGCAGACAGCGATTACCCAGCCATCTTCACGCGCTTTGCGGATAGCTTGACTGCACACAACGCACCTTTGCCGCATCCTAAGGAAACAAAGCGTTTTGATTTTGAAGGCGAGTTGGCAGTCATTATTGGCAAAGGTGGTCGCAACATTACGCAAGCTCAAGCACTTGATCACATTGCTGGCTACGCCTGCTTTAACGATGGCACTGCACGGGATTGGCAGCGACACACGCACCAATGGATTCCCGGTAAGAACTTTCCATCAACAGGCCCACTCGGTCCATTCATGGCCACACGCAAAGAAATTTCGGACGTGAATCAACTCACCTTGGAATCTCGCTTGAATGGTGAGGTCATGCAGCATGCAAGCGTGGCTGATTTGATTTACACCTTACCCGTGATCATCGAATACCTCTCTGGATTTACGAACCTCTCACCTGGTGATGTCATCGCTACCGGCACACCTGGTGGTGTGGGTGATCGTCGCGAACCCCCTGTTTACATGAAAACAGGCGATGTGATTGAAATCGAAATCACTGGCTTAGGCACCCTACGAAACGTGGTGTCAAACGCCGCTTAAGGAATAAAATGTCTGAATCAAAAAACTCTTTACGAATTGCGGTCGACATTGGCGGCACATTTACGGACATGGCTTGCTTTGACGAGTCCACAGGTGCTATTTCATTCGGTAAAGCACTCTCAACCCATGGCGAACTAGTCACAGGTATCCAAAACACCCTAGATGGCGCTGGCATTGATTTGAGCAATGGCTATCTGTTCCTGCACGGCTCAACCATTGCGATCAACACATTGCTGGAGCGCAATGGTGCAAAAACCGCGTTGCTGATCACGGAAGGCTTTCGTGACATCTATGAAATTGGCCGCGTGAATCGACCAGATGCCTACAACCTGTTCTTTTCAAAGCATGAGCCTCTGGTTCCACGCTCACTGCGCTACGAGGTATCAGAGCGTTTGCGTGCCGATGGCTCCTTACACAAACCCTTAGATGAAGAGGCTGTTCGGGCACTTGCACGAGAACTAAAAGCAAAGCACATTGAAGCAGTTGCTGTGCTGTTGTTGCATTCGTACCGCAACCCTGACCACGAACGTCGCGTCAAGGCCATCTTGCAAGAGGAAATTCCTGGTGCATTTGTGACGGCATCGCATGAGCTATCGCAGGAGTACCGCGAGTTTGAGCGCGTATCGACAGCCGTAGCGAATTCGTATGTCGGACCGCGTGTTTCGGAGTACCTCGGTGAGCTAGAGCATCACCTGAGCGACAAGGGATTTGAAGGTGACTTTTATGCCGTGCAATCTACCGGTGGTTTGTTTCCCGTAGAGCATGCTCGCCGCGATTGCGTGCGCATGCTGGAGTCTGGCCCTGCTGCGGGTGTGATTGGCGCACAAGCAATTTGCGAACAGTTGGGAATGCCCGACTCAATTGCCTTTGACATGGGTGGAACAACGGCAAAGGCTGGCGTGATCAGTGAAGGTCGTCCATTAACGACAGGCAGTGCGCTCATCGGTGGGTATGAGAAGGCTTTGCCTATTCAAATTCCAATGATGGATATTTTTGAAGTGGGCACGGGCGGTGGTTCTATCGCCCGCGTTGAGCTGGGCAATTCATTGCGCGTAGGCCCCCGCTCTGCGGGCAGTATGCCTGGTCCCGTTTGCTACGGTCGCGATGGCACTGAACCCACGGTGACAGATGCCAACCTGATTTTGGGTCGTTTGGATGAACACAACTTCCTCGGTGGTGAAATGCCGTTGTACTTGGACCGTGCCAAGCAAGCCATGGAGGAAAAAATCGCAAAGCCTTTGGGCTTGGATGCAACCAAGGCAGCAGATGGAATTTTGCGTATCGCTGTGACACAAATGTCTCATGCCGTCAAAGCCGTCACGACTGAGCGAGGTCTAGATGCAGGCAGTTTCACCATGGTGGTGTATGGCGGCGCAGGCCCCTTGCATGCCTCCGCCATTGCGAGAGAAATTGGTATCCGCAAAGTTTTGATTCCACATGCACCGGGTTACTTTTCGGCCTACGGCATGTTGTTCAGTGACTTGCGTTACGACTATGTTCGCTCGGTATTTCGCCGCTTGGACAGCTTGTCATTTGATGAAATCGAAGCCTATTACAAAGAGATGGAAGACGAAGGCCGTGCAGCAATTGGCGCTTCACAAATTCGTCCAGAAGAAATCGTGTTTGAGCGTGCCGCCGATATGCGTTATGTCGGTCAGGAGCACGCAGTGACCGTTGACTTGCCTCACGAATTTTTTGGCAGCAAAGACCGTGTGGCAATTAAAAATCATTTTGATGAAGTGCACAAAGTTCGCTATGGCACTTCAGCCCCCAAAGAAGCGGCCGACATTGTCAGCTTGCGAGTGACTGTGTTGGGGCGCATGAAAAAACCACCGCGCAACACCGTTGACACGGGACACGCCACGCCCGATTCAAACGCACTGCGCGCTCACAAGCCTGTCTATTTCCGAAGCGCGGGTGACTTTGTTCAAACGGCGGTCTACCGACGTGATTTGCTCAAGAGCGGCAACGAGTTCCACGGCCCCGCGCTCGTGGAAGAGCATGCATCCACCACCGTGGTGCAACCCGGTGACAGCGTCAAAGTTGACCTGTACGGCAACCTTCAAATTTCAATCGGGAGTGACCGCTCATGAGCACGACAAACGTTCAATCAGTGAATGCGCAGGCGGTTGACCCTGTGATTGTTGAAATCATTCGTAACGGCTTGTTTGCCGTGACGGAGGAGATGAAAACCAACTTGATGCGCACGGCCTACAACCTCATCATTTATGAGGCGTTGGACTTCACAGTTGGTCTTTTCACCAAAGAGGGTGACACGGTGTCCATCGGGTTAGGCTTACCCATGTTCATTCGCGGCATGTCTGAAACCGTGAAATCAAAGATTCGTCACTTTGGGTATGAAAACATTCACCCCGGCGACATCTTGGTAACGAATGATGCCTACACCACAGGCAGTCACTTGAACCACTTCACATTCACGATGCCTGTGTTTCATGAGGGTGAACTGATTGGCTTTACCTGTTGCATGGCCCACTGGTTAGATGTAGGCGGCAGCTTGGGACAGATCACGACAGATATTTATTCCGAGGGCATCCAAATCCCTATCGTGAAATATCAGTCTGCTGGCAAAGTTAACCAAGACCTCTTGGACATCATTGCGATGAACGTTCGCATGCCAGAACGCGCTTTGGGTGACTTGCGTGCTCAAATCACAGCCATCACCACAGGTGAACGACGGTTCTTGGAATTGGTGCAGCGTTACGGCAATCATGACGTGCAGGCTTCTATTCTTCAGATCATGGATGCCTCTGAGGCGCTCGCCCGTCAAAACACTTTATCCATTCCTGATGGCGTGTACGAGGCGGAGTCGTTCATGGATGACGATGGATTAGAAATCGGAAAACGCATTCCGATTCGCGTCAAAGTCACCGTCAAAGGTGATGAGATGGAAGTGGACTTGTCCGATGTCAGCAAACAAGTCAAAGGCTTCTACAACTCAGGTTTCACAACGGGCATTGCTTGCGCACAAGTGGCCTACAAGTGTTTGACCACGCCCACTGACTATCCTGTGAACGACGGCAGCTTCCGCCCACTGAAGGTGATCATGCCCATGGGCACTGTCATCAGCGCTGAGCGCCCCTACCCCATGCGCGTGTGGATGACATTCCCAATGACCGTGATCGACACGATTTTCAAAGCACTGGCCCCTGCGATTCCTCACCGCGCCATTGCGGGCCACCATGCCGACTTGGTGTTCCCCAATATTCATGGCATTTCGCCTGAGGATGGTCGCTTGTTCATTGTGGGCATTGGCCCGCTGGGCGGTGGCTGGGGCGCCAAGTCCCGCGAAGACGGCGTCTCTGTCACGGTGTGTATCAATGATGGCGACACGCACAACAGCCCAACCGAACAACTGGAAGCGAAATATCCTGTTCTGGTTGAAAGCTACAAGATTCGTGAAGACAGTGCAGGCGCGGGCGAGTTCCGTGGTGGCTTGGGCGCAGAGATGGTGGTGCAGGCGTTATCACCGTTCTCAGTAACCACTCGAATCGATCGCATGCATTGCAAACCTTGGGGTTTAGACGGTGGCGGAGAAGCCGCTGGCAACGGCATCGCCATTCGACGCAAGGGCGAATGGAGCTCTGATTTACCGAACGCCAAAATCTTCAACGTACGCTTGGAGCGTGGGGATGCTTACAAAATGCTTTCCGGCGGCGGCGGCGGTTTCGGCAGTCCATTCAAACGGGATGCCAATGCTGTTGCACACGATGTTCGCGAAGGCTACGTCAGTCGCGAAGCCGCTGAAAAACTCTATGGCGTGGCCTTGGATGACAACTTTGAAGTGAAGCCACCTGAGACTCAAAAATTGCGAAGTAAAGCCCTTGCCTGAGTTATTTGAAATGACAACATCCCAACAGCAAGCTGCTTACCTGTTCGGTCTTTGGAATCGGTTATCAGGTCATCACGTTGCAATGGGATGCTCATGCACGATGAGTGGCATGAGTGTCACGCTCGAAGATTTCGAGCTCGACATCGCTGACTATTTATGGGCGGAAAGTGAACGACTAGGCCAGACAGATGTCGTGGCTTTTTTGCTTGCACCAGGCCCTATCGCCTCACAAAACCAAGCCATTCGAAACATCTTGAGTCGCTTGGAAGATGACGAGGAAGTGAGTGAATCTGTGACAGATTGGTTGCTGCCACGCATGACGAAAACGATTGAGTCATACGCCAAGCTCCATGGACCTACACCTGAGGCCCCCTTATTTGGAGGCTCATCCGCATGGCGCAAAGGTTACAGAGATTAAGCAGGTGTGAGTTCAAAATTTAATTGGAGACAAACATGATTTCATTGACAAAGAAAATGCTGTCCATTGCATTGCTGACAGCAACAGCAACAGCATTTGCATCGGCACAGACAAAATTCCCAGATGGCACGATCAAATTGATCGTGCCATTTGCCGCAGGTGGTGGCGTAGACAATGCCGCTCGGTTGATTGCCAAACAGATGCAATCAAATTTAAATGTTTCAATCGTGGTGGAGAACAAACCCGGTGCCAGCGGAACAATTGGTGCAAAGTTTGTTCAAACATCCGCGCCAGATGGTCAGACTTTGCTTTTCTCAGCGTCGACACATGCTTTGACAAAACTGGTCATTGCAAACCCGCCCTACGACCCGCTCACTGATTTTTCATATGTCGCACGCGTGGGCGAAGCCCCGTTGCTGATGGTGATTGCGCCGACATTGACACAAACGAAACTGAAAGAAGTGATGGATGCGGCCAAGCAAAATCCAGACAAGTGGACTGCTGGTCTACCCGCCTTAGGAGCGGCCAGTCATTTGGCCACATTGATGTTTGCCAAAGAAGGTAATCTAAATCTGACTATGACCGCCTACAAAGGCACAGCCCCAGCACTGACTGATGTTGCGGGCGGACATTCGCAAATCTTGATTGACTCCATCATTTCGTTGCAGTCCATGGCAAAAGCAGGAAAGGTCAAGCCCATCATCGTCACCTCTGCAAAACGTAGTTCAGTTATGCCCAATGTTCCTACCGCATCTGAGAGTGGCTATCCCAAATTTGTCACCGAATCTTGGTATGGCATTTGGGTGCCCAAAGGTACACCTGATGACCGAGTTCAATTGCTCAATAAGGCGGCCAATGAAGCGGTGCGACAACTCACCAAATCAGGTGCTTTTGAACAACTCGGCATTGAGCCCGTTGTAGAGTCAGTCGATGAATTCAAGAAGTACACAGGCAAGTACATCACCGAGAACGCAGAATTGTTAAAAGGCGCAGGCTTTAAACCTGAGTAAGCCCGCCATGCGGCAAATGCCAGTCAGTTAAGCCACTGACTGGCATTTTTTATTACGCCTCCAGTATTACCTCAATAAAAAAATAGAATACTTTCAGATACTATCCAAGCTCACTTAATGAGCACTAAATGGGTCTTAACTGGAACGAAATTAACTCTAGGGCATTGCTTTTCAGCAAAACCTGGGCCGACGCAAGCAACGAAGACAGCGAAGCCAAACCCTTCTGGATTGCCTTCTTTGAAATCTTTGGCATCACTGACAAACGCGTTGCCACCTTTGAGCTGAACGTTAAAAAGCTCGGCGGCGCTCAAGGCTTTGTAGACCTGTTTTGGCCGGGCGTGCTGCTGGTCGAGCACAAGTCACGCGGCAAAAACTTAGACGACGCGGTAGACCAAGCCGTGGGCTACCTGCACAACCTGCCCGAGCGCGACCTACCGCAGCTGGTGGTGGTGTGCGACTTTGCCCGCTTTCGCGTGCGCATCTTGGCCACGGGCGAAACCGTGGAGTTTGAGCTTCAGCACCTGCACAAACACGTCAAGCTGTTTGGCCTGCTGGCGGGCTACAAGGTGCAAGACATTCGGGCAGAAGACCCCGTCAACATCAAAGCAGCTGAACGCATGGGCCGCTTGCACGATGCCCTCAAAGCCAGCGGCTACGAAGGCCACGCGCTAGAGGTGCTGCTGGTGCGTTTGCTGTTTTGCTTGTTTGCCGACGACACCGGCATCTTCCAGCCCGCGCAATCGTTTCGTGACTTTGTAGAAGAACGCACCGCGCCCGATGGCTCTGACCTTGGGCCTCGCTTGGGCCAACTTTTTCAAGTGCTCAACACGCACGAAGCCAGCCGCAACAAACACATTGACGAACAGCTAGCTAAGTTTGCGTACATCAACGGCAAACTGTTTGAAGAAACCTTGCCCATGGCCGACTTCAGCACCACCATGCGCGAAGCGCTGCTGGATGCGTGTGCACTTGATTGGTCGGCCATCAGCCCCGCCATCTTTGGCAGCTTGTTTCAAAGCATCATGGACGAAAAGGCCCGCCGCAACTTGGGTGCGCACTACACGTCTGAGGCCAACATCCTCAAGCTGATCAAGCCCCTGTTTCTGGACGAACTGCACGCCGAGTTTGAGCGCGTCAAAGGCCGCCTGTCATGCATCACACTAGTTCGATGGCTGCTAGAAGCGCCTGTAGTCAGGGGTGACAGCCTATTCACAAATAGAACATATTGAAGAAAGGAATGTCTTATGGTTGATTTCACCAAAAAGCTAGCAAACAAAAAAGTCTTAAAGGTAAGAAAGTGGTGAGTAAAACCAACTACCTGGACGCGCCAAGCACACCCGATTTGCTTGCTGACATGACGCCCGCACAACCAGCGAAGCCAAAAATACGTATTCGCAAAAAGCCGTCCAAGAGCGAGTAGGAGGCGGAAATAATGCACCACCTTTGGCTAGATGCGCTGAGCAGTGGCTGGTGGACCAAAAAAAACGCGCAGATTGCGCGTTTTCTTTTTAAGTGGTCGACTTGAACAACGCCGCCATCACACGCTTGGGCTTGATGTTGGCCGATTTGCGCAAGGGATCGGGAGCCACGGGGGCTGCGGTTTCGGTGCTGCGCACGGTCGCTTCGTAGGGTTTGTCAAAGAACGGGTCGTTCTTCACACGTGGTGCGGGCACATAGCCCGTTTCGCGGCTGCGACGGCCGTTGTCGTGCTCGCGGGGGCGTGCGTCGCGTGAGGCATAGCCTTCACGGGGACGGCTGAACTCGCGGCGCTCACCGGACGATTCGCTGCGCATGTCACCACGCGGCTCGCGGGAGTCACTGCGCGGCTCACGGCGCTCACGCGAGCGGTCTTGCTCGACGGTCACGTTTTCTAAGGTGATCTTGGTCTTAAGCAATTTCTCAATGTCACCCACCAAGCGTTGGTCACTGCCCGACACAAAGCTGATGGCTTGGCCCAAGGCACCAGCGCGGCCTGTGCGGCCAATGCGGTGCACATAGTCTTCGGCGTTGAACGGGATGTCAAAGTTAAACACCGCTGGCACGTCTTTGATGTCCAAGCCGCGTGCAGCCACATCGGTACAGACCAACAAATCGACCTCGCCCTTTTTGAAGCCTTCGAGGGCTTTCAGGCGTTCGTCTTGGCTCTTGTCGCCGTGCAAGGCGCTGGTGCGGAAACCGTCACGCTCCAACGAGCGGGCCAAACGGGCGCAGCCAAGTTTGCTGTTGCAAAACACAAAGGCTTGCTTCATGCCGTTGGCTTTGATGAGGTGGCGCAAAGCGTTGTACTTGTCGTCCACGCTCACGCTGTAAAACTGCTGCGTGATGGTGGCGGCTGTTTCATTTGGGCGCGCCACTTCGATGGTGATGGGGTTTTGCAAATAGCTGCCAGCCAAGCGCTTGATCTCGGTCGAGAACGTGGCCGAGAACAACAGCGTGGTGCGCTGTTTGGGCAAGTGGCTCAAGATGCGCTGCAGGTCTGGCAAAAAGCCAATGTCCAGCATGCGGTCGGCTTCGTCGAGCACCACGTATTCGACTTGGTTGAGCACCACGTTTTTGGCTTCGATGTGGTCGAGCAAACGGCCGGGCGTGGCCACCAGCACCTCGACGCCTTTTTTCAGCTCGATGGTTTGGGGCTTCATGTCCATGCCGCCAAACACCACCATGCTGCGCAGGTTGGTGTGCACGGCGTATTGTTTGATTTGCTGGGCCACTTGGTCGGCCAGCTCACGGGTGGGCAACAGCACCAAAGCGCGCACGGGGTGGCGTGCGGGCGAGGTGGAGCTGTTTTCGTGTTTGAGCAAACGTTGCAGCAACGGCAGCGAGAACGCCGCTGTTTTACCGGTACCGGTTTGGGCTGCACCCATCACATCTTGGCCCGTCAAAACCACCGGAATGGCCTGAGCTTGAATGGGGGTCATGGATTCGTAGCCCATCTCGGCTACGGCGCGTGCCAGCGCGGGGGCCAGCTGCAAATTGGAAAAAGAGGTCGTCATGTCTGGGGCATATTGTCGCATTGTGGGCGGCGGGGCCAAAAAGCGGCCAATTGAGCAGAATTAATCACTTAATCCTCATAGAAAGCGGCAAGCACCCCACCTCTCACTAGGGTGTTGCCCAATTGCAGGGCTGGGTGCATGGGCTGAGAATTTTTTGATTTGAAAGAAACACTTATGCTGCTGACCCGCTTGATCTTGACGCTCTCACTTGCCTTGGGTTTAACGGCCTGTGGAACGCTGACATCCACCCCCGCTAAGCAAGCCAAAACGACCGACGTCAAAACGCTGCTGTGGGTGGGCAACAGCTTCTTTTATTACAACAACTCCATGCATGGGCATGTGGGCCAGCTCTTAAGTGCGGCAGGTGGCAAGGGCTATCGATCCACATCGGCCACCATCAGTGGCTCTGGCATCAACTGGCACGATGTAGAGGCCCACTTCAAGCCGGGCGGTGTGGCCAGCTACTCATTTGTGGGCGACAACGAAGTGGTGTTCAACACCTTCGACAAACCGTTTGACGGCGTGATGATGATGGACTGCAGCCAGTGCCCCATCCATCCCAAGCTGCAACCGATTTTTTATGAGTTCTCCAAAAAGCACAGCGATACCGTGCGCAAAAACGGGGCTGAACCCATTCTGTTCATGTCATGGGCCTATGCCGACAAGCCTGATATGACGATGCCCTTGGCTAACGAATACATCAAGGCAGGCAAGTTAAACAACGCACTGGTCGTGCCCGCAGGTTTGGCGTTTGCTAACTCAATAGCGCAACGCCCCGACTTGAATTTGTACGTGGCCGACAAACGCCACCCCAGCCTGATGGGCACTTATTTAGCTGCATGCACAGTCATGGCTTCTGTTTACAAACAAAACCCGATGGGCAACAGCTACACAGCTGACTTACCTAAAGACGTGGCGGCCCATTTGCAAAAAGTGGCTTGGGAAACTGCACAATCCTTCCACGCCAAAGAAGGTCGCGGCAGTTTGTAATGCTGCTTGAGCGGTGGGCTTAGGCCCGCTGCTTTAGCTCGGTGGCTAATTGGCTGAGCAAGGCGTACGCATCGCCTGCTGGGGCGTTCCACTGCTTCACCACCTCGCCCTGCGCCTGCACCACAGCGGTGTCGCCACGGGCGGCTGGGCCGGTCAGGGCCTGCGCGGGGCCCATGGCCAGCACGTTGTCTACCGTGCTTTTGAGCAAGGCCTCGGTCAGCGGGCGCATCAGTTCAGGTGGCACGCCTGCAGTCTGCCAAGCGTCTTGCGCAATGCCTTGCAACACCACGGTGAAGTTGCTGCTGAACACCGCAGCAGCGTGGTACAGCGGTTTGTCTGCACTGGCAATTTCAAAGCAACGCCCGCCAATGGCGGTGAGCGCGGTGTGTAGCCAAGCCAGCGCCTTTGCCTTGCCCTCTAGCCCGCAAGGCGTGCCTGCAAACTGGCGCACGCCTGTTTCAGGTGAAGCAAAGTTGAGCACCGGATGTGCGCTGGCCACATGGCAGCCCAGGGCTTGCAAGGGCTGCAGCTCTGCGGCGCTTAAAAAGCCGCTGTTGTGGAAGACGATTGAGCCAGCCAGCTTGGCCCCCTGCGCGTCGGCCAAGGCCTGGGCGGCTGCGCCCACTTGGGCATCGGGCACGCTGAGCAGCCAGACATCGGCGGCTCGCATGTGGGCAAGCTCGGCTACAGGCTGGCCTGCGCCCACAAACTTGGCAGCTTGCTCAGCGCTGCTGAAGCTGCGCGAATACAGGTCTTGCACCTGCACTTGTGCGTGCTGATGTAACAAGGCCGCGAGGGTTTGACCCACGCGGCCGCAACCGATGACGTTGAGGGTGGTCAATTAGGTCTTGGGCAGTGTGACGCCCACTTGGCCTTGGTACTTACCGCCACGGTCTTTGTAGCTGGTTTCGCACACGTCGTCTTTGTCGCTCTCGAAGAACAATACTTGGGCACAGCCCTCGCCTGCGTAAATCTTGGCTGGCAGTGGCGTGGTGTTGGAGAACTCCAAGGTCACATAGCCTTCCCACTCGGGCTCGAACGGGGTGACGTTGACGATGATGCCGCAGCGCGCATACGTGCTCTTGCCCAAACACACGGTCAGCACGTTGCGCGGAATGCGGAAGTACTCCATGGTGCGGGCCAGCGCAAAGCTGTTGGGCGGGATGATGCAAACATCAGACTCGATGTCCACAAAGCTTTTGGGATCAAAGTTCTTGGGGTCAACCACCGTGCTGTAGATGTTGGTGAACACCTTGAACTCGGGCGCGCAACGGATGTCATAGCCGTAGCTGCTGGTGCCGTAGCTGACGATTTTTTCGCCAGCGGCGTTTTGACGAATCTGGCCTGGCTCGAACGGCTCGATCATGCCGTGCTCTTGCGCCATGCGGCGAATCCATTTGTCTGATTTGATGCTCATGGGTTGATTTTAGGGCTTCGTCGAAGCCCCCTCTCTTTCTTCAGTTGTCACCTTCAGCAAAGCGCTCAAAACACAGCTTGAGCTCATGCATCCATTTTTGACGCTGCACCTCTGGCACAAAGCTGGCTTCAAAGCTGTTACGCGCCAAGACGTAAGCCTGCTGCGCCGTCATGCCCGTGGCAGCGAAGGTTTGCACAAAGTTGTCGTTCATGTAGCCGCCAAAGTAAGCGGGGTCGTCCGAGTTGATGGTCACGCACAAGCCAGCGTCGAGCAACTGCCCAATGTTGTGGTCTTTCAAATCAGGAAACACGCACAGCTTTTGATTCGACAGCGGGCACACGGTGAGCGGCGTGCGGTCTTTGGCCAAGCGTGCCATCAGCGCCGCATCGTGCACGGCCTGCACGCCGTGGTCGATGCGCTCAACACGCAGCACATCCAAGGCGCTCCACATATAGGCAGGTGGGCCCTCCTCGCCTGCATGGGCCACAAGGTGCAAGCCGTGTGCGTGCGCCAAGGCAAACACGTTTTTGAATTTCTCGGGCGGGTGACCGACTTCACTAGAGTCCAAACCTACACCGATGAATTTGTCTTTGAAGGGCAACGCATCTTGGAACGTTTGCAATGCGGCCTCTTCGCTGAGGTGGCGCAAGAAACAAAGAATGAGTTGTGCGCTGACACCCAACTGCGCTTGCGCATCCACACACGCACGGTGCAAACCATTGATGACGGTGGCCATAGACACGCCACGCTCGGTGTGCGTCTGTGGGTCGAAGAACATTTCGGTGTGAACGACGTAGTCGGCTTTGGCGCGTTGCAAATAGGCCCAAGCCATATCGTAAAAATCTTGCTCATGCAGGAGCACGCTCGCGCCTGCGTAATAAATATCCAAAAAGCTTTGCAGGTTGGTGAAGGCATAGGCCGCACGCAAGGCCTCAACGTTGGCATAGGGCAGCTGCACGCCATTGCGCTCGGCCAGCGCAAAGATGAGCTCAGGCTCTAGCGAACCCTCAATGTGAATGTGCAACTCGGCTTTGGGCATTTCCCGCAAGAGCTGGGGCAAATTAACGGTAGATACGGCGTGAACTTTGAACATAGGGACCTCCAGACAAGGCCATCATGCTACCCAAGAAAAACAGGTAGCGCGCCAGGGATAGAACTGCTTTTTTGATTCACCGTGAACGGCCATTTGCGGTTTCTCAGATCACGCTTTAGATGAAGAGGTTTTTTGAATTTGGTGAAGAAAAAAGGCCACCCGAGGGTGGCCTTTTCGTTGAATCGCACTTGATTTAGAAGTGGTATTCGGCGCGCAACATGGGCGTTTTTGCAAACGCGCCTTTGCCAGCAACGCCATTGTGATCATTACCGAATTTGTTTTTCCAGTATTGGTACTCAGCACCCACTTTGAATGTGTTCTTACTTGCATTCACAGCCGAGCTCATGTCGTACATAACTTGCATGTCGATGTTGGTTTCAGCAACAGTATCGCCACCAAATTCATCTTTCCCTTTGGCTGCAATGAAGTTCGCAAAACCTTCAAACGACAAAGGTACAGAGGCGACGCTGAAAGGGATGCCCCATGCCAAGCCGATCATAGGATGAGTGTCATAGCTGTAACGCTTCGCCACCAATGTTGCGGTTGAAGGTGCATTGCTTTCAGCCAAAGCCAACAAGCTGACATTCAAAAAGCCGGGCACATCCAACATCAAAGTCGGGCCTACGACCAACATTTCTTTCTTCGAGTTGTAACCCACGTCGGTTTTGGTGTTGAAGTCAAAACCAGCCGTAACACCCAAACCACGGACAACGCCTGATTTGAATGACTTGCCAGTCACTTTGTCCAAATCAACAGTATTGCGATACACCACGTAAACCTCGCGTGCACCCTCGGTCGAACCAGCGCTGGCTGGATCATTTTTGTTTGACAACAACAAATCGACGTTGAAGAAATTAGAGCCGTACTTGTAACCGCTAGCGTGCGTCAGGCCATAAATATTCTTGGTGATCTCAGTGCTGCCAAAGGGTTCGGCAAATTTAGAGCCGTGGCGAAAGCTCAGCGACGTGTCGCTCCAGTCCGCAGCCTGTGCACATACTGCAGCAGCAGCCAATGCCACGAGAGCAATTTTCTTTTTCATTTTTATGGTTCCTTCAAGGTTAAAAAAACAGGTATGCAAGACAGATGCCAGAAAACCAGCATCTGCTTTTTTTTAATTACTTAGCGCCCGGCACTTTGCCTTCCACGCCTTTGACGTAGAAGTTCACGCCGCTCAAGAACTTGTCGTCCGCGGCTTCGTCTTTCTTCAAGACTTCTTTGCCCGTGTTGTCGAGCAAGGGGCCTTTCCAGATGACAAAGCTGCCGTCTTTCAAACCGGCTTTGACTTCTTCCACTTTGGCTTTGGTCTCGGCTGGCACGTCTTCAGCAATAGACACGATGTCAATGGCACCGTCTTTCACGCCAGACCAAGTGTGGCCGCCGCCTGTCCACTTGCCTTCCAAGGCTGCGCGGGTGGCGTTGATGTAGTAAGGCGTCCAGTTGATCACCGCAGAAGCCAAGTGAGCTTTGGGGCCGTAGGCGGTCATGTCAGAGTCCCAACCGAAGGCGCGCTTGCCTTTGTCTTGGGCGGTTTTCAACACAGCAGGAGAGTCTGTGTTTTGGAACAAGACGTCCGCGCCGCCGTTGATCAAGGATGTCGCAGCTTCTGTTTCTTTCGGTGGGTTGAACCACTCGTTGACCCAAACCACTTTGGTTTTGACTTTGGGGTTGCTGGATTGAGCACCCAAGGTGAAGCTGTTGATGTTGCGAATGACTTCAGGAATCGCAATAGAGGCCACCACGCCCAAGGTGTTGGTCTTGGTCATCTTGCCCGCGATCACGCCAGCCATGTACGCGCCTTCGTAGGTGCGGCTGTCGTAAGTACGCATGTTGGCGGCTTGTTTGTAGCCGGTGGCGTGCTCGAACTTCACGTCTGGGGTGTCAGCCGCCACTTTGAGCATGGGCTCCATGTAACCAAAGGTGGTGCCAAAGACCAGCTTGTTGCCTTGACCAACCATGTCGCGAATCACGCGTTCTGCGTCAGCCGATTCAGGCACGTTCTCGACGAACGAAGTTTGAATCTTGTCGCCAAATTCTTTTTCGAGGGCTTTGCGTGCGTTGTCGTGCGCAAAGGTCCAGCCGCCGTCACCCACAGGGCCGACATAGGCAAATGCAATTTTCAATGGTTCAGGCTTGGCAGCAGCAGCAGGGGCCTCTGCAGGCTTGGCTTCTTCTTTTTTGCCGCAGCCGACCAACACAGCAGCTGCCACAGCGCTCAAGGCGGCAACGTGCATCCAACGACGTTTGAACATGTCTGTCATGAAATTTCCTTTAAAAAAGCATTAAAAAAAGCGTACGAATTATGAGCCAGGGAAAAACGGTTTACCAATCGAAGCGGGCATGTTGACCCGCAACCACCTCGGATTGCGCGAAATCAAGGCCAACACCACGATGGTGGCGAGGTAGGGCAACATGCTCAAAAACTGGCTGGGCACATCCACGCCCGACGCCTGCAAATGAAATTGCAGCATGGTCACACCACCAAACAGATAAGCACCAAGCAACACGCGTGCCGGACGCCAAGTGGCAAAGGTGGTGAGCGCCAAAGCGATCCAGCCTTTGCCTGCAATCATGCCTTCCACCCACAGCGGCGTGTAAATGATAGAGATGTAAGCACCCGCCAAGCCGCACATAGCCCCCCCCACCACGACCGCCAACAAACGGATGCGGCGCACCGGATAACCCAAGGCATGGGCCGACTCGGGCGATTCGCCCACGGCTCGCAACACCAAACCAGCACGGGTGCGGTAGAGAAAGTAAATCAGGGCAAAGGTCAATGCAATGGCGCCGTACACCAGAGGGTGATGTCGGAACAATGCAGGGCCGAAGAAGGGCAAATCGGTCAAGACCGGCACCTCAAACTGCATGCGCTCTGGCAGTTTGGCCTGCACAAAATTCACGCCCACAAAGGCAGAGAAGCCGCCGCCAAACAAACTGAGTGCCAAGCCCGTGGCGTATTGGTTGGTGTTCATCCATATCACCAACACGCCAAACAGGGCTGCCATCAAAGCGCCTGCGCCCATGCCCGCCAACAGGCCCAGCACATCGCTGCCGGTGGTGGCCACCGTGGCAAAGCCAGCGATGGCGGCACACAGCATCATGCCCTCAGCCCCCAAATTGACGATGCCCGCTTTTTCATTGATCAAAAGACCCAACGAGGCCAGCGCCAAAACGGTGCCTGCGTTCATCGTGGCGGCCCACAACAGTGCGTAGGTATCCATCACAGTGCTCCTTCTGAACGCGAACTTGGCACGCTCGGCACCCAACGCACGCGGTATTGCATCAAGGTGTCACACGCCAACAACGTGAACAACAACAAACCTTGAAACACCCCCGTCAACGAACGTGGCAAGCCCAACCGCGATTGCGCCAGCTCTCCGCCGATGTAAAACATGCTCATCAACACCGCCGACAAGACCATGCCCACCGGGTGCAAGCGCCCCACAAACGCCACGATGATGGCGGCAAAGCCATAACCGGCTGGCACAAACGGCGTGAGTTGGCGCAATGGCCCCGCCACTTCCAAGCCTCCGGCCAAGCCAGCGGCCGCACCCGAGGTCAGCAGCGCCAGCCAGAGTGCCTTGCGCGAAGAAAAGCCTGCGTAGCGGGCCGCATCGGGTGCCAAGCCCCCCACTTGCTGTGCAAACCCTGCATGGGTGCGAAACAAAAACACCCACAAGCCCGCAACTCCCGCCAACGCCAACAGCACCCCAATGTTCACGCGCGTTCCCGTGATGAGTTTGGGAATTTGGGTGATGGCGTCAAAGGTTTTGGTTTGCGGGAAGTTGTAGCCCAAGGGGTCTTTCCAAGGGCCATACACCAAGTAGTTCAGTGCCATCACGGCCACGTACACCAACATGAGGCTGACCAAAATCTCGCTGGCGTTGAAGCGATCACGCAACACCGCGGTGATGCTGGCCCACACCATGCCGCCCACCACACCTGCCAACAAAATCAACACCCAAAAGCCAGCGCCCGTGTTGGCGTCTGCCATCAAGGCCACGCCTGAGGCAAACACAGCACCCATGACAAACTGGCCTTCGGCACCAATGTTCCAGACGTTGGAGCGAAAGCACACCGCCAAGCCCAAAGCAATCAAAAGCAATGGCGTGGCTTTGACCATCAGTTCAGACAGGGCATACACGCTTTTGATGGGCTCCCAAAAGAACACGCCCAAACCGCGCACGGGGTCTTTGCCCAAGGCCATGAAAAGTCCGATGCCCAAAAGCACAGTCACGGCCAAGGCCAGCAACGGTGAGGCATAACGCCAAAACATGGACGGCTGCGCACGGGGTTCAAGACGCAGCATGGACCACCTCCTGCGCTTGCACTGCTTGTGTTTTCCACAGCCCACTCATCCAAGCGCCAATGCGTGACACGCTGGCTTCTTCACGACTCAACGCGGGGGATAACTCGCCATGCGCGATGACGTGCAAACGGTCTGACAGCTCTAACAATTCGTCCAACTCCTCACTCACCACCAACACGGCGCAGCCTGCATCACGCAGGGCCAACAAGGCAGCGCGGATTTGTGCGGCAGCACCCACGTCCACGCCCCATGTGGGTTGCGACACGATCAATAACTTGGGGGCTGCTTCAATTTCGCGTCCCATCAAAAACTTTTGCAAATTTCCGCCCGACAGCGAACGCGCCGCCGCATCTGGGCCACCCGCTTTGACTTGGTAGCGCGCAATGATGGCCTCGGCCTGTGCCTGCAAGGTCTTCAAGTTCAGCCAACCCAGGGCTTTGAGCCAACCCGAACCAGCCACTGCTTCATGGCGGGTGAGTAAGAGGTTTTGCGCCAAACTCAAGCTAGGCACAGCACCGCGGCCCAACCGTTCTTCGGGCACAAAGTGGAGGCCGTGGGTACGACGTTCGTCAGGACTCCACTGCCCCATCGCCTGCCCCAAAAGCTCAAGGCTTTGATGTGGGGCGCGCTGGTCTTCACCCGACAAGGCAAACAACAACTCGCGCTGGCCGTTGCCCGACACACCGGCAATGCCCACCACCTCACCGGCACGCACTTGCAAGTTGATGCCTTGGAGGTCCACGCCAAAAGGATCGTCTGCCGTCAAACGCAAATCACGCACGGTCAACACCGGCTGGCCAGGCTGTTGACTGCGCACTTGCAACTCAGGCGGCAAGCTGCCAATCATGAGCTGACTCAGTGAGGCGTTGGTTTCTTGGCGCGGGTCGCACACGCCGGTCACGCGGCCTGCACGCATGACCGTGCAAGCGGTGCACAGCGCACGAATTTCGTGCAGCTTGTGGCTGATGTACAAAATGCTGCGCCCTTCAGACGCCAGTTGGCGCAGCACCACGAACAGTTTCTCGACGGCCTGTGGCGTCAATACCGAGGTGGGTTCATCCAAGATCAAAAGTTGTGGGTTGGTCAACAAAGCTCGGATGATTTCAACCCGCTGCATCTCGCCCACGCTCAAGGTATGCACCAAACGTTGTGGGTCAATGTCTAAGCCATATTGCGACGCAGTGTCGGTGATGCGCTGGGTGACCTCAGCCAAACCGAAACGTTTGTCCAACCCGAGCCACACGTTTTCGGCCACGCTCAGGGTGTCGAACAAGCTGAAGTGCTGAAACACCATGCTGATGCCCAACTGCCGCGCTTCTTGCGGATTGCGAATGTGCACGGTTTCGCCATTGAAGCGAATCTCGCCAGCATCGGGTTTGACCGCGCCGTAAATGATCTTCATCAAGGTGGATTTACCCGCCCCGTTTTCACCCAGCACCGCATGAATTTCGCCGGGCTGCACGGTCAAGCTGACGGCATCATTGGCCACCACCGCGGGGTAACGCTTGGTAATTTGTGTCAGCGACAAACGGAAACTAGACATGGCAAAACATCGAAACTCTAGAAGGGCATAAGGTTAACAGCACGCAAGCACCGTGCCCGCCAAACAACACATCGGCAGGTGCGCCAAGTGTCAGACAATCCAAGCATGAGCAAAACCATCGTTTACCCACAAAAGGTTGAATTTGGCGACTGCGACCCCGCACGCATCGTCTGGTTCCCCAACTTCTTTCGCTGGATTGATGCGGCCTCGCGTCACTTCTTTGTGCAATGCGGTGTGCCGTCTTGGCACGAGACCGAGCAAACCTTGGGCGTGATCGGCACCCCTTTGGTCGACACGCATGCGAAATTTGTCAAAACCGCCAGTTATGGTGATTTGCTGGAGATTCACACCAGCATCACCGAATGGCGCGAAAAGAGCTTTGTGATGCACTACCAAATTCGTCGTGGCGATGACTTGATCATGGAATGCGACGAGGTGCGCATCTTTGCCGCACACCGCGAAGGCGCCAACGCGTCACAGCCGGGCATCCGTGCGGTGGCCATTCCGCCGTCCATCCGCAGCCTGTGCGATTAAAGCACCAGCATCGCCCTGAAGTCGTTGACGTTGGTGTGAGTGGGGCCGGTGATGACCAAGTCGCCCACGGCGCTGAAAAAACCGTAGGCATCGTTACGGTCTAAGCAGTTGGCAGGTTTCACGCCTTGTGCCTCGGCCCGCGCCAAGGTGTCAGGTGACACAGCAGCACCGGCGTTGTCTTCAATGCCATCAATGCCATCGGTGTCCGCCGCAATGGCCCACACCCCTTCTTGCGCTTGCAGGGCCACAGCAAGGCCCAAACAAAACTCACCAGCGCGCCCGCCTCGACCCTTGGGGGTTCCCTCTGGTTGCTTGCGAATTGTCACCGTGGTTTCGCCGCCACTCAAAATCACGCAGGGCTTTTGAAACGGCCCCTTGCCATGTGCCGCTGCACGGGCCAAAGCCGCATGCACCTTACCCACTTCACGCGACTCACCTTCGAGTTCATCGCTCAACACATAGGCATTTAAACCCGCAGCACGGGCCAGCTCAGCGGCTGCGTCGAGCGACTGCTGGGGCGTGGCGATCAGGTGAACAGGTTGCGCATCCCACTGCGGGCTAGGTTTAGGGGTTTCTAACGTTCCCGCTTTCAAAGCCGCTGCAATCGCTGCAGGCACCTCAATTTTGTAGCGCTGCAAAATGGCCCACGCATCGGCGCAGGTCGTGCGGTCGGCCACGGTGGGGCCACTGGCAATCACGGACGGGTCATCGCCCGGCACATCGCTGATGGTCAGTGTCACCACTTGCGCGGGGGCACAAGCCGCCGCCAAACGACCGCCTTTGATGCGCGACAAATGCTTGCGCACGCAATTCATCTCGCCAATGTTGGCCCCGCTGTTGAGCAAGTCGCGGTTGATGCGTTGCTTGTCTTCCAGCGTCAGGCCTTCGGCGGGTAAGGTCAACAAGGCCGAGCCACCACCTGAAATCAAACACAACACCAAGTCGTCTTCAGTCAGGCCTTGGGTCAATTCCAAAATGCGTTCGGCAGCCGCCAAACCCGCGGCATCGGGCACGGGGTGCGAGGCTTCGACCACCTCAATGCGCTCAGGCAAGCCCGCTGGGCGGGGTGGGATGTGGTGATAACGCGTGACCACCAAACCCGACAACGGTTTGTCAGCGGGCCACCAAGCCTCTACCGCCTGCGCCATGGCACCACCCGCTTTGCCAGCCCCCAGCACCACGGTGCGACCTTTGGGGGGTTGAGGCAAATACGCGGCCGTGTTGTGCAAGGGCAAGGCGCGCAGCACGGCGGCATCGTAGAGCTGACGTAAAAAAACCTGCGGCTGTGCAAGCACAGCAGCAGGCGACTGAAAAACAGAGGGGGTCGAAGAAGTCAGAAAAAGCTCACTTTTTACCAAGACCCAAACGCGCAGCGCCTTCGGTGTAGAGCTGGGTGCGTTCTTTCATGAAGGCATCCATTTGATCCACACCGACGTTGACCAATTCAAAGCCGTTTTTGGCTGCGAGTTCTTTCATTTCGGGGTCATTGTTGAGGTTGGCCCACAGCTCAGACAAACGTTTGCGCTGCTCGGGCGTGGCTGATTTTGGCACGCCAATGCCGCGGTAAGCCCCGTCCACCCAGTTCACACCCAACTCTTTGAAGGTGGGCACATCGGGCATGAGCGGATGGCGCTGCTCCATGGCCACAGCCAAGGGACGCACCCGCGTTTTGTTGCTGATGGCAAACGGTGTGTAAGTGATCGCGCCATCCACTTGGCTGCCCAGCACGGCGGTGGTCATGTCACCCGTACCTTTGAAAGGGATGTAAATGGTTTTGACGTTGAAGGCCGCATTCAAACGCTCATGCGCGGCGTGGTTGGCC
>CANBRM010000030.1 GCA_947371915.1 Comamonadaceae bacterium | reverse complement strand
CCCATCTCTGACATTTGGGTGTACCTCTCGGGTAGCCCGCTGCTGGCTTTGGTGCTGACGCTGAGCGCGTATTTGTTGGGCCTCACGCTGTACGAGCGCAGCCAGCGCAACCCGCTGGCCAACCCTGTGTTGATAGCGGTGGTGGTGGTCACGTTCAGCATCAGCGTGCTCGATATGCCGTATGCCAAGTATTTCGAAGGCGCGCAGTTTGTGCACTTCTTGCTGGGCACGGCCACGGTGTCGCTGGCCATTCCCATCTACAAAGGTTTTGCGTCACTCAAGGGCCGCATGGGCGTATTGCTGCTGTCACTGGTGGCGGGTGGCGTGACATCGGTGTTCACCGCGGTGGGCATGGCGCGTTGCTTGGGTGTGGACGAATCGTTGGTGCGCGGCTTGGTGGCCAAGTCGGTCACCGCGCCGATTGCGATGGGCATTGCCGAACGCGTGCAAGCCTCGCCCACCTTGACCGCCATCTTTGCGGTGAGCACTGGCATCTTGGGCGCCATTCTGGGCCGCTACGTGTTGGACGTGTTGCGCGTCACCCAATGGTGGCAACGCGGCTTTGCGCTGGGCGTGGCCGCACACGGCATAGGCACCTCGCGCGCCTTCAGTGTGAACGCCGAAGCTGGGGCTTACGCCAGCCTAGGCATGGGTCTGCACGGCATTGTGGGGGCGGTGGTGATTCCGCAAGCGGTGGCTTGGTGGTTTTAAAGCTTGCGGCCAAGCTGAAGCTTTAGCTAAAATGGCTAAACACTTGGAGCACGCCATGCAAATTACCGCCACCGAAGCCAAAAATCGTTTTGGCAGCATTTGCGCCCTCGCCAAGCGAGAGCCCGTGTTTGTGGAGAAGGCAGGGCAGATTGACACCGTCATCCTGTCAGTCGACCAATATCGCGCCTTGCAAGCCAACCAAAGCAACAGCAGCTTAGCCACTCGCAAAAAGCAATTTGAAAACGAATTTGGCGAGTGGATTGCTGCGCAAAACACCTGGGTAGAAAACCAAGGCATACCCGGCTCAGACTTGCGCCCTTGGTAAACCGCCATGGCTCAATTTGACGTTTACATCAACCCCAGCGAGAGTGCTCTGCATGGCATTCCGTATGTGGTGGTTGTGCAAAGTGATTTACTTGATGCCTTAGCCACACGCATGGTCATGCCACTGGCCACGGTTGAGTTTGCAGGCATTGCCCCAGACAAGCTATGCCCCATCGTCATGGTGAACGGCCAGCGCCTCCGCGCTCTGGCTCACTACACAGCCCCCCTACCCACGCGCAGTTTGCGACAAATCGTTGGCCATGTTTCAGCGCATGCCAGCGAACTGGTTGCGGCAATCGATGTGGTGGTGTCTGGCATTTAGCACCAGAGTCAATCACCGAAACTTCACACTGATTTCTGAATATGAAACCCTCACACACATTCCACTTAGCGCTTTGCGCACTCGTCCTCGTGGTGACGCAAGCAAAAGCCGACGAAATCAAAGTCTTTGCCGCAGGGGCTTCCAAAGTCGCCGTCGAATTGGCAGCGCCTGCATTTACCCGACTGACCGGTGACACCTTGGTGGTGTCATCCGACACGGTGGGTGCATTGCGTGACCGCATCAGCCAGGGCGAACGTCCTGACCTGACGGTGCTGAGTCAAGTGGCCATCGACACCTTGGTCACTCAAGGGCATGTGCAAGCGGGTCAGACGGCACCTATGGGCGTGGTGGTGGCAGGGTTAGCCGTCAAACGTGGCGCACCGGTGCCCGACATTTCAACGGTCGAGGCTTTGAAGAAAGCACTCTTGCAAGCCAAGTCGGTGGCACATGCAGATGGGGCACGCGGTGCCACGTCGGGTGTTCACTTTGCCAAGATGATCGATCAGCTGGGTCTGCGCGAAGCACTCCAGCCCAAACTGGTGATCTTGCCTTTTGGCGTCGATGTGATTGAAGGGGTGGGCGAAGGCAAGTTTGAAATAGGGGCCAGTCAATCCAGCGAGATTATTCCGTACACCACAGTGACCTATGTGGGTGACCTGCCAGCCCCCTTTGCGCTGCGCACACCCTATGTGGCGGGCGTGGTACAAAACAGCGCCAAAGGGGCTCGTCTTTTGAAGTTTTTGGCCTCACCCGCAGGTCAAGCGACCTTCGCAGCTTCAGGCTTTGGTCAGTAAAACCTAATGCGGTATGCAGGCGGATTCGTTAACGCGACAAATCCTGCATCACCTTGATCAAATCCGACTTGCCTTCAAAGCCAATGCCCGGCAGGTCTGGCATGGTGATGTAGCTGTTCTCCACCTTCACGCCATCGGGGAAGCCACCGAAGGGTTGGAATAAATCTGGGTAGCTTTCATTGCCGCCTAAGCCTAAACCCGCCGCGATGTTCAGCGACATTTGGTGGCCGCCGTGCGGGACGCAACGGCTGGCTGACCAGCCGTGCTCTTTGAGCATGTCCAAGGTGCGCAGGTACTCCACCAAGCCATAGCTCAAGGCGCAGTCGAACTGCAACCAATCGCGGTCAGGGCGCATGCCGCCGTAGCGAATGAGGTTGCGCGCGTCTTGCATGGAGAACAGGTTTTCACCGGTGGCCATGGGGTTCTTGTAGTAGCTGCGCAGGGTTTGTTGCAGCTCGTAGTCCAGCGGGTCGCCCGCCTCTTCGTACCAAAACAAATCGTATTGCGACAAGGCTTTGGCATAGGCCACGGCGGTGTCGCGGTCAAAGCGACCGTTGGCATCGACGCACAATTTTTGGCCGTCTTGCAGCACGCTCAAGACCGAGTCGATGCGGCGCAAATCTTCGTCCAAAGAAGCGCCACCAATTTTTTGCTTCACCACCGAGTAGCCGCGGTCGATGTAGCTTCGCATTTCGTCTTTGAGCTTTTCGTGGTCTTGGCCCGGGTAGTAATAACCACCTGCCGCGTACACAAACACACGGCGGTTGGGCTGGCCGTTGCCATAGCGATCTGCCAACAACTGGAACAAGGGCTTGCCTTCAATCTTGGCAACAGCGTCCCACACCGCCATGTCGATGGTGCCCATGGCCACCGAACGTTCGCCGTGTCCACCTGGCTTTTCGTTGGTGAACATCGTGGCCCAAATCTTGTGGGGGTCTAGGTTGTTGCCACTGTCGTCGAGCAAGCTCTCAGGCTTGGCTTCGAGCACGCGAGGGATGAATCGCTCGCGCATCAACATGCCTTGCCCATAGCGACCGTTCGAGTTAAAGCCATAGCCCACCACAGGCTTGCCATCGCGAATCACATCGGTGATGACGGCAACAAGGCTCAAGGTCATTTTGCTGAAGTCGATGTAGGCATTGCGAATCGGCGAGCTGATCGGCAAGGTGACTTCTCTGATTTCTACGATTTTCATTTTCAATTCCTCATTGATTCAAGTCGTTGTCTGTTCAATTGCAATAAGTCAGGGCTTGAGAGCAAGGCATGGGTTTTACTTGACCAATGCCACTGATTTCACTTGCGCCCAAACGTTCATGCCCACCTGCAGCCCCAGCTCATGCACCCCACGCGCAGTGACGCGCGCCAGCAGCACCGTGTCGCCACAGCGCAAGCGCAGCAGGGTTTGTGATGGGTGCGTATCGGGCGTGATGGCGTCCACCACGCAGGGCACATGGTTTTGAATGCTGGTGTGTGTGGCCTCTTGCAGGGTCACACTCACGTCGCGAGCCAGCACGCGCAAACGCACGGTTTGCCCCACGACCAAGCCGCTGTCACGCACCCACAGTGCACCACCGGGAAAGCCGACTTGGGCCAAATGCCACTGGGTGTCGATGGCTAGCACGATGCCCGTGAGCAACGCACCGGCATCCTCGCCCACCACCACGGGGAGGTTGGCTTGGGTCAGCACTTCGGCCACGGGGCCGTTGGCTTGCACGCGGCCTTGGTCCATCACCACGAGCGTGTCGGCCAAGCGGGCGACTTCGTCTACCGCGTGGGTGACGTAGAACATGGGGATGTTTAGGTCGTCACGCAGTTTTTCTAGCCACGGCAGCACTTCTTGTCGGCGCGCGTGGTCGAGTGCAGCCAAGGGTTCGTCGAGCAACAGCAAGCGCGGCTGCGTGACCAAAGCACGGGCAATGGCCACGCGTTGGCGCTCGCCCCCCGACAACTCGTGGCTTTGGCGCTTGAGCAAGTGGCCAATACCCAGCAGCTCGATGGTTTGCTGTTGCACGGCTTGGCTCATCGCGTTGCGACTCTGCTTTTCAGCGCGTTGGTGGCCATAGGCCAAGTTGCCCGCCACATCCAAGTGGTCAAACAACGAAGCCTCTTGAAACACATAGCCCAAGGCACGTTGGTGCGTGGGCAGACGCACGTTGTTTGCATCGTCTTGCCACACCTCGTGGCCCAGTTGCACCACGCCATGGGCCGAGGGCTCTAGCCCAGCCACGCATCGCAGCAACGTAGTTTTGCCACAACCAGAAGGACCGTAAATAACGGTGATGCCATGCGCAGGCAACTGCACATCGACCGACACATCAAAGTCGGCACGCGCGATATCGAGTTGCAAATGGATGTTCATGTGCCCACCTTTTGGCCACGATTGGAGTGACGATTAGGGCGGCGGTTGAACCACGACAACCCCAACAAGACCACAAACGAGAACACCAACATCACACCCGCCAAGCCATGCGCTTGGGAATAGTCCATCGCTTCCACATGGCCGTAAATTTGGGTGGACACCACACGCGTTTTGTCAGGGATGTTGCCGCCAATCATCAGCACCACACCAAACTCGCCCACGGTGTGCGCAAAGCTCAGCATGGCGGCCATCACAAAGCCGGGCTTGGCCAGGGGCACAGCCACGGTGAAGAACGCATCCCACTTGCTGGCTCGCAGCGTGGCAGCCACTTCCATCGGGCGCGGGCCCATGGCTTCAAACGCATTGACCAAAGGCTGCACGGCAAACGGCAACGAGTAAACCACCGAGCCCAAGACCAAGCCCCAAAAGCTAAACGCCAACGTGCCCCAGCCCACCCACTGCGTGAATTGCCCAATGGGGCCATTGGGACCCAAGGCAATTAGCAAATAAAAACCCAGCACCGTGGGCGGCAACACCAAAGGCAGCGCGACAAGCGAGGCCACAGGCGCACGCCAAGCAGAGCGTGTGTGCGCCAGCCACCACGCAACCGGCGTGGCGAGCAACAGCAGCAGCACGGTGGTCACGCTGGCGAGTTGCAGCGTGAGTGCAATGGCTTGGAAATCTTCGGCGCTTAAATTCATGCCCACACTTTACAAGGCGTAGCCGTATTGGCGAATGAGGGTTTTGGCTTTGTCGGTTTGCAGATATTTCAGCAGCGCGTGGGCGGCTGCGTTGTCTTTACCGCTGTTGAGCAAGACGGCATCTTGCTTCAGTGGCGTGTGCATGGTTTGCGGCACGACCCACGCAGAGCCTTGCGTGATGCGGCCATCCAGCGAGATTTGTGACAAGGCCACAAAACCCAGCTGCGCGTTTTCGGTGCTGACAAATTGATAGGTCTGGCCAATGCTTTCGCCTTGCACCAGCTTCGACTTAACGGCTGGCAACACGCCGAGATGCGTCATCACCTCCATCGCTGCTGCGCCGTAAGGTGCGAGCTTGGGGTCGGCCAAGGCAATCTTGTGAATACCCAGTTTTTCCAAGCGGTTGCCGCGTAACACTTCGCCTTGGTCGTCCACCAAGCTGGGATTTTTACTCCACAGCGCCAATCGGCCCATGGCGTAGGTAAAACGTGTGCCTGCAACTGCGAGGCCTTCGTTTTCTAAGCGTGCGGGAGTTTCGTCATCAGCCGCCAGCAGCACAGCAAACGGCGCACCGTTTTTGATTTGTGCATAGAACTTACCCGTTGCGCCAAAGGCCAGCTGCGCTTTGTGCCCTGTGTCTTGCGAAAACGCTTGGGCAATTTTTTGCATGGGGGCGGTGAAGTTGGCGGCAACGGCCACCGTCACTTCAGCGGCTTGAGCCGCAGCAAAAAAATGAGCGCTGGCAAATGCCAGCATCAAGCGCAATGTCATAGGCGCTGATTATCTCAGCGCGGCTCCTGCTTCGTACCAGCGTTTGATCAAAGCACGCTCGTCTTCGGTGATGCCCGTGGCGTTGTTCATGGGCATTTGCTTGGTCACGACGGCTTGTTGGTAAATGTTCAAAGCGTGCAGCTTGACGCCTTCGGGGGTATCAAAGCGCACGTTCTTCATTTGCACCTGTTCACCGTGGCAGGCTTGGCAGCGCTGCACAAACACCGCATTCACTTCGGCAAAGCTCACTGGCGCTTCCACCGCGGCCTTACCGGCCACCGAGGAGGTGGGCGCGGGCCGCATCCAAACAATCACGCTGAGCAAAATCACCACGCCTGCCATCGCAAACGGCAGCGGGTTCTTGGCGCGGCCCAAGTGGTAACCGTGGCGTTGCACAAAGAACTGGCGAATCAGCGCACCGGCCAACATCATCATCACCAAGATGACCCAGTTGTTTTCGTAGGTGTAGAGGAAGCTGTAGTGGTTGCTCAGCATCGCAAAGATGACGGGCAGCGTGAAGTAGGTGTTGTGCACGCTGCGCTGCTTGCCGCGCTTGCCGTGTGTAGCCAGCTCTTTGGGGTCCATCGCTACGCCCGAGGTCATGGCGGCCACCACTTTTCGTTGACCAGGAATGATCCAAAAGAACACGTTGGCGCTCATCGATGTGGCAATCATCGCGCCCACCAACAAGAAGGCAGCACGGCCAGCAAACAACTGGCAAGACAGCCAAGCAGCAAACGCGACCACCACAATCATCAACCCTGCGACGGTGCGTTCGCCGTTTTCACGGAAGCCAAACACGCGGCACACCGCGTCGTAAATGAACCAAAACGCAACCAAGAAGCTCAGCGCAGCCGTGATGGCCGCTGCGGGCGACCAGTCCATGAGCGACTTGTCAATCAAGAACGTGCCCGCGTTCCACAGGTACAGCACGGTGAACAAGCCAAAGCCAGTCAGCCAAGTGGAATAGCTTTCCCAATAAAACCAATGCAGCTTGGTGTGAATCTTCTTCGGAGCCACCATGTACTTTTGCGGGTTATAAAAACCGCCGCCGTGCACGGCCCACATGGCACCGTCCACGCCTTTTTCCAGCAGGTCGGGTGAGTTGGGTTTGATGAGGTTGTTGTCTAAAAAGACAAAGTAGAACGAGGAGCCAATCCACGCGATGGCGGTGATGACGTGCACCCAACGCAGCAGCAGGTTGGCCCAGTCGAGAAAATAGGTATCCATGTCGAACCTCAGTCACTTGATTCAAAGTTTGTCATTCACCACTGCGGGCACTGTGAAGACACGAGGGTCGCGAACTAGGCCTCGACACCAAGGCCTGCTCCGCTGCGACAGGTGACACCAAGTGTATACACTTTTTGTCGCCAAGCATAGCGAGCAGGTCTCGGAGAAACCCTAGCAAGACGCACGCCGAGCCAGGGCTTTGCCAAGGGCATCAAGCGGGTTGCAAGGCGCCAACCACCTGAACACCACGGGCAGATTCGGCCACCACATTCCCCACCATGTCAGCGGTGACGGCCGAAAGCGTCCAGCCCAAGTGGCCATGGCCCGTGTTGTAAAACACGTTGGCAGCTTTGCCTCGACCCACGCGCGGCATCATGTTGGGCATCATCGGACGCAAGCCCGCCCATGGCACCACCGAGCGGGTGTTGATGTCGGGGAAGCACTGCGCCACCCAGTCAATCAGTGGACGAATGCGGTCCGCACGAATGTCGCGGTCAATGCCATTGAACTCTGCGGTGCCCGCCACACGGAAGCGGTTCAGACCCAAACGGCTGGTGACCAACTTGGTTTCGTCATCCAGCAAGCTGACATTAGGTGCACCAGCTTGGCTCTTTTCATCGTTCAAATTGACGGTGATGGAATAGCCTTTGACGGGGTAAATGTTCACGCGGTCACCCAGCTGTGCGGCAAAGTCACGGCTGGCCACGCCTGCACAAACCACCACGCCATCAAAGGTGTGCACGCTGGGTGCTGCAGCTTGTTGTGCCACGGTGATCACCGCCTGCTGGCCCGTGGTTTGGACCGACGTCACGTCTTGACCGTACAAGGTGCGCACACCCAAACGCTCTGCAGCAGCAGCGAGTCCGTGGGTGAATTTGTGAATGTCGCCCGTCGAGTCGCTCTCGGTGAAGTAGCCACCGTAATACGTGCCCGCCAAGGTGGGCTCAATCGCTTTCATTTCTTCAGGCGAGACAGCGCGACGTGGCAAACCGCCTTTGGCCAACATCGCAGACACCTTGCCTGCATGGTCAAAGCCTTTTTTGTCACGGTAGATGTGCAAGATGCCTTCGCGCTTGTGGTCGAAGTCGATGCCCTCTTCTTGCGCCCAAGCAAACAAATGTTCACGGGCGGCCACGGCCAAACGTGCGGTCTCGACGGTGTTGCGCTCGTAATGGGGCATGGCGGCGATGAACTCGGCAAACCAAGACAGTTTGTGCCAAGTCGGTGCGGGGTTGACCAACAGCGGTGCATCGCTCTTGAGCATCCATTTCAAACCCTTGAGGATGGTGGACCAGTGGGTCCACACCTCAGCATTGGACGCCGAGAGTTGGCCGCCGTTGGCGAACGAGGTCTCCATGGCGGCGTAACGATGACGCTCGAACAAAGTGACGGCAAAGCCGCGTTTGGCCAAGGCGTAGGCGGTGGTCACGCCGGTGATGCCGCCACCAATGACTGCGATTGTTTTCATAGGAACTGAGCTTTCAAAAACGTCGAGGGGATTGAGCGCCAAGCACGCAAGCCGCATGCCTAGAGCGCCCCCTCTGTTTCTGTACCTGAGAGATTCACGGGCCACGTAGCGCGGATCGCTTGCTCCTTCGGTGCACTGGCGGACGAATGCGCCAGCAGCTCTTCAGAGTTAAAAACGTGTGACCGGTCCCTTTGCCTGAGAGTTTCCGGGGCGGTTGCTCCTTCGGCGCTGCCCAGCACGCGTTGGCGTTGGCAGTCTCTCCCGATCACACGTCGACGCGAGGTCGAGTGAATGTCAAATCATCATTCAGTGCGAAAAAACTTCTCCGCGAGTGCCACCCAATAGGCAGCCCCCGTGGCGATGTTGTCGTCATTGAAATCGTAGCCGGGGTTGTGCACCATGCACGCGCCCGCAGAGTCGCCGTCACCATTGCCAATGAGCAAGTAGCTGCCGGGTATTTTTTCGAGCATGAAGGCAAAGTCTTCGCTGCCCGTGAGCGCAGGACCGTGCAAGGTGACGCGTTCTGCGCCCACCAAGTCGAGCGCGACTTGACGCGCAAAGTCGGTCTCAGCCACCGAGTTCACCAGCACGCAGTAGCCGGGTCGCCAATCGATCTCAGCTCTCACACCGAAGCTCTCAGCCTGTGCAGCCACCAAGGCTTTGATGCGTTGCTCTAACAAACGACGCACCTCGGGGTCCAGCGAACGCACACTGAGCTCCAAGGTCGCCAATGCCGGAATGACGTTGTTGGCTTGGCCCGCGTGCAAAGCGCCCACCGTGACCACCGCGGTGTGCAGCGGGTCAACGTTGCGCGACACCACGGTTTGAAGCGCCATCACGATCGAAGCCGCAGCCACCAAAGGATCAGCCGCGCGGTGCGGCATGGCCCCATGCCCCCCCGTGCCGTGAATGCGCAAGGTGACGTAATCACTGGACGCCATGGCCGCGCCATCGCGAAACACAAAGTGCCCCACAGGCGTACCAGGCATGTTGTGCATGGCAAACACCGCATCACATGGGTGCTGCTCAAACAAGCCATCGGCCATCATGCGCACGGCGCCACCGCCGCCCTCTTCGGCGGGTTGAAAAATCAAATTCAAGGTGCCGTCAAATGTCGGTTCTTGGGCCAGTGTTTTAGCGGCGGCCAACAACATGGCGGTGTGACCGTCGTGACCACAAGCGTGCATGAGGCCCGGTTTGACACTGGTCCATTCAGCGCCTGTGGCCTCTTGAATCGGCAAGGCATCCATGTCGGCGCGCAGCCCTAGGCTGCGTGCGCAGTTGCCGCGCTTCAACGTGCCCACCACACCGGTACCGCCCAAGCCGCGGTGCACCGCATAGCCCCAGCTCTCTAACTTGGCGGCCACCAAATCAGAGGTGCGGTGTTCTTCGAACGCCAACTCGGGATGGCGGTGAATGTCGCGGCGCAGCTGAATGAACTCACCCACGCGATCGGTCAAGGCATCACGTAAATACGTCATGTCACTGGGGCTGCAAGTTGATCGACTTGGCAATGGCGCGGAACTGCGCAGTGCCGTCCGTGTACGCTTTGCCCACCTCTTGCAGCGACAAGGGCTTTGCTACCAACTGGCTGTTGGCTTCTAAGCCACTGCGCACAGCGGGGTCTGTCAGTGAATCGGTGATGGCTTTGTGGATGGTTTGCACCGTCGCCTCAGGCGTGTCTTTTTTGACGAAGTAGCCAGTCCAAATGCTGAACGTGAAGTTTTTCAAAGACTTGCTCTCGCTGATGGCGGGGTAGTCTTTCAACGACTCCAAGCGCTCGCGGTTGAGCATGGCCAGCACTTTGAGCTTGCCTTGCTTTTGCAACTCGTCATACGCCTTGCCAAATGGGGCCAAGAAAATATCCACCTGACCGCCCAGCAAGTCTTGGTTGGCCGGGGCCGCGCCTTTGTAGGGCACGTGGGTCATTTCAATGTCGGTGACTTTGGACAAGTGCTCGCCCAACAGGTGGTAAAAGGAGCCTGGGCCCACGCTGGCATAGGTGATGGGACGACCTGCTTTGGCTTCTTTGCGGGCGTAGTCTAAAAACTCATCCACGTTGTTCACGGGCAAATCTTTGCGTGCCAAAAAACCGATTTGCGCGGTGGCAATCATTTGCACCAAACGGAAGTCTTCGCTCTTGAACTTCACGGCCGAGATGGCCAAGGGGGCCAAGATCAACTCATTGGGTGAACCCTGAAAAATGATCTGCCCGTCTGCGGGAGCGTTCAATGTTTTTTGCGCAGCGATGGAGCCGCTGGCACCGCCTAGGTTTTCGATGATCACCGGTTGTCCAAAGTTTTTAGACAAGGTGTTGTTGACGGTGCGGGCAATCACATCTGACAAACCACCGGCGGGGTACGGCACCATCAAAGTGACGGGTTTGCTGGGATAGCTCTGCGCGCACACCGCGCCCGCCAAGAACAAACCGCTCAACAAAGCGGCCCAGCGGTTGAATTGATTTGACATGTCTCGACTCCAAAGTGGTTGTTATGGCTGCATCGTAAAAAGCCATTTCTATAATGTCCAATGCATTTTTATGCAAATTAGCATAACTTTTATGCATAGATTGGAACTGCCATGACTTTGGTTCAACTCAAGCATTTGATCGAACTCGCCACCAGCGGCTCTTTCAGCCAAGCAGCCAGCAAGCTGTACCTCACACAGCCTGCCTTGAGCCGCAGCATCAAAGCGCTCGAAGATGAATTGGGGCAGCCCTTGTTCGACCGCGTAGGCCGCAAGAACGAGCTCACGTCATTTGGTGCACACATCGTGCAGCGCGCGCGCGTTTTGGTGGACGAAGCCAACGAGTTGCGCCAAACCAGTCTGCAGCTGAAAAAAGGCGAGATCGGCCAATTTCGGATAGGCCTCGGTTCAGGCCCCGGTGCCATGCTGATGACGCCCTTGCTCATGATGATGGCCACAGAACACCCGCAAGCGCACATCGACATTTCGCGCGGCAGCACAGCGCTGTTGGTGCAAGCCCTGCGCGAACGCACGCTCGACGCATTGGTGCTGGACATTCGCTCGCTCAAACCGGCCACCGACTTGAAGATCGAAGCCATGCAGGAAATGAAAGGCACGTTCATGTGCCGCCGTGGCCACCCGTTGGCAAAAAATCGCAAGGTCACCTTTGCACAACTGCGTGACTACCCTATTGCCTCCACACCCTTGAGTGATGAAGTGGCGCGATTGCTGATCGAGAAATTTGGCGCAGAAGCGCACCCCGACACCTTGGTGAATTTGCGCTGTGAAGAAATATCGAGCTTGCTGGATGTGGCACGCACCAGCGACGCCATCGTGCTGGCTATCCGTGCGTCAGCCCCTGATTTGGTGGAAATTGACCTCTCACCCGCCCTGAACGCCAACGCACGTTTTGGCCTGATCACCATGGCATCGCGCACCGAACCACCGTTGCTGGGCAAAGTGCGTGCCCTGATGCAACAGGTGATGAAGGACTGAGACTGAACCTCAGCGCAGTTGTAGCAACTGCGCAGCCACCGACACCGCAATGACTTCGGGCTCTTTGCCCGTGATGCCGCTCACGCCAATGGGGCATGTGATGAAAGCCAATTCCTCGGCGCTAAAGCCTTTGGCCTCGAGGCGGTGTTGAAACGTGGCCCACTTGGTTTTGCTGCCAATGAGGCCGACAAATTTCAAATCGCCTTGCAGACGTTGGCGTTTCAAGCATGCAGCGACCACATCCAAATCTTCGGCATGGCTAAAGCTCATGATGAGCACGCTTGCACCGCTGGGCAAATCGGCCACGGCCGCATGTACCGGGTCGGAGTGCTCGCACACCACATTGGGCGGAAGCTGTGTGGGGAAAATTTCGTCGCGGCTGTCGACCCACTGCACGTTGTAGGGCAAGGTGCTGAGCACGTTCACCAAGGCGCGGCCTACATGACCGCCGCCAAAGAGTGCGAGCGGTTGGCCACCAGCCAACAAATGTTGTTTGAGCGCGGGTGCGTCGGCAGCGCTGATGCGCTCAAACTTCAAATGCACCACACCGCCGCAGCACTGGCCCAAGGCGGGGCCTAGGGCGTAGCGCGTAGTGAGTGCGTTGTCTTCGTGGGTGGGTGGTGATGCGAGGTTGCCGTTGGCAGACGGTACAGCGCTGTCAGAGGGGTTGACATGCGCGGGACGCGCCATCAAAGCACGTGCCTCTGTGATGGCCTGAAACTCCAAGTGCCCGCCACCAATGGTGTTCACCAAAGTCTGTGGGAACACCGCCATCCAAGCGCCCACCTCGCGTGGGCCAGAGCCTTGCACGCTGTCGACCGACACCAACACGCCATCGGCATGTTGGAGTTGGCTCAGCAACTCAGCGGTGTGGCGTGGCACGCAGGCTTTGGCGATGAAGGAAATGACAACGAAACGGAACGGCTGTTAAACCGCTGCCGCTTTCGCTGCTTCACACGCCATCAAAATGCGCTCTGGCGTAGCCGGCGCATCCATGTACACCACGGCTTTGTGGTCGGCGCTGGCAGCCACTGCATCGCGCAAGGCGAAGAAGGCCGACAGGCCCAACATCAAAGGCGGCTCGCCCGTGGCCTTGCTGTTGAAAGGCGTGGGCTTGTTGTTTTGGTTTTCAAACAAAGACACCTTGAAGTGCTCTGGAATGTCGCCCGCCACGGGAATTTTGTAGGTGCTTGGGCCGTGTGTGAGCAGCTTGCCCTTCTTGTCCCAAATGCACTCTTCCATGGTGAGCCAGCCCATGCCTTGCACATAAGCGCCTTCGATCTGGCCTTTGTCCAATGCGGGGTTGATGCTGCGGCCCACGTCGTGCACGATGTCCACGGCCAGGAGCCTCCACTCGCCCGTGCGGGTGTCGATTTCCACTTCGCTCACGGCCGCGCCGTAGCAGTAGTAATAGAACGCACGGCCGTTCAGGGTGGCGAAGTCGTATTTGATTTCGGGCGTCATGTAGAAACCCGTGACCGACAAGCCCACACGTTCCATGTACGCTTGCTTGGTCAGATCCGCCCATTTGACGGACTTGCCGCCACCGTGAACTTCGCTGTTTGCAAACGTCACATCACCCTCGGCACAACCCAGCATACGGGCAGCCACGGGCTTCAAGCGCTCACGCATTTGCATCGTGGCATTCATGATGGCCGCGCCGTTGATGTCGGCACCGCTCGACGCGGAGGTGGCTGAAGCGTTGGGCACTTTTTGTGAGTCGGTGGCGGTGATGCGCACTTTGTCGACGCTGATGCCCAAACCATCGGCACACACCTGTGCCATCTTGGTATTCAAGCCTTGGCCCATTTCTGTGCCGCCGTGGTTACAGCTCACCGAGCCGTCCATGTAAACCACCAGCAGCGCGCCGCCTTGGTTCAAGTGCGTGGCCGTGAAGCTAATACCGAACTTCAAAGGCACGAGCGACAAGCCACGCTTGCGTGTTTTGCTCTTGGCGTTGAAGGCTTGCACCGCAGCGCGGCGCTCGGCATATTTAGATTCGTGCTCGACCTGATCGATCACCTTGTCACCCACCCAGTCTTCGATGAGCTGGTTGTATTGGGTGGTCATGGTGTCGGGCGTGCCGCTGATGGCGGGGTCTTTGTAGAGGTTGAGCTTGCGCACTTCTAATGGGTCTTTGCCCAAGGTCATCGCAATTTCGTCCATCACTGTTTCGATACCGAACATGCCTTGTGGGCCGCCGAATCCACGGAATGCGGTGGCGCTTTGCGTGTTGGTTTTGCAGCGGTGGCTCACCAACTTCAAAGCTGGGATGTGGTAGCTGTTGTCGATGTGCAGGCAAGCACGGTCGTTCACGGGGCCTGAATAGTCGGTGCTGTAACCGCAGCGCGACATGAGCGTGATGTCAGCACCCAAGACGCGGCCGTTGTCGTCAAAACCCACTTCGTAGTCGATGCGGAAATCGTGGCGCTTGCCGGTGATGGTCATGTCGTCGTCGCGGTTCACGCGCAGCTTGACGGGCTTTTGCAGCTTGTGCGCGGCCAAAGCAGCGCTTTGGCTGAAGATACTGGCGTTGCCTTCTTTGCCACCAAAACCGCCACCCATGCGGCGGCAAATCACCTCCACATCGTTGGTGTGCAGATTCAGAGCGTGCGCGGCTTCGCGTTGGTTGCCATCGGGGTGCTGGGTCGACACGTACAGCGTGAGCTGGCCGTCTTCCTTGGGCACCGCGTAAGTGATTTGGCCTTCCAGGTAAAACTGCTCTTGCTGACCGGTGCGGGTTGAGCCTTTGATTTTGTGAGGTGCATTGGCAATGGCTGCCGCTGCATCACCACGGGTGATGCCCTTGGGCGGCATGATGAAGCTGCTGGCTTCCATCGCCTCTTCCACCGTCAAGATGGGCTTGAGTTCTTTCACCAACACCTTGGCTTTGTGGGCGGCTTCGCGGGCATAGAGCATGTCGCGCGCCACGACCACGGCCACGGCTTGGCCGATGAACTCGACCTTGCCTGCGGCCAAGAACGGGTCGTCATGGATGATGGGGCCGCAGTTGTTTTCGCCGGGAATATCTTTGGCGGTGTAGACGGCTACGACGCCGTGCTCTTTCAAAATAGCGTCACGGTCAATGCCGTCACCAATTAGCTCGCCATGCGCCACAGGCGACAAGATGAGTGCGGCATACAAAGTGCCTGCGTGTTCAGGGATGTCGTCGATGTAAGTGGCAGAGCCGGTCACGTGCAAATGGGCAGACTCGTGAACGATGTCGGTGCCTTGCTGAACGCCTGAAACAGGCAGCAGGTTTTTGAGTGCGGTAGGAGCGTTCATTCAAGCCACCTCTTTCGTTTGTTCTTCGATGAATTCCAAGGCCAAGTTACGAGCGACCAAAGCGCGGTAAGCCCATGTGGCACGCAAGCCGTCGCGCGCGGTGAAGCTCGCGGCGATCGCGGCGTCCAGATCGGCTGCTTTCACATCAGCGGGCAACTTGCCCTCAAGCACGGCTTCGAGCTTGGGTGCACGGCAAGGCGATGGGGCCAAGCCGTTGTAGGCCAGCTTCACGCCGCTCAACTTGCCGTCTTTCAACGTGTAGCTGATGGCCGCGCAAGTGGCCGAAATGTCTTGTTCAAAACGCTTGCTCACCTTGTGGGCACGGAACACTTGGCCCGCCACAGGCTTTGGCAACTCGACCGCTTCGATGAACTCACCGGCTTCGAGCACGTTTTTCTTCATGCCGGTGTAGAAGTTTTCCAGCAACACGTTGCGGGTCTTCTCGCCACGGCGCAGCAACAGGGATGCACCCAGCGCCAGCAAGCAAGGCATGGAGTCACCAATGGGTGAGCCGTTGGCAATGTTGCCTGCCAAGGTAGCCGTGGAACGGATGGGGGGCGAACCAAAGCGGCGCAGCACTTCGGTGAAGTCGGGGTAAGCCTGGGCGACCAACGCTTCGACTTGCGTCAACGACACCGCAGCGCCAATGCGCCAAGCCTTTTCGGTTTCGGTCACTTGGCGCAACTCTTTGACGTTGCCCAAGTACATGATGTGGTCGGGGCGCGCGAACTGCTTGTTCACTTGCAAGCCAATTTCGGTACTGCCAGCCAGCAAAGTGGTGGTGGGGTGTTTGACCAAATAGTCAGACACTTCAGCCAACGTTGCGGGTGACACAAACTCGTTGCCCTTCTTGGTGCGCACCACAGGCTGCACGATGATGTCGCCCTCCAAGCTCATGGTCGGCACGCTGGAACGCTTGATTTCATTCAGCAACGGCAAGTCAGCGCTGTCGTCCACTTTCAAAGCCGTTTTTTTCTCGCAGGCTTTTGCCGCTGCGTCGATGATGGGCACATAGCCAGTACAACGGCACAAGTTACCGCTCAGGGCGTCGGTGATGTCTTGACGCGCGGGAGAGGTGTTGGTTTGCACCATGTTCACCAAGCTCATCACGATGCCCGGCGTGCAAAAGCCGCACTGCGAGCCGTGGCACTTGACCATTTCTTCTTGCACAGGGTGCATCGAACCATCGGCTTTTTTCAAGCTCTCCACCGTCTTGATGGATTTGCCATCGAGCGAAGGCAGCAACTGAATACACGCATTGGTGGCCACATAGTCCACGCCCGTGCCAGCGGCATTGAGCTCACCCACCATCACCACGCAGGCGCCGCAGTCGCCCTCGGCGCAACCTTCTTTGGTGCCAGTGCGGTGAAGCTGCTCGCGCAGGTAATCAAGAACGGTGGTTGTGCGACGAGCGCCTTGGGCTTCAACGATCTGGCCGTCGAGCACAAAGCGCACGGTGTTGGTGACTTGGGTCATGGTGTGGGGTGTGGAAATCTGGGGGAAGGCCCAGATTTTAGTGACTTGCATCTCGAATCTGCATCGGGTATGCCGCTTGGTATACAAATATTTGGGGGCATAGAAGACTAAATCAGTAAATCAAACTCCCTACACTGAGTCCATGGAACACAAAGACTTTTCCCCATGGTGCGTCAAACCCAAGAGCAGTTTCAAACTGCACGACATGGACACGTTGCCCAAACCCAAAGATTTACCCACTGACGACGTCTGGCAAAGCAGCCTGAGAAAACTGGGCGATAAGCTCAACAAGCTGCAAGGCACATTGCACGCGGGCAAAAGCAAAGGCTTGTTGGTCGTATTTCAAGGCATGGACACCGCTGGCAAAGACGGCGTAATTCGCAGCGTGTTCAGCCACATCAGCCCCTTGGGTGTGCGCGCCGAAGCTTTTGGAGCACCCAGCGACTTAGAGAAAAGCCACGACTTCTTGTGGCGCATCCACCAAAAAACGCCAGCACTAGGCGAAATGGTCATCTTCAACCGCAGCCATTACGAAGATGTGCTGGTCACCCGCGTGCGCGGCTGGGTGAAAAAAGAGACGTGCGAAAAACGCTACGACGACATCAACCACTTTGAGGCCCTACTTCACGATGCGGGCATCGCGGTGGTCAAGTGCTATTTGCACATCTCCAAAGCCGAGCAAAAGAAGCGTTTGCAATCGCGCCTGGACGACCCGCAAAAGCACTGGAAGCTGCAGCCCTCTGACTTTGATGACCGCCTGTTGTGGCCCAAGTTTGCCGATGCCTATGAAGACGCACTGTCGGCCACCAGCACCGCCGAGGCACCTTGGTACGTGGTGCCATCAGACTCCAAGCCTTACCGTGATTTGTTTGTCGCGGGCCTTTTGGTGCAAACCTTAGAGAACATGAAGCTAGAAATGCCCAAGCCTTTGTTTGACCTGTCCAAGGTCAAACTCGACTGAACGCTAGCCCCGTTCAAACTCAAGAGCCCCGATAAGTCGAGTAGCTCCAAGGGCTCACCAGCAAAGGCACATGGTAGTGCTGGTCGGTATGGGCCACGCCAAAGTCAAGGCTGACGTGGTTTAAAAAATTGGGCTCAGGCAACTGCACATTTTTTGAAGCGAAGTAGCCCTTCACGTCAAACACCAATCGGTAGGTGCCTTTTTTCAAGCTGTCGTTGTCATACAGCAGGCCGTCAGGGTTGCGGCCATCGTGGTTCAAGGTGAACGACTTGACCAAGGTGGCTTGACCATCCTCGGTCGTGGTGAACAACGACACTTTCATACCGGCTGCGGGGCCGCCGTGCATGGTGTCTAAAACGTGTGTGCTCAATCCCATGATGTGCTCCGAAAATTGGTTAGCGACCGAGTTGGTCGACCGAAAGTGTATACAATTTTTACAATTGGACCTATCATGGGCCTCAGTGAATTTGTCGGAGACCCGAAATGGACAGCTCAACCGCCACCCGCAGCATTGTGGACGCCCTCACCAAAGCCATTGTGGAGCACCGCCTGCACCCCGGCACCAAACTGGCAGAGCAAAAACTGGCCGACCACTTTGGCGTGTCGCGCACGCTGATCCGTCAAGCGCTGTTTCAACTCGTGCAAAAACGCCTCATCCGCATGGAGCCCGCACGTGGTGCGTTTGTGGCCACGCCCTCTTCCGACGAAGCGCGCCAAGTGTTTGCCGTGCGCCGCATGATTGAGGTGGAAATGACGCGCAGCTTTGTGCGCAACGTCACGCTCACACAAATCAAAGCCCTCAAAGACCACGTGGCCGAAGAAAAAGCTGCCGTCAGCCGTGGTGACGTGGCCGGTCGTACCGACTTGCTGGGTGACTTCCATGTGCGCATGGCCGAGCTGATGGGCAACCAAGTGCTTGCGCAAATTTTGGGCGAGTTGATTTCACGTTGCGCCCTGATCACGCTGATGTACCAAAGCGCCAATGCCGCTGAGCACTCGGCCGAAGAGCATTCAGACATTTTGAAAGCCATCATCGCCAAAGACGAAGCCTTGGCCGTCAAGCTGATGGACGACCACTTGCGCAACGTGGAAGAAGGCTTGGCCCTCGACCGCAAAGTGCCTAGCAACGACATCGCCATGGCGTTGGCCTAAGGAGTATTTGAATGTCTAACCCCAACGCCACCTACGACAGCACAGCCGCCTACCCCCGCGATTTGGTGGGCTATGGCCGCCAAGTGCCGCACGCGCAATGGCCCAACCAAGCCCGCATTGCGGTGCAGTTTGTGCTGAACTACGAAGAAGGCGGCGAGAACGCCACGGTGCACGGCGACGCCGGCAGCGAGATGTTTTTGAGCGAGATGTTCAACCCGCCCAGTTTTCCAGACCGCCACCTGAGCATGGAAGGCATTTACGAATACGGCTCACGCGTGGGCGTGTGGCGCATCTTGCGCGAGTTTGAAAAACGCGGCTTGCCACTCACCGTGTTTGGCGTGAGCATGGCGCTGGAGCGCCACCCCGAACTCACCGCTGCGTTTGTGGAACTGGGCCACGAAATTGCCTGCCACGGCTACCGCTGGATCAACTACCAAACCACTGACGAAGCCACTGAACGTGCACATATGAACAAAGGCATCGAGATCATCGAACGCCTGACCCACACCACGCACGGCAACAGCATCCATGGCGCTGGCTGGTACACCGGCCGCGACAGCCCCAACACCCGCCGCCTCGTGGCCGACAACGGTGGCTTTGAATACGACAGCGATTACTACGGTGAAGACCTGCCCTTTTGGATGAAGGTCAAAAAAACCAATGGCGATGTGGTGCCCCAGCTCGTCGTGCCTTACACGCTGGACTGCAACGACATGCGCTTTGCCCTGCCGCAAGGCTTTAGCCAAGCGGAAGACTTCTTTGTGTATTTGCGCGACAGCTTTGATGCGCTGTATGCCGAGGGCGACGAAGCCCCCAAGATGATGAGCATCGGCATGCACTGCCGTTTGCTGGGTAAGCCCGGGCGCATCGTGGCATTGCAAAAGTTCTTAGACCACATCGCCAAGCACGACCGTGTGTGGGTGGCCCGCCGCATCGACATCGCGCGCCACTGGAAACAAGTGCATCCGTACAGCGGCAACTAATTAGCAGGACAAACACATGAGCCACTCGCACATCACGCTGAACCAAATCAACACACTGCCCCATGCTGAGGCTGCAGCCCTGCTCACCGGCTTGTACGAACATTCCGACTGGATTGCAGCCCAAGCCCTAGACGAGCGCCCTTTTGCCTCAGCCGCTGCGCTCAAGCACGCGATGGTCAAAGTGCTCGAACACGCAGGCCGCGAACCCCAGCTCGCCTTGGTGCGTGCCCACCCTGAGTTGGCTGGCAAAGCGATGGTGACGAAAAGCCTCACTGCTGAATCGACCAACGAACAGACCAAAGCGGGCCTGACCCACTGCACCCCTGAAGAGTTTGCGCACATCCAGCAACTCAACGCCAGCTACAACGCCAAGTTTGGTTTTCCGTTCATCTTGGCCGTGCGCGGCCCGCGTGGCTCTGGCCTGAACAAGCAGCAAATCATCAGCACCTTTGAGCGCCGCCTGCACAACCACCCCGACTACGAGTTGGCCGAGTGCTTGCGCAACATCCACCGCATTGTGGAGATTCGCCTCAACGACAAGCTGGGCTACGAACCCGCGCTAGGCCATGAGGTGTGGGACTGGCACGAATGGCTGGCCCAGCTCAGCGATGTTGGCGCGATCAACAAACACGCACCGCACGCCGCACGCGAAGAACTCACCGTCACCTACCTGACCGACGCACACCTGAAATGCGCCCGTACGATCGAACTGGGCATGAAGGCCTGCGGCTTTGATGACGTGCACATCGACGCGGTGGGCAACGTGGTGGGTGTTTACAAAGCCTCATCTCAGCACGCTAAAACTTTGATGACCGGCTCGCACTACGACAGCGTGCGCAACGGCGGTAAGTACGACGGCCGCTTGGGCATCTTCGTGCCCATGGCCTGCGTGCGCGAATTGGCACGTGCGGGCAAGCGTTTGCCCTTCAACCTCGAAGTGGTGGCCTTTGCCGAAGAAGAAGGCCAACGCTACAAAGCCACCTTCCTCGGCTCTGGCGCTTTGGTGGGCGACTTTAAAAACGAGTGGCTGGACCAAAAAGATGCAGATGGCATCACGATGCGCCAAGCCATGAAGCAAGCGGGCTTGAAGATCGAAGACATCCCCAAGCTCACGCGCAACGCAGCTGAGTATTTGGGCTTTGTGGAAGTCCACATCGAGCAAGGCCCTGTGCTCAACGAGCTCGACATTCCGCTGGGCGTGGTGACGTCCATCAACGGCAGCGTGCGTTTTGTGGGCGAAGTGGTGGGCATGGCCAGCCATGCAGGCACCACGCCGATGGACCGCCGCCGCGATGCTGCCACCGCTGTATCCGAACTTTCGTTGTACGTTGAAAAGCGCGCCGCCCAAGAACCAAACTTGGTAGGCACCATCGGCATGCTGACTGTGCCCAATGGCTCCATCAACGTGGTGCCTGGTCGCTGCCAATTCAGCCTAG
>CANBRM010000029.1 GCA_947371915.1 Comamonadaceae bacterium | reverse complement strand
CGTAATGACGCATGGACACTCCTTGTGGGTTGAAGCTGCTCGCGGCGTCAGACGCACTGCAGCAAGGGAAAGCCCACTAGTATAGTCAATTTTTCTGTGGCCAGTGTTTGCTAAAGACGAATCCCACCAATAAACCCGTGGGAACGCCAAAAACACCGGCGCAAATCGGCTCTAAACCCCACCACAAGGTGTCGCTGGGCTGCACATTGAAATACAGCTGCACCCAAGGGTGGTTGGCCACGATGTAATAAAAAGAAACGCACAGGCCCGACACCATGGCGGCGACGGCCCCAACGCGACTCATCCGCGGCCAATACAAGCCCAACAACAGCACTGGGAAAAACGTAGACGCCGCCAACGAGAACGCACACGTCACCCAGAACAAAATATTCACAGACCGATTGGTCGCAAACCAAGCCGCAAACAAGGCCACCACCATCAACATGATTTTGGACAACATCACACGGCGCAATGGCGGAGCGTTCGGATCGACTGTTTCAAAATATAAATCTTGCGCGAGCGCGTTTGAGATCGTCAGCAACAACCCGTCGGCGGTTGACAAAGCCGCAGCCAACGCACCGGCCGCAATGAGCCCCGTGAATACGGGCGAAATGCGCACAATTTCAGGCACGGCCAAGACCAAATATTCTTCGATCAAACGGATATCGGCGTACTGCACCACCCCATCGTTGTTGTAGTCGGTGACGCTGAGCAGCGCCAGCTTACGCAGCTTCAAGCGATCGGCCCATTCAGGCAACTGGCTCAAATGCGCCCCCACCAACTCGTTGAGCACAAAGGACTTGAGCAGCACCGCCAACGACGACGCGCACAAATAAACAATGACGATGAACAGCAGCGCCCAAACAATCGAGCGCTGAGCCTCCGCAGGACTGGCCGCTGTGTACGAACGCACCAAAATGTGTGGCAACGCAGCCGTACCCACCATCAAGCAAAACACCAAGGCCATCGAGTTGACCCAGCCTTGCTTGAAACCCTCTTGCCTTGGCGCCTGAAAGCCAACAGGATGTTTGATGGCCAATGCCAGGCCATCGCGCTCTGCTTGCCATGCCCGTACCAATCGCTCCACCCCCGTCTCTCGCCAAGCTGGGTTGGCCTCTAAGCGCTGAATGTCGCGCAGCGGAAGGTTGTCGGCTTTCGCTTTGGCAATCTGCTTGGCCAACACTTGGCGCTCCAACTCACGGGCATTGATCGGGTCAGCCATCTTGGCTTCGAGGTCCCACATGCGTTGTGCCATCACTTCGCGCGTGGCCAACTCGGCCGGGTCGGCCTCAATCACCTTGATGCGCGACTCCATTTGTTGCAGCGACTGCGCCGCCGCCACCGCAATCACAGGGTGCCCCTGCGTCTGCCAAGACACCGCCATCGACACCGCCACCATTGAGGCCACGATCACCACACACTGCACCACCTGCGTCCAAGTGACCGCGCGCATACCGCCTAGAAACGAACACAGCAAAATGCCGCCCAAGGCCAAGAAAACGCCCAACTCAAACGTCAGTCCGGACAGCATCGACGCCACCAAACCGACGCCATAAATCTGAGCCACCAAGTAAATGCTGGAGCACAAAATCGCCCCAACCGCGGCAAGCCAACGTACGGTCGGGCTGTTGAAACGGCGTCCTAAAAACTGTGGAATGGTGGTGGCGCCTGACGCGTTGAGCTTGGCGGCAAACAAAAAGCCCAGCAAACAAAAACCACCTGTCCAGCCCAGCACATAGGCCAAGCCACCAGCATGAATCCCGTCGCCCACAAAACCGTCTGACAACAGCAAGCCCGTGACACCTAAGAAGGAAGCGGCCGACATCCAGTCTGCGGCAGTGGCCATGCCATTGAACGGGGCGCTGACACGACGCCCCGCCACGTAATACTCCTCGGCAATCGAGGTGCGGCAGAACATGCCGATCGTGGCATAGCCAATAATCGAGACCACCAAAAAGAAACCATTGATGACCGGCTTAGATACGCCCATCACATCCGCAATGAGCAGGCCCACGGCCAACACAACGAGGCCCACCAACCCCGACAAAACCAAGCGCCAGCGCCAAGGTTTAAACGGCATCACGGTCCTCAGTCGGCGCTTGCGCGCCCCACCATGCCAAGATCACATACAAGACAGGCACGGCTTGGGCCACCAGCCAGAAATGCAGCAGGGGCTGATCGGGCCAGTACCAAGCCACGGTCATGGCCAGCACCGTCAAGACAAGCAAACACAACACACCCCAAAACGCGCGTTGGTTGTGAGTTGGGCTTGTCCGAACTTGCTGCATCACGCCATGCCGCACGAACTTATTGAGCGAGAGACTTCCAGGTTTCGATCACGCTGTCGGGGTTCAGCGAAATCGAACTGATGCCTTGGTCAGCCAGCCAATGCGCAAAGTCAGGATGGTCGCTCGGGCCTTGGCCACAAATGCCCACGTATTTGCCTTGGGCCAAACACGCAGAGATAGCTTGCATCAACAAGGCTTTCACAGCGGGGTCGCGTTCGTCAAAGTCAGCGGCCAGCAACTCCAAACCCGAGTCACGGTCCAAGCCCAAGGTGAGTTGGGTCAAGTCGTTGGAGCCAATGGAGAAGCCATCAAAGAACTTCAAAAAGTCATTGGCAAGGATGGCATTGCTGGGCACTTCGCACATCATGATGACCTTCAGGTCGTTTTCGCCGCGCTTCAAACCGTGCGTGGCCAACAAATCGGTCACACGCTCAGCTTGCTTCAGCGTACGCACAAAAGGCACCATCACTTGCACATTGGTCAGGCCCATATCGGTACGCACGCGGCGCATGGCTTCGCACTCCATGGCAAAGGCTTCGCCGAAGTCTTCGCTGATGTAGCGCGCTGCACCACGGAAGCCCAGCATGGGGTTTTCTTCCTCTGGCTCATAGCGGCTGCCACCAATGAGCTTGCGGTATTCGTTGGACTTGAAGTCCGACATACGCACGATCACGGGCTTGGGCCAAAACGCCGCAGCGATGGTCGCAATGCCTTCAGCCACCTTGTCCACATAGAAAGCACGAGGTGACGCATGGCCACGGGCTACAGACTCGACGGCCTTTTTCAAGTCGGCATCCACATTGGGGTAGTCAAGAATCGCCTTAGGGTGCACACCAATGTTGTTGTTGATGATGAACTCCAAGCGGGCCAAGCCCACGCCTTCATTGGGCAATTGGCAGAAGTCGAACGCCAACTGTGGGTTACCCACGTTCATCATGATTTTGGTTTTGATGCTGGGCATCTCGCCGCGTTGCACTTCGGTCACTTCGGTCTCGAGCAAACCGTCGTAAATCATGCCGGTGTCGCCTTCAGAGCAGCTCACGGTCACCAAGGTGCCGTCTTTCAAGCGCTCAGTTGCATCACCGCAACCCACCACCGCAGGAATACCTAACTCGCGCGCAATGATGGCGGCGTGGCAGGTACGGCCACCGCGGTTGGTCACGATGGCGCTGGCGCGCTTCATCACGGGTTCCCAGTTGGGGTCGGTCATGTCGGTCACCAACACGTCGCCAGGTTGGACCGTGTCCATCTCGCTGATGTTGTGTACCAAGCGCACTGGGCCAGTACCAATCTTTTGGCCAATCGCGCGGCCTTCGGCCAGCACGGTGCTGTGGCCTTTGAGTTTGTAGCGGAACTCAGACTGACCTTTGGCCTGGCTCTTCACGGTTTCTGGACGTGCTTGCAAGATGTAGAGCTGGCCGTCTGTGCCATCTTTGCCCCACTCGATGTCCATGGGACGACCGTAATGCGTTTCGATGACCACGGCGTAGTGCGCCAATTGCTCAACATCAGCGTCAGTCAATGAATAACGGTTGCGCAACTCAGTGGGCACATCGGTGGTCTTGACCAATTTGCCGGTGGCTTTTTTCTCTTCGGCTGTCGAGAACTCCATTTGCAACAACTTGGAGCCCAAGTTGCGGCGAATCACCGCGCGCTTGCCAGCTTTCAGGGTTGGCTTGTGCACATAGAACTCGTCTGGGTTCACGGCGCCTTGCACCACGGTCTCACCGAGGCCGTAGCTAGAAGTGATGAACACCACATCTTCAAAACCCGATTCGGTGTCGATGGTGAACATCACACCCGCAGCGCCCAAGTCAGAGCGCACCATGCGCTGCACACCTGCGGACAAAGCCACATCGGCGTGGGCAAAGCCCTTGTGCACACGATAGCTGATGGCACGGTCGTTGTAGAGCGACGCAAACACTTCTTTCATCTTGTGCAGCACTTCGTCAATGCCATGCACGTTCAAGAAAGTTTCTTGCTGGCCAGCGAACGAAGCGTCAGGCAAATCTTCGGCGGTGGCCGATGAACGCACCGCAAAGGTGGCTGCAGCGTTGCCTGCAGACAAAGTGGCAAAGGCGTCGGCAATGGCTTTTTGAAGGTCGGCAGGGAAAGGCTGCGCTTCCACCATGGCGCGAATTTCGGCACCTACTTGGGCCAATGCACGCACGTCTTCGGTGTCGAGCTTGTCCAAAGTGGCATTGATCTTGTCGGCCAAGCCATCGTGCGCCAAGAACTCACGGAACGCGTGGGCCGTGGTCGCAAAGCCCGTGGGCACGCGAACGCCGGTGGGCAGTTGCGAAATCATTTCGCCGAGGCTGGCGTTTTTGCCACCCACCGACTCAACGTCGGTCATTCTCAAGTTTTCGAACGGGACCACCAAAGCGGTTGGACTGAACAGTGCTGACATAGGAAAGCTCCAAAAGTTAAAACTGGCAAGGCGGCACGCCCACAGGCAACTTGGTTATTTTTTGAATGGGTTGCGGTTGAGCGGCAGCGAAATTTAGATAATGGGTGATTGTAGGTGGCTGACTCCCCGCTCAATGCACCGAATTCGTGCAAATCAGCGCCTCGAACCTGAAAGATTTTCATGCCCAATCCCACCGTATTTTTCGTCTCTGACGGCACTGGCATCACCGCCGAGACGTTTGGCAACGCCATCCTTGCGCAATTCGAGTTCAAATTTCGCCACATTCGCCTGCCGTTTGTCGACTCGGTCGACAAAGCCCACCAAGCCGTGCGCCAAATCAACCACACCGCCGAGGTCGAAGGCCGCAAGCCCATTGTGTTCACCACCTTGGTCGACATGGACGTGCTCAAGGTCATTCAAGACGGCTGCAAAGGCCGCTTGCTCGACATGTTCGGCACCTTTGTGAATCCACTGGAAGAAGAACTGGGCGTCAAATCTAATCACCGCATTGGACGCTTTTCGGACGTGAGCAAAAGCAAGGAATACCACGACCGCATCGAAGCCATCAACTTCAGCTTGGCCCACGACGATGGCCAGCTCAACCGCGATCTGGAGTTATCAGACGTCATCTTGGTCGGCGTCAGCCGCAGCGGCAAAACGCCCACCAGCCTGTACTTGGCCATGCAGCACGGCCTCAAAGCCTCCAACTACCCGTTGATTCCTGAAGACTTTGAGCGCCGCCAACTTCCCCCCGCGCTGCTGCCACACAAGAAGAAGATCTTTGGGCTGACCATTCAGCCCGAGCGCCTGAGCGAAATTCGCAACGAACGTCGCCCCAACTCCAACTACGCCAGCCTACCCAACTGTCGTCATGAAGTGGCAGAAGCTGAGGCCATGATGCGTCGTGCTGGCATTCGTTGGCTGTCCACCACCAACAAAAGCATCGAAGAGATTGCCACCACGATTTTGCAAGAGCTCAGCCCTGAGCGCCTGATTTACTGACGAATCAGAGGCCGATGGCGGCAATGCCGGCCTTGGCCACTTGCGCGTCTTCGTTCGACTTCACGCCGCTCACGCCCACCGCGCCGATGCACTGGCCGTCTTTCAAGATCGGCACACCACCTTCGAGCAAGCCCTTCAAGTCAGGTGCGCTCAAGAATGACACGCGACCGCCGTTGATCACGTCTTCGTAAATCTTGCTTTCGCGACGGCCCAAAGCGGCCGTGTTGGCTTTGGCGGGTGCAATGTGTGCCGAAATGGGCGCTGCGCCATCCAAACGCTGCAAAGACAGCAAATGACCGCCATCGTCCACGATGGCAATGGTCACTGCCCAGTTGTTCTTCAACGCTTCGGCTTCTGCTGCGGCGGCGATGGCTTTGATGTCAGCGGATTCGAGGAAATGTTTGGTCTTCATGGCAATAGATCTGGTCAGTTTTAAGAGGGCTTAAGCATACCGACTCAAACAATGCGAATTACGCTGCTGGGCGCAAAAGAAACCTCAAGAAAAGTAGGAAGTAAACCCAAAGGAACAGACACATTAGAATTCGGCCCATCTGCATGTGCAGGTGTTTTTCGGAGACCTTGGTATGTACAACCAATTCCAAACTGCTGACCACTACGTTTTAGACGAACAACAGCGCAACCGCGTCATGCGCAACACCTATGTCTTGCTCGCCGTGAGCATGTTGCCCACCGTGCTGGGCGCTTGGCTGGGCGTGAGCACAGGCCTGAGCCACGTTTTCTCAGGCGGCTTGGGCATGATCTTGATGCTCGCCGGCGCTTTCGGCTTCATCTATGCCATCGAAAAAACCAAACACAGCATCACGGGTGTGTATGTGTTGCTGGGCTTCACCTTCTTCATGGGCCTGATGCTCTCGCGCATGATCGCCATGGTGCTGGGCTTCAAAAACGGCGCTGAGTTGGTCATGACGGCCTTCGGCGGCACAGCCGGTGTGTTCTTCTTGATGGCCAGCTTGTCCACCGTGATCAAGCGTGACCTGTCGAGCATGGGCAAGTGGCTGACCATTGGCGCCATGGTGCTGATGGTGGGCAGCATCATCAACATGTTTGTGGGCTCCTCGGCTGGCATGATGGCCATCTCGGTCTTGTCGATCGGCATCTTCAGCGCGTTCATGTTGTATGACTTGAAGCAAATCGTCGACGGCGGCGAAACCAACTACATCAGCGCCACCTTGACGCTGTCTTTGGACGTGATCAACGTGTTCCAAAGCCTCTTGGCTCTGCTCGGCATCTTTGGCGGCGAACGCGAGTAAACCGACCGCAACGCGAACGCCCTAGGCGTTCAGCGCCCACAAAAAAGGCTGCTCATGGGCAGCCTTTTTTGCGTCTATTGAAACAGCGCATGCGCGCTGCCTGATTGGCTTCACGCCAAATCAAACACCGCCATGCTCTCCACATGCGCCGTGTGCGGAAACATGTTCACTGCGCCCGCTGCCGATATGCGGTAACCCGCAGAGTTCACCAACACACCGGCGTCTCGCGCCAAGGTGGCAGGGTTGCAACTGACGTAGACAATGCGCTTGGGCGGTGTCCAACCTTGACGCAACTCGGGCTGCTCGTGCAGCGTCGCCAAGGTTTGCGCCAACGCAAACGCGCCTTCGCGTGGGGGGTCCACCAACCACTTGTCGGCCGTGCCGTCTTGAATCAGCAACTCAGGTGTCATCTCAAACAAATTGCGCGCCACAAACTGCGTGGGTGCCAATGGCGTGTGACGCCCTGCTTGGTTCACCACCAAGTTCTCACGGGACCGCGCCACCAAAGCCTCGCTGCCCTCAATGCCCAACACCTCACGCGCCATCGTCGCCAAAGGCAAGGTGAAGTTGCCCAAGCCGCAGAACCAATCAATCACGCGCTCGGTGGGCTTCACATCCAACAAGCGCAAAGCCCGCGTCACCAACACACGGTTGATGTGGGGGTTGACCTGCGTGAAATCGGTGGGCTTGAACGGCATGGTGATGCCAAACTCAGGCAAAGCGTAAGACAGCGGCACAGCGCCCGCCTCGTCCATCAGCTTCACCGTGTCGGGGCCTTTGGACTGCAACCACCACTGCACATCGTGCTCAGCAGCAAACTGCCGCAACAACGCCATGTCACCGTCACTCAAAGGCTCCATGTGGCGCAACACCAACGCGGTGACATGGTCACCACACGCGAGTTCGATTTGCGGCAACGTCTCGCGCGCCTCCATGCTGCCAATCAAGGCACGCAAGGGCAGCAGCATGGCGTCCACATGCGGCGGCAAGATGCGACAACTGCGCATATTGGCCACATAGCGGCTCTTGCGCTCATGAAAGCCCACCAACACCTCGCCCTTTTTCACCACATACCGCACTGACAAACGGGCGCGGTAGCGGTAGCCCCAAGCGGGGCCTTGAATCGGACGCAGCATGGTTTCGGGTTTGACCTTGCCCAAATGCCACAGGTTGTCTTCCATCGCCCGTTGCTTGATGGCCACCTGAGCTGTGGCATCCAAGTGCTGCATCTTGCAGCCGCCACAGGCTCCGGCGTGCAGGCCAAAATTCTCACAACCAGGCGTCACGCGCTGTGACGACTCTTGCATCACCTCCAGCAATGAGCCCATTTCCCAGTTATTTTTCTTGCGATGAATGTTGGCGCGCACCACTTCAAAGGGCAATGCACCTTCTACAAACACCACTTTGCCATCAGCGCGGTGTGCCACGCCTTGGGCCTCGAGGTCCATCGATTCAATGGTCAGCGCGTTGTCTGGCCACTTTTTTTCTGTCGGTATATCGGTCATCAGTTCGCAGGCAAATATTTGGCGGGGTCCACCGGTTTGCCTTGACGGCGAATTTCAAAATGCAGCTTCACTTGGTCGGCATCGCTGTTGCCCATTTCGGCAATTTTTTGACCGCGCTTGATCGCTTGGTCTTCCTTCACCAACAAAGTTTGGTTGTGCGCGTAAGCCGTCAAGTAGGTGTTGTTGTGCTTCAAGATGATCAAGTTGCCGTAACCGCGCAAACCCGCACCTGCATACACCACACGACCATCGGCCGCGGCCAAGACCGGGTCTCCGGCCTTGCCTGCAATGTCTAGGCCTTTGTTTTTGGCTTCATCAAACCCTGAAATCAGATGACCTCGAACAGGCCACTGAAAATTCACCGCCTCTTCGGCTTCTGCCGCCACAGGCGCAGCGGGCTTGGCCGCGACAGCCGACGATGCAGCAGCCGACGCAGCACTGGCTGCAGGCAAAGCGGGTGCCACACCCCCCGAAGGCGCAGGCTGGCCAGTGGTTCCAGCGACTGTCGCCAAAGGCTTAGCCGCGGCCACCTCAGGCGCGGCAATGCGCAGCACTTGGCCTGTTTCAATCAAGTTGGGGTTTTCTAAGTTGTTCCAGCGCACCAAATCGCGCCACGTTTGGCCGTTGTCCATGCCAATGCGAATCAAGGTGTCGCCGGGTTTGACCGTGTAAAAACCAGCCTTGCCCGCGTTCTCAGCACCGGGCAAAGGCTTGGCGGCAGGCGCGCGCGTCAGCTGCGAAGAGCGCTCATCCACGGGGGCTTGGCGAAACTTAGTTGCACACCCCGACAGCGCAAACGCTGTCACCAGGGCTACAGCCCCCCATTTTCCTGCACCAAACATGCGTTTCTCTCCGTCGTCAAGCAATGCCTGATTTTAGAGGTACGAAGTGCACCGCCTCGAGCAAACTTTGCTGCAAGCCCTGCGGGGTCTTGTCAATCACCACCAAAGCCTGCTGGCCCGCCGTGGTTTGCATGGGGGCCACGATGCGTCCGCCCACCGCCAGTTGGTCAATCCACGCCTGCGGCACCGCCTCGCCACCCGCTGCGGCAATGATGGCGCTGTAAGGCGCGCCCTTGGGGTAGCCCAACATGCCGTCGCCAAACATCAAATGCACATTGGGCAAACGCATGGGCCGCAAGTTCTCTTTGGCCTTGTCGTGCAAGCCCCGCAAACGCTCCATGCTGTACACCTCTCGCGCCACCAACGACAGCACCGCCGCTTGGTAGCCACAACCCGTACCAATTTCGAGCACACGCCCTAAAGGCAGCGCTGGAAGGCCGGGCGCCGCTTGCAAACCCGGCGCCTCGCGCAGCAAGGTGATCATGCGAGCCACCACATTGGGCTTAGAAATCGTTTGCCCCAAACCAATTGGCAAACTCGTGTCTTCGTAGGCTTGGTTCACCAAGGCCGAATCGACAAAGCGGTGACGCTCAATGCGTCCCATTGCCTCAAGCACCACGCTGTCTTGCAGGCCCTGCTCGGCTAACTTTTGCACCATGCGCCGGCGCACAGCCGAAGAATCGAGGCCTACCCCTGTCGGGCTGGCTAACGCAACCGGCGCGGCCCCACGCATCGCTGTTTGCGGCGTCACCACACGCGTGGCACCCAGCAAAGCCTTGGGCTTGGCTGAGTCGTTCGAGGTGTCTAAACGCGCCGGAAAACTGGGCCTGGGTTTCATGCCGTCTTGCTCTCGCTCAAACGCTGGGCCCACAGAGGCAAAGTGGCGTGCTCGGTGAGGTCCACATGCAGGGGCGTCACCGACACATGGCCTTCAAACGTGGCATGAAAGTCGGTGCCATCGCTGTCGTCTTTGGCCGCACCTGCGCTGCCAATCCAATACATGGTTTCGCCGCGTGGGCTGGTTTGTGTGATCACCCGCTCTGCCGAGTGGCGACGGCCCAAGCGCGTCACACGCAGCGGTTTGAGTTGGGCCAGCGGCTGGTTAGGAATGTTCACATTCAGCAACCAAGGCTCGCCCTTGATCTGCCCTTGTTGCTGCATCTGCACCACTAAAGCGCGGGCTGCGGCGGCGGCGGCGTCAATCTGCCCCCAGCCCTTGTCCACTTGAGAAAACGCAATGGCCGGAATGCCAAACAAATAACCCTCCATCGCCGCGCCCACCGTGCCTGAATAAATCGTGTCGTCGCCCATGTTGGCGCCGTTGTTGATGCCTGACACCACCAAATCGGGCTTGTAGTCCAACAACCCCGTCAGCGCGATGTGCACGCAATCGGCGGGCGTGCCATTCACATAACGAAAGCCATTCGCGGCGGTGTGCACGTACAGCGGCGAATGCAAGGTCAAGGCGTTTGACTTGGCGCTGTTGTTTTGCTCGGGAGCCACGACCTCGACACGCCCCAAATCTTTCAGCGCCTCGTACAAGGCCACGATGCCAGGGGCCTGGTAGCCATCGTCATTGGAAATCAAAATATTCATGCGAGCCTTTGAATTGCTTTTCAATTGTAGAGTTTGAGACAAGCCCAGCGCCCCCACACGCCTATCATTCGGCAAACACTTAAAGGAGACCCTCATGCATGCTTGGCTTTGTGAAAACCCCATTGGCGTCGACGCCCTGACTTGGCAAGAACTGCCCACGCCCCAACCCGGTGCAGGCGAGGTGCTGATCCGCATCGAAGCGGCCAGCCTGAACTTTCCCGATCTGTTGATCGTGCAAAACAAATACCAAATGAAGCCGCCCCTGCCCTTCGTGCCGGGCTCTGAGTACGCCGGCACCATTGAGTCCGTGGGCGATGGCGTGACCCACCTCAAAGTAGGCCAAGCCGTGGCCTGCCTCAGCGGCACCGGCGGTTTTGGCAGCCACACACTGGCCCCCGCCAAGCTGTGCATGCCTTTGCCCGCGGGTTTCCCGGCCGTCGATGCCGCCGCGTTCATCATGACCTACGCCACCTCGCACCACGCGCTGATGGACCGTGGCCAACTCAAAGCGGGCGAAACCGTGTTGGTGCTCGGCGCGGCAGGCGGCGTGGGCACAGCGGCCATTCAAATTGCCAAAGCCGCAGGCGCACGCGTCATCGCGGCAGCGTCCAACGCTGAAAAGTGCGCGCTCTGCACGTCCATCGGTGCCGACGCCACCATCAACTACAGCACCGAAAACTTGCGCGAGGCTCTGAAAGCCCTCACCGACGGCAAAGGCCCCGACGTCATTTACGACCCCGTCGGCGGCGAATTTGCCGAGCCCGCCTTCCGCTCCATCGCATGGCGCGGCCGTTACTTGGTGGTCGGCTTTGCCGCAGGCCCCATCCCTGCCCTGCCCTGGAACTTGGCGTTGCTCAAAGGCGCGTCCATCGTCGGTGTGTTCTGGGGCGACTTCTCGCGCCGCGAACCCGCTGCCAACGCCGCCATGATGCAAGAGCTCGCTCAGTGGTACGGTGCCGGAAAAATCAAACCCGTCATCCACAACACCTTGCCCATGGCGCAACTTAAACAGGCCTATGCCGACATGGGCTCACGCGGCGTGATGGGCAAATTGGTCATGGTCAATTGAGCGCGCCGCAAGCGCCCAACGCGCTCTCGGGCTTGCTGCCGTTTGTGCGGCCCTACAAAGGCCGCATCGCTTTGGCGGGCGTGTTCTTGCTACTCGCAGCAGGCACCACGCTCAGCTTTCCGTGGGCCTTGCGCCAGCTGATCGACCAAGGCCTGCACAACCCCACAGATAGCCAGCAGCTCGTGGGCCACTTCTTGGCCCTGTTCGCCGTTGCAGGCGCCTTGGCCGTGTTTTCGGCGCTGCGTTTTTACTTGGTCACGTGGCTCGGTGAGCGCATCACCGCCGATGTGCGCAACGCCGTTTATGGCCATGTGCTGCGCCAAAGCCCCTCGTTCTTTGAAACCACACAAACCGGCGAAGTGCTGTCGCGCCTCACCAACGACACCACGCTGATTCAAACCGTCGTGGGCTCCTCGCTGTCCATGGGGCTGCGCAACGTCATCATGGGCGTGGGTGCCTTGCTCATGCTCATTTGGACCAACCCGTTTCTCATGCTGCAAGTCGTCGGCGTGCTGGTGTTGGTGGTGTGGCCCAGCGTGATGCTGGGGCGTCGCGTGCGTCGCCTTTCACGCGCCAGCCAAGACCGCGTGGCCGACGCCAGCGCCATAGCCGCCGAAGTGCTCAACGCCATTCCCGTGGTGCAAAGCTACACCGCCGAAGCGCAAGAAACCACGCGCTTCATTCGCGCCACCGACTCGGCCGTAGGCACCGCCTTGAAGCGCGCCAAAGCCCGCTCGATGTTGGTCGGCTTCATCATCTTGGCCTCCAGCGCGGCTTTGCTGTGGGGCCTTTACCAAGGCACCGTGTCTGTGCAACAAGGCACAACCACCGCAGGCGAGTTGGGGCAAACCGTGGTGTACGTCATCTTGCTGGCCAGCGCCTTTGCAGTGTTGGGCGAGGTGTATGGCGACTTGCTGCGTGCCGCCGGTGCCACCGAGCGCCTGATGGAGTTGCTGCACACCCGCTCCGATGTGCGTTCGCCTGAGGTCCCCCAACACGCCGCGTGGCCCGCGAATGGCTCTCGCCTGCAACTCGACGACGTGGCGTTTCGCTACCCCTCGCGACCACAACACCCCGCCGTCGACCACCTCACGGCGCAAGTGAACGCGGGTCAAACCGTGGCCATCGTGGGCCCCAGCGGCGCGGGTAAAAGCACCTTGTTTGGCTTGCTGCTGCGCTTTCATGACCCCGATGCAGGCCGCATCACCCTCGACGGCGTCGACCTCACCCAACTCGACTTGGTCGACCTGCGCCAGCGCATTGGCATCGTGCCGCAAGAGGCTGTTATTTTTTCGGGCACTGCGCTGGACAACATCCGCTACGGCAGCCCCAACGCGTCCGACGCCCAAGTGATGGCGGCGGCACACGCCGCCTTTGCCGATGAGTTCATCACCGCCTTGCCACAGGGCTACGACACGTTCTTGGGTGAACGCGGCGTGCGCTTGTCAGGCGGTCAGCGCCAACGCATTGCCATTGCACGCGCCATGCTCAAAAATCCACCCCTCTTGCTGCTCGACGAAGCCACCAGCGCCTTAGACGCACACAGCGAGCGCATGGTGCAAGCCGCCTTGAACACCGCCATGCAAGGCCGCACCACCTTGGTCATTGCGCACCGTTTGGCCACCGTGCAAAAAGCCGACGAAATTTGGGTGATGGACCACGGCGCCTTGGTCGAACGCGGCACCCACGCCAGCCTGTTGGCGCAAGGCGGCTTGTACGCCAGCTTGGCGGCGTTGCAGTTCAACGCTGAAACGACTTAAAACGTCAGCGCGTCACCCCATACGCCAACATCAGCAAGGTGCCCGTGAGCAAAGCGGGCACCAAGCGGCGTTTGGGGCTAGACACCATCACCCCCAAACTCAACGCGCAAATCAACACGCGCAACCACAACGGCACGGTGGACAACAAGCCCAAAGGCATCACGATCATGCGCATCGTCAGTGCGGCCACCATGGCGTAAGTGACCGCCGAAATCCACTTAAAAATCTCGCTCTCGGCGTGAATGTGGCCCGACAACTTCACACCCAACGCGCGGCATGCATACGTGCCCAAACACGCTGCACTCAGCCCCAGCCACTGCTCCCATCCCTGCACCGCTGACTGCACCTCGACGCTCATACCGACACCTCCACCGGCTTAGGCCGCAGCCACTTGCGGTCTAGCGCATAAGCCAAGGTGCCCGCCACCAAACCGGTGGTCAGCAAACTGCTGTTCGCGTCCAGCAGATAAAAAGCGGGCCCCATCACGCCGCCCAACACAATCGCGATGCGGTTGGCCCAAGGCTTCACCTCGGTGAACGTCAGCAAGAAAAACAAAGGGTTGATGAACACCAGCCCCAGCGTCACCGCCGCAGGCACCCAGCCCGCCGCCACATAGCCCAGCACCGTGCCCGGCAACGCCACCATCCAGCACGGCAGCCCCAAGCCAATGAAATAACTCAAGCGGTACTTGGGCAACATGTTCGGAAACTCGCGCATCGACACCGCCCACGCCGTCATCGCCAACAGGTGCACCCACGCGTACAAACCTCGATTGCGATCTTGGGGGTGCAGTTGCGGAAACAGCGTCACCACCATCGTCACAAAACGCGCCGACGTCAGCGTCACCGCGAACGCAATGGCCAGCAACGACGAGCCCGAAATTAGCATCTCCAGCAGCACCACTTGGCCGGGCAACGCAAACATCAACAAACTCGTCAGCCCCGTCATCCACGCATCAAACCCATGCGTTTGCCCCATCGCACCAAAGCCGATCATGCCGGCGAACAACACCAACACGGGCGCGCCCAGCGAGTCCTTGAACCCCCGCACAAACGCCTCGCGGCGCGTCGCAAAATGCTGGGAGGGATGGGGGTGGTCAGGCGAAGTCATTGGTGGAATTTTAAAGTGGCACTCGCAGTCGGCTTGTCTTGTCTGCGTCGCCGTTGAGCGTTTTCACAAAACAAAAACCCACGCCCTGGTGAGGCGTGGGGTTCGCTAGCAAGCGCGTATGACTTGGCGTTAACTCAGCGCCGCAAAATTGTTGATCTTCACTGCGCCATCAGGAAAGCGCGCAACGACCTCTAGCTGACCACCCATCGCCTCAATGTGATGACGCAAAGTAGAAAGATACATGTCAGTGCGTTTTTCTAACTTAGCGATGGAGGGCTGCTGAACGTGCAAGACCTCTGCCAATGTTTTTTGCGATAAACCTCGCGCTTGACGCAATGCATGCAACGGCATTTCAGCCAACATTTCGGTCGTTTTACGCTTGGTTTTTTCTTGCGCCTGAGGCGACATTTGCTCTCGCAATTTTGCAAAGTTCTTAGTCATCAATCTGCCCTTCCTTTCGAAGCTCTTCCAAATGAACGTCATACAGTTCGTCTGCAATTGGCACATTCACTTCGTAGCTCGTCCTCGGACAACAATGCCCACCACGCTTCAAATTGATCGGTATATTCAACATTCCATGTCATATTAAGTATGCCTTCCATGGAATATTCTGTCAATCATTTCGACATGCTGTGTGGGCATTGATCACAAAACAAAACCCCAAGCCTGAAGTAAGCCCTTAGAAAAAGAACACTTAAAGGTTATACCTTGGATCGGAACTTGTCGCGCAAGCGCATGTGAGCGCTGTCATATCTGCGACGAACGGGAACGGCTGGCTGAGGTCCAATGGATTTAACAATTCACATTTCATCGTTGGAGACCCCATGAACCTGCCTAAATTTCTAACCCGTACCATCGCCTGCTGGATGTTGGCGGGCACGATGGCTTCGGCCGTGGCACAAGACAAGCCATCTGTCAAAGAATGGGTGGGAACTCCACCGACCTCGGTGGCCTACATTGGCAACAGCTTTTTCTATTTCAACAACGGCATCGTGTCGCACTTGTCGCCCATGGTGGCAGAGGGGCTGAAGGGGCATCCGTATCGCAGCTCCATGATCACGATCAGTGGATCGGGGTTTGATTGGCACGACGTGGACTCGTACTTCAGGCCCAATGCGATTGGCAAATACACGTTTGCCGCAGACAACAGCGTGGTGTTCAACCCCAGCACCAACAAGCTCTTCGAAGCGTCGGTGATGATGGATTGCAGCCAATGCCCGATTCATCCCACCATGAAGCCCGTGTTCACGGAGTTCGCCAAAAAGCACAGCGACACGGTGCGCAAACACGGCTCGAAGCCCGTCTTCTTCATGTCTTGGGCCTACAAAGACAAGCCTGAAATGACAGCTCAGTTGGCACAGGCTTACACCGAGGCAGGCAACGCCAACCAAGCGTTGGTGATACCTGCCGGTTTGGCATTTGCGCGCTCGATCGCCGTACAACCTTCTGTGAATTTGTACGCCCCAGACAAGCGTCACCCCAGCGTGGAAGGCACGTATTTGGCTGCAGCCACGACCTATGCCACCCTGTTCAAACAATCGCCTGTTGGCTTGAAATTTTCTGCCGGCTTAAAGCCTGACGTGGCCCTGCATCTGCAGCAAGTGGCTTGGGAGACAGTACAAACTTATTTGAAGCCGTGATCGAAGGCGCCGCTTAAACCAGCACCGTTCTATTCGTTAATGAGCGTATTCAGATAAGCCGCAGCGCCATGGGCTGCGGTTTTATCTGGGTTCGCTTTGCAATAAGCGTTGATACTTTCAGTGGCTTGCAAAGACGCGTTGGGGTTGTCGTTGTACTTGTCGACATTACTTTTTCTAAGCCCTTTGAACGTCAGGCTTAAAGGCGCAATGAACGCGTTGGCCCAAGCCTTTTGATCGGCCTCAGACAACGTGACCCAACTTGTACAGGTGTGGTCGCCAAACAAGCTGGCGGCATGCAGATGGGTTGGCCCTAATAGGGGCATGAGAAACAAGACGCCAACACAGGTTTTTGTAAAAATTCGCATGGGCTTTGTAGGTAATGCGGGTATGAATCCTGCGATTTTTTCTTAGATTCAAAAAGTTTTGGACTTTTGAAGCAACGAAATTCAATCGTTGATAATTTGAATTCGTATTAATCCATTAAAACCAGCAAAAACGCCTGTGTGTTGGGGAATTTTTTTGTGCTGCACTCCATCCAAAAACGACTAGTCTTCTTCGTAATTTTTTGTGCGCTGGTGATCAGTTGCGCGTCGGGGGTGGTCTTTTCGCTGCTTCCTCTGGAACTCATCGAAAGTTCAAACGGCGCTTGGTTGATGGGCTTGCTGCTCACGTCCCTGCTGGGGGTACTGTTCACAGGCTTGGTGGTTTTGCGCCCCATCCTGACGGGTTTGCAGTCTGTGCAGTTGAGGCTTGAACGCACTGAAACCCAGAGCGATCTGGGTCAGAACTTGCCAGCCCAGTTGCCCGCAGAGTTAGAGCAGCTCACCCGCTCGATTGCCAGGCACCTGAATCATCAAAAAGTGGCCATGGCACAAGTGGACACAGCCATGGCGGCCTTGCAGCGCGGTCGGCTGGACTTAGCGATCTCAAACACATTGCCCGCCGCCACGGATGACGAAGGCGCTCACATGCTGAGCAGCGTGCAGTCTGGATTGAGCCACTTGCAAGCGCTGATCGCCGAGCTTCATCACTTTATTCAGCAGGTCTACACCGACGTGCACAACACGTCCGTTTCTGGTTCATCCATCTCGTCGGCTTGGCGCGCCGACCCCCTGCTGGGGCCCGCACTTGAAAAACTGGACACAGGGCATTTGAACTTGCTCAAAATCGTGCATGACATGACGTTGGTGGTGGAGAACAGCTCCATCACCTTGGCCGATTTGTCGTGGCAAGCCAACACCATCAACCAAGAAATGAAGGCGCTTGCCAACAAGGGGGCGCAAGTCTCTGACTCCTCGCAATCGCTGGCGCACAACTCCAGCCGTGTCAGCAAAGATGCGGCGTCGGTGGCCCAATTGGCCCAACAAGCCCGTGAGAACTCTCAATTGGGCCAAGTCGAGTTAAACAACACCATCGACGCCATGCGCCACATGGGTGCGCGTACACAAATGGTGTCCTCGTCCATCACGGATTTGCAGGTCAGTTCCCAGAAAATCGAACACGTTGTGCGCTTGATTCAAGACATTGCCAACAAAATTAACATGTTGTCTTTGAATGCCGCCATTGAAGCGGCACGTGCGGGCGAGCACGGCAAAGGCTTTGCCGTTGTGTCTGACGAAGTGCGTAAATTGGCTGAAAAGACGTTTGAAGCCACGCAAGAGATTGACGCCAGCGTGAGTGGCATCACCCGCCAAACGGGCTTGGCGGTCAGCAGCATGAATGAATTGCTCAGCGATGTTCAGGCCAACGTCACGCAGATCGAGCAGGTGGGACAGCGCCTCACGGGCATTTTGAATTCGTCGAGTGAGCTGTCTGAGCAGATGGACGGCATCGTGCAAGCTTCGAGCCATTCGGCACAAGAAGTGAACACCATCTCCAATTACTTGGGCGAGATTCAAGACGAGCTAGCCAGCTTCGGCCTGCGCATCGAATCTCAAGAACGCCAGACCATGGGCCTGACCGAGCTCAGCGAAGGCTTTTACGAAAAGTTGGTGGAGTTGAACTTAGAAACCGTACACAGACGCATGTTCGCCGTGGCGCGTGCTGCGGCCGATGCGGTGCAAGCAGTGTTTGAAGAAGGCGTGGCACGAGGCAGGATCAGTCAGGCGGATTTGCTGAGTGTGGAACACGTCGCCATCGTGAACACCAACCCCCAAAAGTACAGCTCAAAGTTCGATGCGTTCACTGACCAAGTGCTACCCGCCATTCAAGAAACCGTGCTGCAAAGCTGCCCCGAACTTGTGTTTGCCATCTGCACCAACAAACGCGGCTACGTGCCCACACACAACGACAAATTTGCCAAGCCACTGACCGGCCGCTACGACGTGGACTTAGTGAGCAGCCGCAGCAAACGCATTTTCAGCGACCGAACCGGCAGCCGCTGCGGCTCGCACACGCAAAAGTTATTGCTGCAAACGTACAAGCGCGATACCGGTGAAATCATGCATGATCTGTCTGTGCCCATCATGGTGGCAGGGCAGCACTGGGGCGGGTTTCGCATGGGGTACAAGGCACAGTGAACAGAGAATCTTCAGACGAAAAAAATGCCGTTACTGCGTGAACAGTAACGGCAAGATTTTGGAGGCGCGACCCAGAGTCGAACTGGGCTAAACGGATTTGCAATCCGGTGCATAACCGCTTTGCTATCGCGCCATCTGCTTTGACGAAAAAGGGAAGCTGGTGCTTCCCTTATCGAATTTGGAGCGGGAAACGAGACTCGAACTCGCGACCTCAACCTTGGCAAGGTTGCGCTCTACCAACTGAGCTATTCCCGCAGAAGCCGTTATTCTAGCGCACTTTTTCAAAGAAATCAGCGCGCATCAAAACTTCGTGCATTTAATGTCAGTGTTTCACAGCAGCTGCTTTAACCGCAACGTCCGTGACCGCAGCGGCCACCGGTGGCACCTCATCGGGCAAGGGGGTTGGCAAGCGCTCTAAGGCCACTTCCAAGACTTTGTCGATCCAACGAACGGGGACGATCTCCAACCCATTTTTGACATTCTCAGGAATGTCTTGCAGGTCTTTGACGTTCTCTTCTGGAATCATCACCGTCTTGATACCACCGCGCAACGCGGCCAACAGTTTTTCTTTCAAGCCACCAATCGCCGTGATTTCGCCACGGAGGGTGATTTCACCCGTCATGGCCACATCGGCACGCACAGGGATGCCCGTGAGCGCAGACACCAAGGCCGTTGCCATGGCCGCACCTGCACTCGGGCCGTCCTTGGGCGTTGCGCCGTCAGGAACGTGGATGTGGATGTCACGCTTTTCCAGCAGCTCTTCGGAAATGCCCAAGCGGCGTGCACGACTGCGCACCACGGTGCGAGCGGCTTCCACTGACTCTTTCATCACATCTCCCAGCGAACCGGTGCGGGTGATGGTGCCCTTGCCTATCATGATGGCGGCTTCGATGGTCAGCAAATCGCCGCCCACTTCGGTCCACGCCAAGCCGACCACTTGGCCCACTTGGTTTTCAGCTTCAGCTCGGCCGTAAGAGTATTTGCGCACGCCCAAAAAGTCAGCCAAGTTGTCGGCAGTCACTTTGACTTGCGGTGTCATTTGCTTGAGCAGCAAAGCCTTGACGACTTTGCGGCAAATCTTGGACAACTCACGTTCCAACGAACGCACACCCGCTTCACGCGTGTAGTAGCGCACGATGTCGCTAATGGCTGCTTCATCCACTGCCAACTCTTCGTCTTTCACGCCGTTGTTTTTGAGCTGCTTGGGCAGCAAATACTTCATGGCGATGTGCGTTTTTTCGTCTTCGGTGTACCCCGACAAACGAATCACTTCCATGCGGTCTAACAAGGCCGGTGGAATGTTCATGGAGTTCGAGGTGGCCACGAACATCACGTCGCTCAAGTCGTAATCGACTTCCACGTAGTGGTCACCAAACTTGTTATTTTGCTCGGGGTCGAGCACTTCCAACAGAGCGCTGGAAGGGTCACCACGGGAATCGGTGCCCAATTTGTCGATTTCGTCGAGCAAGAACAATGGGTTGCGCGTGCCGACTTTGGTCAAGCTTTGCAAAACCTTGCCGGGCATGGCGCCAATGTAGGTGCGACGGTGACCACGAATCTCAGCCTCGTCACGCATGCCACCCAAGGCCATGCGCACGTACTTGCGTCCCGTGGCTTTGGCGATGGACTGACCGAGCGAGGTTTTACCCACGCCAGGAGGGCCGACCAAACACAAAATCGGCGCTTTGACTTTATCGACGCGTTGTTGAACCGCGAGATATTCCAAGATGCGGTCTTTGACTTTGTCTAAGCCGTAATGGTCTTCGTTGAGCACGCTCTCTGCGTTGCCCAAGTCGTGTTTGATCTTGGTTTTCTTGCTCCAAGGCAAGCCAATCAACACATCGATGTAGTTGCGCACCACCGTCGCTTCAGCAGACATGGGCGACATGAGCTTGAGTTTTTTCAGCTCGGCGTCGGCTTTTTTACGTGCCTCTTGGGGCATGCGGGCCGCTTTGATCTTCTTCTCGATCTCTTCGATGTCCGCGCCCTCTTCGCCCTCGCCCAGCTCTTTTTGGATGGCTTTGACTTGTTCGTTCAGGTAGAAGTCGCGCTGGTTCTTTTCCATCTGGCGCTTGACGCGACCACGGATTTTTTTGTCGACGTTGAGAATGTCAACCTCGCGCTCCAGTTGCTCAAACAAATTGCTCAAACGATCGCGCACGTTTGACAAATCGAGCACCACTTGCTTGCTTTCCAGCTTCAAAGGCAAATGCGCGGCGATGGTGTCTGCCAAACGTCCTGCATCGTCAATGCTGGCGATGGAGGTCAAAATTTCAGGCGGAATTTTCTTGTTCAGTTTGACGTACTGGTCGAACTGTTGCATCACCGCACGGCGCAAGGCTTCCACCTCGCTGCCGGTCTCGGCAGCCACCACTTCGATGGGCGTGACATGGGCGGTGAAATGCGACTCGCCATCTTCGATACCGTCCACTTTGGCGCGCTGCTGACCTTCGACCAACACCTTCACGGTGCCATCGGGCAGCTTGAGCATTTGCAAAATGGTCGACACACAGCCAACTTCAAACATGTCGCCCACAGCAGGCTCATCTTTGGCGGCTGCTTTTTGGGCCACCAACATGATGCGGCGCTCAGCGGCCATCGCGGCTTCTAGGGCCTTGATGCTTTTGGGGCGTCCCACAAACAAGGGGATCACCATGTGTGGGAAAACAACCACGTCGCGCAGAGGCAACAACGGCAGTTCGAGAGGGGTAGCGGGCAGCGGGGGTTGTCCAGACATGGTCAGCCTTCCAATTAAAAAGGGACAGGCGATGTGCGCTGTCCCCGAGATGAATCTTGTTTAAGCTGTCTTGGCAGCTTCTCGGTATACCAACAAAGGTGGCTTGTTGTCTTCAATGGTGGCTTCTTCAACCACCACTTTTTCAACGTTGCTCGCA